>CAUBGU010000056.1 GCA_958435545.1 uncultured Collinsella sp.
CGGTTCCACCGGGCCGCGCGGCAAGGAGATATATTGCCAGACCGGAGGGGCCCCGGGGGCGGGAATCTGGACGCACACATTTCCTACACAACTGTGCCCTCAACTGACGCTTGCCAGTTGATAGCTACCGCTCGCCGAGCACATCTTTATATAGAGTGGCCCCTTGGCTAGAGCCGATATGCGCCCCTGGCCAAAGCGCAGCCGGCATCTAGCAGTTCATCGCGCTCCTCCACCGAAAAGCCCTCGGCGTACACGCGCACCACCGGTTCGGTCCCGCTGGGACGGATCAGCAGCCAGGTGTCATCCTCAAATGCCAGACGTAAGCCGTCCATATGGCTTACGCTCTGCGGCGCCTTGCCGCATATCGACTTGGGATTCACGCCGGGAAGCAGCGTGCGCAACGTCTCGGCATCCTCGGCCTCAAGGCGCAAATCTCGACGTCCGTAACTCGTCTTGCCAAAGCTCGCCTCGAGCTGATCGATAAGCACGCCCAAGGGCGCGCCGGTCTTGGCCATGAGCTCGCACAAAATCAGGCAGGCAAGGATGCCGTCGCGCTCGGGCATGTGCGCGGCGATACCGATACCACCGGCCTCTTCACCGCCCACGAGAACGCCGCCCTTCTTCATCTCGGCGGCTATATATTTAAAACCGACGGGCTTGATGACCACGCGGCAACCGAGCGCCTCGGCAATGCGACGCACAAGCGTGGAGCATGAAAGGTTGACGACGACGCGTCCCTTTAGATTGCGATACTGGACCAAATCGCCCAAAACGAGCGCCATGATCTGATGTGGATGTATATATCTGCCGCGCTCATCAACCGCGCCGATACGATCGGCGTCGCCATCAGTCACCAGACCGGCGCACGCCCCGTCTTCGACAACTGCGCGCTCACAAGCATCCACCCACGGCTCGACCGGGTCGGGGCAGATATCTCCCCTATCGGTCGTCTCGTCGGCGTGAATCTCATGGACTTCGACGCCAAGCTCTCGAAGCAAGTCGGCAAGATATCCCTGCGCAGCTCCGCCCATGGGGTCAACCACCACACGCATATGCGCGGCGCGAATGGCATCCGCGTCGACAAACGATGCCACCGCTCGCATATAGTCGGGAATGATATCTGCCGTGCGGTATTGCCCCTCAAGCCCCAACGGCTCGGCGGCCATCGTCTCCTCGAGCTCTTCGATGACATCCTGGTTGGCCGTCGAGCCATCACCCATCCGCAGCTTGAGGCATAGATAGCCCTGCGGATGATGTGAGCCCGTCACCATAAGCGCGCCGCATGCCTCGCCGTCATACGCAGCCGCCCACGTAAGAGCGGGAGTCGGCACCGGTCGAGACACGAGCACGGCATCGAGCCCGTGGGCGGCAATCACGCCCGCCGCGAGCTCGGCGAACTCGCGCGCTTGCGGCCGAGTATCAAATCCTACATATACCGTTTTACCGGGATTCGTCTTTTGCCATAGCCTGCCGATAGCATCAGTGACACGAGCGACGTTGTTGATAGTAAAGTCTCCGTCGACGCGAGCTCGCCAACCGTCAGTTCCAAAGTGAATTATCGCGCACACGCGCAGACACCTCGCAGTGTTTGGATCATGGTACGCATGAGGTATACCCGCAACGGGCATCCGGCAAGCCGCCGGCACGCTCGTTCACCGTTTAGGCAAAAGCGTCGAGGTGCGCACCGCCAACAAAAAAACCGCCCCAGCGGGGGCGGTGATTCGATACTCCCATTTTCGGGTTCTATATATTGAGCGCATCTGCCATAGCGGCTGTCGTAACCGCCGTGGTTCCGCAGCAGCTGCCTACCATTGCGGCGCCCGCCCGCTTCCACTCGACGCATGCGCGAGCGAAGGCTTCGGGGTCCTCATGCCACACGGGACCATCCTGTGTCTGAACCGGATTTCCCGCGTTGGGACGCACCGTGACGGGAGTAGTCGCCGATGCAACCATCCTGGGCACCGCCGCGTTCGCGGCCGCAAGCGAACAGCAATTAACACCAACCGAATTTGCGCCGTGTTTTTCGGCGTACAAAACGGCTGCCTCGATGTTGAGGCCATCGCCCAACAGGTCGCCTTTATCGTCAACGACAAAACTCACCAGAACAGGCATGCCATCGGCGGCATCTCGGGCGCCGGCAAGCATGGGCTGCAAATTACGGATAGACGTCACCGTCTCGATCAGCAGACCGTCAACGCCGGCGTTGAGCAAGGTGTGCGCCTGTTCGCGCGCAATGCCTCGGATTTCACGATACTCGGCAGAGTCCTCGGCAAACCACTCAATACCGATCGGGCCCATCGAGCCTAGCAGCAGCTGAGGGTGCGCCTGGCGGGCATCGTCGACGGCCCCGCGATTGACCTCCGCCACGGACGGCGCAATCTGGTCGTGCTTGAGGGCATAGCTCGATGCCTGAAAGGTGTTGGTAATGAGCACCTGCGCGCCGGCGGCGACATACAAGCGATGGATACGAGAAACGGTCTGCGGCTCTGCCAGATTCCAAAACGCCGGTGGAATGTCGGCGGCATCGTACTCACTCAACAGAACACTGCCCATGGGGCCCTGCGCCAACAAGGTCTCGCTCGACAAGCGGCGCGTAAGTTCCTCGGCACCAAAGCGGTTGTAATAACTCGTATCCATATATATCCCGCTATTCCTCGACGCTGATTCCCTGCTTTTCGAGATAGGCGAGCCAGCGGCTCATCGTGTCCTCGGATAGCGCATGCTCCATCATGCAGGCCTCGGAATCGGCTCGCTCAAATTCGACACCGAGCTCCTGAACCAAAAACGTGCGGATGAGGCGATGACGGTACCAGATAGCCGTGCCAACCTCGCGGCCGCGATCGGTCAGGATCACCTTGCCGTAGTGCGATTGCTCGACAAGCTCGGATGCCTTGAGCGCCGAAACCGCTTTATTGACCGATGCCTTGGAGACGCCAAGGCGCTGCGCGATGTCGACCGATCGCACGCCGTTGGTTTCCCCCTCTTCGCTTTCAATGCGAACCATGCACTCCAAGTAGTCTTCGTTCGCCACCGTCAGATGTAGTTCGCGCGAGCTATTTGTCGTATCCATGAACATCCGTCCCTTCTGCACTCAATGGCTGATTCTACCCCATCCAAGCGTCGCGGTATGCCGCGGCATACCGTGCTAGAGTTCTTGTTGCACACGACGACCAAGATTGGAGCGATCTTTATGGAAAACACCACCACGGACCCCGACGTCCTCGAGCGTTTTTTGCGCTATGTCCAGATCAACACGCAGTCCGAGGATGCCAACTGCGACCAGGTGCCGTCGAGCACCGTACAGTTTGACCTTGCCAACGTGCTTGCCGAAGAACTGCGCGAGCTGGGTGCAACCGATGCCCATGTAACCGAAAACGCCTATGTCTGCGCGCACATTCCCGCTAGCGCCGGCTCCGAGAATAAGCCCGCCCTGGGCCTGATCGCGCACCTCGATACCACCGAGGTCGCGCCGGGCGCCGGCGTAGCGCCGCACATCGTGCACTACGAGGGCGGCGATCTGGTTTGCGGCATCGTCGACGGCAAGCCCGTGTCCATGAGCACCGCCAAACTTCCTGCCCTCAACAACCTGGTGGGTGAGGACCTTGTCTGCACCGACGGAACCACGCTGCTGGGCGCCGACGACAAGGCGGGTGTCGCCGAAATCATGGCGCTTGTCGCACGCATCGCGCAGGATCCCTCCCTGCCCCATCCCGCGCTCGGCATTTGCTTCTGCCCGGACGAGGAAATCGGTCACGGTGCCGAGCTGTTGGATATCGAGGCCTTCGGCTGCAAGTACGCTTACACGGTCGACGGCGGTCCGGTTGGCGAGCTTGAGTGGGAGTGCTTCAACGCCGCCGAGGCAACCGTTCGCTTTGAGGGCCAGTCCATTCACCCCGGCGACGCCAAGGGGCGCATGGTCAACGCGGGCAACCTGTTCTGCGACTTCAACGCCCTGCTCCCCTACGAGCAGCGCCCGGAATACACCGAGGGCTACGAGGGCTTCTATCACCTTGAGGGCGTCTCGGCAACGGTCGACCATGCCACGGCGCGCTATATCGTCCGTGATCACGATGCCGCCAAGTTCCAGCAGAAACTCGAGCTGATGAATGCCGCCGCCGCACTGCTCAACCAGCGACTGGGCGAGGAGCGCGTAACGGTCGAGATTAAGCAGCAGTATCGAAATATGGCCGAGATCGTTCGTGACTATCCCGAGCTTATTGATGTTGCCAAGGAAGCCTACCTTGCCTGCGGCGTTGAGCCCCAAGTACTGCCGATTCGCGGCGGCACCGACGGCGCACAGCTGTCGTTCCGCGGCCTGCCCTGCCCCAACCTCTCGACAGGCGGCTACTGTTACCACGGCGTCAACGAGTTTGTCCCGGTCAGCTCGCTCGTCAAGATGACCGACGTCCTGCAGGAGCTCGTCGCCCGTTTCGCATAAGACTGGCTGCATAAGCCCAAAAGACGAATCGCCCCGTCCTCAACAGAGAACGGGGCGATTTTTGGTGCAAGAAAAGTAGTCGGCATCGCAGGTTGAGCCAACGTCAGCGAGCGACGTCCAAGGCGAACAAGTTGGCATGAAAAAGGCAGGGCATTGACCTTCTGGTCATGCCCTGCCTTTTGAATGACAAATTGTCGCCTTGGGCGGCGCGCAGCGTCGAGCCGTTACGCGGGCTGGTAAGCCCGCGTAACTCTAATAGTTGGCTTCGTAGCCGTTGCCGTCACCGGTGGGCTCTTCGTAGTAATCGGAGCCGTCGCTCGAATCGTCGGAATCGTCCGAGCCACCCGACGAGGTCGCGGTGCCATATGCGTAGTCCTCGGACGTATTGTTGTTGAGGTCACCGATCGTGGAGCTGGAGCCGTCTGAAAGGCCCATGGTGTTGGGGCCCTTGGGATCCTCACCAGCGTCGACGCGGGCCATCATTTCCTTAAGCTCGTCTTCGTAAACAAAGACATAGCTCACGCCGTCGATCATAGTGCTGTCGTCGGCGTACGAGGGCAGGTTGGCCGAGTAGATGCCCTCGACATCCATGCCGCGCATGGCATTGACCGTGGAGACGATATCCTGAACGCTCATATCGGTTACGAGCATATCGGACAGCGAATTAACCAGGCCAAAGATCTTCGTGGCATCGAAGTTATTGAGAATCTGGTTGGCAAGGGCGCCGAGCACCTGACGTTGATGGCGCATGCGCGTGTAATCGCCGTCGGCATAGGTGTAACGGCAACGGGCGTAGGTAAGGGCAGTAGCGCCATCCATATGCTGTTGGCCGGCAGTAATCTTAATATCCAGATGCTCGGGATCGTCGACGTCATCAGTCGCGTTGATGTCGATACCACCAACCGAATCAATAAGCGACTGCATGCCGTCAAAGCTGACCTCGGCATAGTGAGAAATCTGCACGCCGCACAGCTCGTTGACCGCCTGGACCATGGCCTCGGCGCCGCCATGCGTATGACAGGCGTTAATCTTCATGGTCTCGCCCTTGTACACGACCTTGGTATCGCGCGGAATGGAGATAAGCGTTGCCTGCTTTTTCGTAGGGTCAATGCGAGCCAGGATAATCGAGTCGGCACGATACGTATCCTCGCCCGGACGACCGTCGGTACCAAGAAGCAACACGTAGAACGGATCTTTTGCCTCATCGGTATCGACCAGAATCTGGCGCAGGTTGTTGGTAATGACATTGGAGTCACCAAGCTTGCCCATGATAGTGGCAAACCACAGACCTGCAGCGGTCGTGGCGCTCAGCAACACACCGAGCACGGCGATGAGCGCGACACGGCGAACCGTGCGGCCGCGACGGCGCTGACGGGCGCGCTCGGAATAGCGTGCGACATTGTCGCGACTGTAGATCTTGGCCTGCGCACCAGTCGAGGGTCTTCGGGTATTATCCGCTAGGGGCTTCTTGTTAAACATAGGCAACCTGCATTAGTAGATGACGGGATCGGGAACGGTGGCATGTTCGACATGCGCGCCAAGCGCCTGCAGCTTTTCGACAAACCGCTCGTAGCCACGTTTGATGTGATGGATGGCCGAGACCTCGGTAACGCCATCGGCGATAAGACCGGCAACCACAAGAGCCGCGCCGCCACGCAGGTCGGGTGAGGTGACCTGTGCGCCCGAGAAGCCCTTGACGCCGTGAATCATGGCGTGATGGCTCTCGATACGAATATCGGCACCCATACGCACGAGCTCGGAGGCGAACATGAAGCGGTTCTCGAAGATGTTCTCGGTAATTACGGAGCTTCCGTCGGCAAGGGCCGAAAGCACCATGATCTGCGCCTGCATGTCGGTCGGGAAACCCGGGAACGGAAGCGTCTGGATATCGACCGGCCTGATGCGCTCGACGCGATTGACGTGGACGCCGTTCTCGATACGCTCGCACTCGATGCCCATAAGTTCCATCTTTTTGAGCACCATTCCCAGGTGGATGGGGCAGAAGCCCGTAACATCGACGCCGCGCTCATCGGCCATGAGGGCGCCGGCGACGATAAAGGTACCGGCCTCGATACGGTCTCCCACCACGCAATGGGTAACGGGATGCAGCTCCTCCACGCCCTCGATGGTCACGACGGGCGTGCCTGCGCCGATGATCTTGGCACCCATCTCGTTGAGCATGTTGGCAAGGTCAACGATCTCGGGCTCGCGGGCAGCGTTGTCGATAACCGTGGTGCCCTGTGCGCGCACGGCAGCCATGATGAGGTTCTCGGTGGCGCCCACGCTCGCGAATTCGAGCGTGACGGTGGTGCCGTGCAGACCCTGGGGAGCACTGGCGTTGATGTAGCCGTGGGCGGTGTCGAACTCGACGCCCAGAGCCTCGAGACCCAAGATATGCATATCGATCTTGCGAGCACCCAGGTTGCAGCCGCCCGGCATGGCGATCTTGGCGCGATGGAAGCGACCCAGCAGGGGTCCCATCACGGCTGTGGAAGCACGCATCTTGGCAACGAGCTCGTAGGGGGCCTCCCAAGAATCGACCTGAGAGGTATCAATCTCGAGCGTGTGCTCGTCGAGAACATCGATCGTAGCGCCCATGCCCTTGAGCACCTTGCCCATCACGTGGACATCGGAAATATCGGGCACGTTCTGCAGCGTCGTCTTGCCCGGCGCCAGAAGCGTTGCCGCCATGAGTTTGAGCGCGGAGTTCTTGGCACCCGAGACGGGCACGGAGCCTCCGATGGCGTGGCCACCCTCAACGCGGATAATATCCAAGGTCTACCCTTTCAAAAAGCATGCCCGGGGTGGCTGGGCCATCCCGGGCATGATGTGTTCGCAAATGGTCGAACGCTAAATCGTTTGACTATTGGGCAAGCTTGAGCTTACACCATGCGATTTCATTATAGAGGTAGGCGCGGCGTGCATCATCCTCCGACAAATTACCCAGCTTCTCTTCAAAACCTTGAATATCAGCTTTAAGCTTGTCGGCATCGACGGTCGCCAAATCGCAAGCGCGCTCGGCGAGAACGGTCACGACATCGTCCGCAACCTGGGCATAGCCGCCGGCCACGGCAAACGTGTGGTCGACAGTGCCCATGGCCTTATCGGAAACGCGAACGTAACCGCGGTCGATCGTGCAGATTTCGCTGGAGTGAGCAGGTAAAACGCCAAACTCGCCATCCGTAGACGGAATCGACACAAACGCAGCGTCACCCTCATAGGCGAGGCTCACGGGGCACACGATGCGGATACGCATAACCTACTTCTCCTCCATCTTGCGGGCGCGCTCACGCACGTCCTCAATCGTGGAGGCATAGCGGAATGCCTGCTCGGGCAGGTCATCGGCCTTGCCGTCGACAATCTCGGCGAAGGAGCGGACGGTATCCTCGACACGAACGTAGACGCCGGGGTTGCCTGTGAACTTCTCGGCGACATGGAAGGACTGCGAGAGGAACTGCTGAATCTTACGGGCACGGTTGACCGTAAGGCGCTGCTCCTCGGACAGCTCGTCCATACCCAGAATGGCGATGATGTCCTGAAGGTCGGAGTACTCCTGCAGGAGCTCCTGGACCTTGACGGCGACACGGTAGTGCTCCTCGCCGACGATCGAGGGATCGAGAGCGTCGGAGGAAGATGCGAGCGGGTCGATAGCCGGGAACAGGCCGAGCGACGAAATGCTACGCGAAAGAACCGTGGTGGCGTCGAGGTGCGTAAACGTCGTGGCAGGCGCCGGGTCGGTCAGGTCGTCTGCAGGGACGTAGACGGCCTGGACGGAGGTAATGGAACCCGTCTTGGTCGAGGTAATGCGCTCCTGGAGGTCGCCCATCTCGGTAGCCAGCGTAGGCTGGTAACCGACGGCGGACGGCATACGACCCAGCAGTGCGGAAACCTCGGAACCGGCCTGGGAGAAGCGGAAGATGTTGTCGATGAACAGCAGAACGTCCTGGCCACGATCACGGAAATACTCAGCGGTGGTAAGGCCGGCCAGACCGATGCGCAGACGCGCTCCGGGCGGCTCGTTCATCTGACCATAGACCAAGCAGGTCTTGTCGATAACGCCAGACTCGCTCATCTCGAGGAACAGGTCGGTGCCCTCGCGGGTACGCTCGCCGACGCCGGTGAACACCGAGGTGCCACCGTGCTCCTGGGCGAGGTTGTTGATGAGCTCCTGAATCAGAACGGTCTTGCCGACGCCGGCGCCGCCGAATAGGCCCGTCTTGCCGCCACGGATGTAGGGCTCGAGCAGGTCAACGGCCTTGATGCCGGTCTCGAAGATCTCGGTCTTGGTGGTGAGCTCGTCGAAACGGGGCGCTGCATGGTGGATGGGGTAGAACTCCTCCACCTCGGGCATGGGCTTGCCGTCGACGGGCTTGCCCATGACGTTCCAAATGCGGCCGAGCGTCTTGGGACCAACGGGCATCTTCATGGGCTCACCGGTATCGGTGGCGATGAGGCCGCGCTGCAGGCCGTCGGTCGAGGACATGGCGACCGTGCGGACGACGCCGCCCGGAAGCTGGCTCTCGACCTCGAGGATCGTGCTCAGATGACCGATCGGGGTCTCGGCCTCGACCGTGAGCGCGTTGTAGATCGGGGGCACCGCGCCGTCAAACTTGACGTCGACGACAGGGCCGATGATTCGCACGATGCGACCATCACCGGCAGTCGTCTTCTTGGTGGCTTCCTCGACCGCAAGCTTTACGGTGTTATTAGCCATTACTGTTCCTCCAATGCTGAGGCTCCGCCGACGATCTCGTTAATCTCGGTCGTGATCGAAGCCTGGCGCACGCGACTATACGTGCGGGTAAGGGTCGAGATGATCGCGGTGGCGTTTTCCGTCGCGGAGTGCATGGCCTTGCGGCGTGCACCCTGCTCGGCAGCCGCCGAATCGATCAGGGCCTGGTAGATGACCGTCAGGATATAAGACGGCACAAGCTTGCCGAGAACATGCTCGGGAGAGGGCACGAACTCGAACGTGGACGAGATGCGCTTAGGGGCGTCGGTCTCGTTCTTACGCGGACCGTGGGCCATAGCGATCATCTCGGGGTCGAGCGGCAACAGATGCTCGACGCGAAGCTCCTGATCCACGCGGTTCTTGGCGTGGTGGTAGACAAGCTCGACACGGTCAAGCTCACCGGCACGATACGCATCGCAGATATGAGAGGAGATCATGCGGGCCTGATTGAAATCGGGCTCAGAGGAGTTGCCCTCAAAGTGCATGACAACGTTTGCGCGGTCACGGAAATACGTGGCCGGCTTACGCCCGCACGCGATGATCTCGCATTCGATGCCGTCGTTCGCCCAAGAAGCGGCGAGCTTTTCGGCCGTGCGCTCCACCGTCGTATTGAAACCGCCGGCAAGGCCGCGGTCCGAGGCAATAACGACAATCAGGCCATGCTTGACGCTCTCATGCTTCTGCAGCATGGGATCGGTGCCCGAACAGGAGGCGTCGCCGGCGACCGTCAACATGACGTCGGTCAGCGCCTCCTTATAGGGCTCGGCCTGCTTGGAGCGATCGAGGGCACGACGAATCTTGGCCGTAGAGACCATCTCCATCGTGCGCGTGATCTGCTTGGTCGTGGTAACCGAGGAGATTCGCTTCTTAATGTCGCGAAGGTTGGCCATAGGGCTTAGTTCTCCTCTGATCCAGTCGTATCGGCATGATGCTTGGCCATGAACTGCTGCTTGAAGTCACCGATAACGCGCAGAAGCTCAGCCTTGGTGTCATCGTCGATCTTCTTGGCGCGAACCTTATCGAGCAGCGAGCCAAAGCCGTTGTCCAGGTACTCGATAAGCTCAGCGCGGAAAGGCAGCACGTCGGCGATCTCCAGGTCGTCCAGGAAGCCCTCGTTGCCTGCAAACAGAACTGCAATCTGCTCGCCAACCTCAAACGGCTTGTAGCGCGGCTGCTTAAGGAGCTCAGTCATGCGAGCGCCGTGGGTAAGCTGCTTTTGCGTGGCCTCGTCGAGGTCGGAGCCGAACTGCGTAAAGCCGGCGAGCTCCTGGTACGAAGCGAGGTCAAGACGAAGATTGCCGGCAACCTGCTTCATGGCCTTGGTCTGTGCGTCGCCACCGACGCGGGACACGGAGATACCCACGTCGACTGCCGGGCGCTGGCCCTGGAAGAAGAGCTCGGACTGCAGGTAGATCTGACCATCGGTAATGGAAATGA
>CAUBGU010000057.1 GCA_958435545.1 uncultured Collinsella sp.
CAAAGGAAAGCACTTAATGTGCTTTCCGTCTTGCGCAGGACTGTAGAGCAGGAAAGTTCATATAGGCAGCCCGGTTCCCGCGGCGCGCAGGGACGTCTCTCAAGCAAAAACTGTCGCAGGATAAAGTCCGAGGTCAGTGGCGCTTTATACCGAGAAATTCAAAAAAAGTTGAAAATTCATTACATATTTGCGTTGACTTTAGGTAACTAAAGTTTCATACTCCTTTTCAACCACTGGGGGATGTGAACACGCACGGATCGTTCGCATCATGATTGAAGAGGATTTCTTAGACATGTTCACGCATCAGCTAAACATTATCAGCGTAGTAATTATCTGATGCGGGTTAGCACATACAGCTAGCCCGTACGATAACGGGCGGCTGATGAAGATGAGGGCCGTCGAGCGCAACCGACGGCCCTCATTTTTTATGTCTAGGAAGTTCTTTTTAGAGGAGGAAATGTAATGAACGGAGTTTTGCTCATGGTTGTGGCCGCGGCGGTGCTCGCCTGCGGCTATCTGGGCTACGGCCGCTGGCTGGCCAACAAGTGGGGCGTTGACAAAGAGGCCCTCACGCCGGCCAAGCGCATGAAGGACGGCAACAGCTTCTCGCCCGTCTCCGCCTTCACTGCGTTTTCGCACCAGTTCAGCTCGATCTGCGGTGCTGGCCCTGTCACGGGTACGATCGTCGCCATGGCCTTTGGCTGGCTGCCCGTCGTGCTCTGGGTCCTCGTCGGCGGCATCTTCTTTGGCGCCGTCCACGACTTTGGTGCCCTGTACGCTTCGATGAAGAACAACGGCAAGTCACTCGCTCAGCTCATCGAGAAGTATATCGGCAAGACCGGCCGTCGCCTGTTCCTGCTGTTCTGCTGGCTGTTCTGCATCATCGTCATCGCCGCCTTTACCGACATGGTCTGCAAGACGTTCATGTTCACCCCGGCCGTTGACGCTTCTGGTGCTGCTACCGGTGCCATCGACTTCACCAAGTCCTATGCCGCCGGCTGCGCTGGTACCATCTCCATCCTGTTCACCTTCGTCGCTATCGCCTTTGGTTGGGCCCAGAAGAAGTTCAACCTCACCGGCGCTGCCGAGTTCGTCACCGGCGTGGTCCTCATGGTTCTCATGTTCGCCGTCGGTATGCAGTTTCCGGTCTACCTGGATAAGTTCCAGTGGTTCGCCGTCGTCATGGTCTACCTGGTCTTCGCTGGCGCTATGCCCATCCAGATGCTCAAGACCCCGCGTGACTACCTCACTTCCATCATGATGATCGTCATGATCGTCTGCGCTGTCCTCGGCATCGTCGTCCTGGGCGTCAACGGTCAGGCCACTATCACCGCTCCGGTCTTCACCGGCTTCTCCACTGCCTCCGGCATGATGTTCCCGGTCCTGTTCGTCTCCGTCGCTTGCGGTGCTCTCTCCGGTTTCCACAGCCTCGTTTCTTCCGGCACCTCTTCCAAGCAGGTCGAGAAGGAGCAGGACGCCGTCAAGGTCGGTTACGGCGCAATGATCGTCGAGTCCTTCGTCGGCATCCTTGCCATCATCGTTGCCGGCATCATGTTCTCCGATATGAACACCGCCGGTACCGGCGCCCTCAACGCCGGTGTCGCTTCCACCCCGTTCCAGATCTTCGCCGCTGGCATCTCCCGCGGTATGCAGGCCTTCGGTGTTGACGGCACGCTCGCTACCGTCTTCATGACCATGAACGTCTCCGCTCTGGCCCTGACCTCGCTCGACGCCGTCGCCCGCATCGCCCGCACCTCGTTCTCCGAGTTCTTTGCCCAGACCAACGACGCCCTGGCCATCGAGTCCAAGGCCGGCTACATGAAGGTCCTCGGCAACCCCTGGTTCGCCACGGTCGTCACCCTGCTTCCCGGTCTCGCCCTCGCTTTTGGTGGCTATGCCAACATCTGGCCGCTCTTTGGTGCTTCCAACCAGCTGCTCGGCGGCATGACCATGATCACCCTCGCCGTGTTCTGCAAGTGCACCGGCCGCAAGGGTTGGATGCTCTACGTGCCCGTCGCCTTCCTGCTCTGCTGCACCTTCACCTCGCTGGTCCAGAGCGCCATGGGCTGCATGACCGCCGTCCAGGCCTACGGTTTCTTCGGCACCATCCCGGCTACCGCCACCACGGCTGCCGTTTCCGTCGCCGCTACCAAGGGCCTGCAGCTCGTCTTCGCCGTCCTGCTGATGGTCCTGGGCCTCATCGTTGCCGTCAACTGCCTCAAGGAGTTCTTCGGCAAGGAGGCCGGTTCCATGCCCGACGAGGAGCCCGAGTGGTCCGAGATGGGCAAAGTCGAGTATGGCCGCGCCGCTGCCGCCGAGGCTCCCGCCGACGCCGAGGCTGCCAAGGCGTAATCGACCTGACGAGTTGAACGTCACATCTATACAACTCGATAAGACCGGGTCCGCGGCTGCGCGGGCTCGGTCTTTTTTCATGCAAAAGCAGGCGATGCCCGAGTGTTCTCGCAGATGTTTTGCGTGGATAAGGGCGCGCGTTGTACCATATAGACGTATATGTGTACATATGAAAGGGGCCCCGTGGCCAAGACGGTATATTCCGATAACCAAAATAATGTCGATGCCCTGGCTGAGCGTCTGAGCAGCCAGACGTCGCTTTCTGCCGAGCGTGCCAAGCTAGTTGCCTACGACCTGCTCTGCCGCAAGGCACTCAAGATCAAGTCGAGCGCGCTGGCGCAGATTTTCCGCTCCGTCGATAAGGAATGCGACACCAAGGCGATGCGCGACGAACTCATCGCGGCAAAGATCGTTACCAAGATCGAGGGCAGCGGCATTAACGGACGTCCGGCGTTCTATACCATTCATGCCGAGATAAGTGATGCTCAGGAGCAGCTTGCCGAGGCTGTCGAAGAGGCCGTCGAGGACGTTGTCGAGGTGCCCGCTTCGGTGGAAACGGCCCCGCGCGAGCATGTCGATACCGACGAGCTGCTCGATGAGAACGTCGTTCGCGCCTTTACGGCCAAGGCCGGCCGCGGCGGTTTTGGTGGGGGCGGCAAGCGCGATGCTCAGCGCCGTGCCCAGCAGGAGCGCTTCCGTCGTGCCGTGGCTCAAAAGGATGAACTCGATACCGAGACTGTTGTGACCGAGGTTGCCGCTGAGTCGCAGAAGCCCGCGAAGGAGCAAAAGCCCGTGGAGGCCCAAGAGCCCAAGCGTCGTCGCGGTGCTCACTTTAAGGCTGTGCAGCAGGATGTCGCGCATGAAGCTGAAGAGCCTTCCGAGGTTGCGGACGATGTTGAGGAGTCTGCCAAGAGGGCTCCGGGTTCGTGTCGTCCCGGCCGCGGTTTTGCGGGACGCGCGTATCCCGTAAAGCGTCAGGAGAAGGGCGAGCCGGCTTCGACCGCTCAGGCCGATAAGGCCGAACAAACTGAGAAAACCGTTGAGCCGGTGGCTTGCGAGCAGCAACCTTCCGAGTCGCAGCCTGCGGCCGACGCCGAGGTCAAAGCTCAGCAGTCCGCTGATAAGCAGACGGGGGAGAGCGCTTCGAGCAAGCCCCGCCGTCGTCGTCACCGTGGCGGTCGTGGCTCAAATGCCGAGGCCCCGGCCGAGAAGGCGGCGACGCAAAGCAAGGATGTGAAGGCTGAGGCCCCGGTGGAGCAACCCAAGCGCCAGCCGGCGAAGGGGGACAAGCCCGAGCGCTCGCAAAAGGGTCCGTCCGCGCCAAAGCAAGAGCGTAAAGCTCAGGCAGATTCCAAGCGCAAATCCCAGGCGCAGTCCAAACCGACTGCAAACGATGTGGCCCCCCAGCAGCCTGAGCCGCTCGCTCATGGCGAGGTTTCGGCGTTTGCTCTGGCCCGTGTCCTGGGCAGGCAGCTGCTCAAGGTCGTTCCCACGCCTACGGCGCTCTCCAAGATTAAGGAGCAGCAGACTCAAATTGTTAAGGTCGAGGGCAAGGACGGCAAAAAGGCTCCGCAGCGCACTCAGCACAACGAGATGTCCAACCGCAAGATTGCCGAGGAGATTGCGATCATCCAGGCTTGGATAGAGCAGAATCGCGGCGCCGACACGCCGGTCGCTTCGCGTCGCCAGCGCGCCTACCAGATTTTTAACGATGAGAAGGCCTTTGACGGCAAGCATGGCGAGCGTCTGATTCGGCGTATGACCGAAAAGGGCATTAGCATGCAGGCAATCAAGGTTGCTCCCAACCGTCCTGTGCACTTTACGGGCTTCTTTACGCTGGGCGCCGACAAGCCGTTCATTATGGTCGAGAACCTGGACACCTATGACGAGATCGTCAAGCTCCTGCGCGGCCGCAAGCACGCTAAGCTTTTTGGCACCAAGGTGGGTGGCGTGATCTTTGGCGGTGGCTGCAAGGCGAGCGTTTCGCACGCACTGGATGATTATCTGGCCGAGATCGGCTATCGCTTTAACTATGTCTACTACGTGGGCGATATCGATCGAGAGGGTGCGCGCATTGTCGAGCAGACCCGTAATGCCAATGTTGTTGAGATTCGCCTGCATGCCGGTATGTATCGCGCCATGCTCGCCGAGCACAAGCGCCGCGTGAAGGCCGGCGGTGAGTGTGAGCCCGCGGCTGCCAACCAGGGCGTGCCGCAGAACCTAGCGGCGACGATCAAAGATTTGCCTATGGTCACGCGCGTGCAGTTCCGCAACGTGCTGCGCGAGGGCGGACGCATTCCGCAGGAGATTCTGATGACCGCCGACTATCGGGATGGCGACTCGGGAAGCTTCGACCGCATGCTGAACAACTAAATTTCGCCGGCCCCGGGAGAGCGTGGACACCGGCTTAGGTTTCCTGCTCTACAGTCCTGCTCACGACGGAGGCCACATTAAGTGGCCTTCTTTGCGTGCGGAACTCGCGACAAACTTAATGCCCGGCCCGCCGGGGCCACGCGCCATTTTGTAGATGGCGCCTCGCTTTTCGGAACTGGGCTGATATTTTCTAGATGTAAGGCGCTCTTGGTCCTTTCGGGCTTGGGGCGTCTGTCTTATATAGGTAGATTCCTTGCGGGTTCGAATCCCTCCGCTTGGCGGCGTTGGCTCGATTTTCTTAACGCGAGGAGCTCTCGGTCGACGTGGGACGGAGGGATTCCGCGTCCGCCTGCCGGCGGCCGCGCCCCGCTGCGTCGCTTCGCTCCTTGCGTGCTGCGCTGGAAAACGCTTCGCGTTTCCTCAGCTCCGCACCCTTGCGGGTTCGAATCCCTCCGCATGCCCACGAAAAAGCGCTCCAGGTTCATAAGAGCCTGGAGCGCTATGTTCTTTGGGGCTGGGACGGAGGGATTCGAACCCCCAACAGCCGGCACCAAAAACCGGAGTTCTACCGTTGAACTACGTCCCAATGTGTGGTGTTGCCCAAAAGCAACTCGTTTAGTTTACCTAATCTGCGAGGGCATCGCAAACGCCATCGAGCAGGCGTACGGCGAGTGTCTGCGCATCACTTGCGGTGAAGGTTCCGTTGTAGCGCGTCATGCCCGTGAGCTCAATGCGGATGCGCGCGGGCTTTTGCTGCGCGGCGACATTGGCGGTGCGGATGCGCTGTGCAAGGTTGTGACACTCGGCAAGGGCGATCGTGGCGCGCGGCGCAGCATCTGCGGGCAGCTCATCGCTTGCGATCTCGAGCACCAGATCCACGTCGGTCGGAACCTCGGAATCGCAAAGCATCATGCCGCTGCTGTCGGTCGTCGCCGTGGCGATGTTCCACATGCGCGATGCAACGCTGCGTGCGATGGGGTCCTCACCGATGACGGCAATCTGGAAGCGCTCGAGCACGTTGGCGGCGCGGGCAAAACCGATGCGCGACTCGGCCTCGGTAACCGAGGGCTTGCCCTCCCACACGTGATGCAGGCGGTTGATATAGGCGTAGGTATCCTGGAACGCCATGCCATCGGCAAACAGGCCAACATTTTCCTGGAACTGCTGCAGAGCGGCCTCGGTGTGCGGGCCAAAATAGCCGTCGTCCTCTCCGCAGGCAAAACCCAAAACGTTGAGCGCGCGCTGCAGGGCCTGAACGTCGGCGCCATGGAAATTGGGCATGCGCAGATAGAGCGTGCGGTCGCCCAGTTTATACGAGGCGTCTACCAGGGCGCTCCAACAGGGGATATCGACGGCGCAGCCAGCGGCAAGGCCACTGTCGAGCCTAAAGGTGCCAACAGCCTGCTCGGTGGTGGTGCCAAAGCGCTTGTCGGAGACCTCGGTGTCATCGATTGTATAGCCGAGCTGCAGAAGGCGGGACTGGACGTCCTCGACGGCTGCTCCCTGCATGCCCGTTGTAATAGGTTCCATGAACGAACCCCTTTCGGCGTACCATTCGTACTATTTGAGCGTCTGTCGGATAGACAACGCAAAGGGATGCATAAACATGCACTCAACAGTGTAGCAAGTTGTGCCTAAATACGCTGCTGACAGATTTTATAACCCCCGTTAGTTAAGGCGCTCCACAAAGAAATCTGCCATGGAGAGGAACAGCTCGCGTGCGTGCGGATCAAGCTCAACGTTCTCGATGGCCGCTTTGGCCTTAGCGGTCAGGTCGAGCGCGTAAGTGTGGGCGTAATCGATGGAGCCGGTCTCCTGGAAGATCTCCACGGCGCGTGCAAGTTGCGCGGGGTCCTCGGTGCCCGAGGAAAGGATTGCCTCGACCTCGTCGTGATAACGCTCGTCTGACAGGGCGTGCACGGCGACGAGGGTGCGCTTGCCCTCGGTGATATCGGTGCGGAAGTCCTTGTTGGCGGCCTCTTTGGTGCCGATCAAGTTGAGCAGATCGTCCTGAATCTGAAAGGCAAGGCCCGTGTGTAGACCAAAGGCGCGCAGCGCTTCGATTTGCCCATCGCTGCCGCCGCCGATAATGGCTCCGGCGGCAAGTGGCGTGGCTCCGCTGTAGTACGCCGTCTTGTGTGTTGCCATGTCCAGATAATCGTCGACCGAGATGTCAAAGCGTCCATCGCGGACCCAGCCCAAGTCGAGCGCCTGGCCCTCGATGGTGCGAACGATCATCTCGGTGAGCTCGTGGAGTACACGGAGTTTCACGTCTGCCTCGAGTGTGGGGTCGTCGAGAACCGTCTTGGTGACCATGGTGAGCGCTAAATCGCCGCAGTTGATGGCAAGGCCCGTGCCCTCGGTAAGGTGCATGCAAGGCTTGCCGCGACGCAGCTGGCCGTTGTCGGCTATGTCGTCATGGATAAGCGCTCCCGACTGAAAGTGCTCGATAGCTGCCGCCGCGCTGCGGGCGCTCTCAAAGCTGCCACCTACCGCGGTGGCGGCGAGCATGCAGATGAGCGGGCGGTGGCGCTTGCCGGCATTGGCCGTAAATGTCGAGAGCGGGGTATACAGGTAGCGCTCGATATCGGCAGAGGTCGCCTGTCCGTCAAAGAACGTGGCCAGATAGGCGTTAATCTGGTCAAAGTGCTGGGCTAAAAAGCTGGTAAACGGACTGGACACGGGTTCTCGCATTCTTTCTGAGGTTGCGTTGATGCAATATGCAGACAACATATTGCCACATTAGGGCGTTTGGCGCGGCAGTTTTGGCGATTTAGGACAACGGGCGTGCGTTTGATGGAGCGCGCCTAAATCAGCCTAAAATGCTCGAGCGCCGCAACGACACCGTCGTGATCGACGGTGTCGGTCACGTAATCGGCCTTATCCTTGAGATAGTCCGGTGCATTGCCCATGGCGATACCGACATCGACGGCGTTCATCAGCGAGACGTCATTGCTGGCGTCGCCGATGCCGTATACGGTTCCGTGGTGGGGATCGAGGGCGTCGAGTACAGACTGGATGCCCCCGCGCTTCGTGCATTCGCGGGGCGAGATTTCGGTTACCTCGAGTTCGAGCTCGTTAAAGCACAGCAGCGGCTCAAGTGCCTTATCTTGAGCGATGTGGTTGGCGAGCGATGTAGACATCAAGATCTTGTAGACACTGTAATGTTGCAGCTGCGTGACTGCGTCGCCCAGGGTGCGCGCGTATCCGGGAGCATCGGGCGCATCGGCACTCATGCGCACGACGCCGTTGAGGCCCTCAAAGCGGATGACCTCGCCCGATTGCTCAAGGTAGGGGGCAAGACGCTGCAGCATACTGGGCGTCATCGACAGATCGCGAATTGCGTGTCCGTTGATCTCGGCGTAACCGCCCGCAAGACAGACGATGCCGGTCCAGGGCAGCTCAAGAAGTTTGGGGTGGATGCAGCTCAGGGTACGTCCCGTGCAGATAAAGGCCATGTTGCCGTTGGCGACAAACTCGCGGATTGCCTGCGAAACCGCCTCGTTGGGATAGGGGGAGAGGTCCCGCTCGTCTTCGGGAAGGTCTTGGGCGAGCCTGGGGTCTTGCCAGGCGAGCGTTCCGTCGATATCGAAGAAGCAAATATTGCCGCGCTTATGGGCCGCGCTGGCGGCAGGGGAGGCCGAGGTGGTGGGCACAAATTCCGGCTCGAGGCCCATGATCTGGTCAAAATGCTCTTTAACGCGGGGAACGGAGATGCCGATAATCACCTGGGCGGTCTTGCCCGTAATGATGAGGCCCTTGGCGCCCACTGCGACAAACGACGCGTTATCTGCAACGATGGAAGGGTCTGCGACCTCGACGCGCAGGCGCGTGGCGCAGTTGGTTGCGCCCACGATATTGCCAACGCCACCTAAAAGCTGAATTACCCGCTCAGCGAGGACGTGATCTTGATCGGATCGACTATTGACCTCGTCATTGGGAGATTGCTCTTTGGCAAAGTCGCTTCCCGTTAAACAATCGATTGCCGCGCGATTGACGACATGATCCTCGCGGCCCGGAGTCTTAAGGTCATAGACCAAGATGAGTGCTCGAAAACTAACAAAAAAGATGAGGCTAAAGGCAAGGCCGATACCGAGCGCCAAAAGATAGGCACCGGCATGCGTGCGCATGAGCGGAATAAAGTTGAAGGCTGCCATCTCCATGAGGCCGCCCGAGAAGATGCCGACGATGCCAAAGAGATTCATGGCTGTGGCAAGGCAAGACGATAAGACGGCGTAGAGCAAAAAGAGCCCGGGGTGGGTGAACATAAAGAGAAACTCGAGTGGCTCGGTAACGCCGCAAACCACCGAAGCGATGATGGCGGGAACAAGGATGACCCTGAGGCCGGCGCGGCGCTCGGGTTTTGCGGTGGAGTAGAACGCAGCTGCGATGGCAGGAAGGCCAAAGAGCTTGACCCAGCCGGTGGCGGTAAAACCGGCCCACGGCGCAAGCTCATTAAGGGGGCGCGTGCTATGGGAGAGGATGGGGAGCAAACTGCTCCACGTGGCGTAGATGCCGTCGTTAATGACCAGGTTGTCGTAGTAGATCGGCATGTAGAGCAGGTGGTGCAGGCCAAAGGGCTCGAGTGCTCGTTCTAAAAAGACAAAGATGCCCACGCCAAAGGGACCGACGCCTGCAAGCGCGTGACGCAGCGTATCGGTTACATCGTATACGTAGGGCACGATGGCGGCCGAGATAGCAGCAAGGGCAAACACGGCAAAAAAGCTGATGAGGTAGACCAGCGAGGAGCCCGAGAAGGTGCCGAGCCAATCGGGAACCTTGGCATCGTAGAAGCGGTCATGGATGGCAACGACGGTTGCCGATACCGCCAGCGGGCCGATAATGCCGGTGTCGAGCGTCTTGATGCCGTCGATGACGGTGATACCGCTGGCGGAGGTCAAAGATGACGGGTACTCAAGTCCAAGGTTGTCTCCGCTCAGCTTAATGATCTCGCTCAAAAAGAAGCAGTAGGCAAAATAGGCGACGAGAGCCTCGAGGCAGCAACGAGCCGGTTGTTTTTGGGCAAGACCGATGGGCAGCGCTACGGCAAAAAGGAGCGGGAGGCGTTTAAAGACCGTCCACGAGCCGCGCTGGATGATAGCCCAGAAAACGTACCAAGGGGTTCCGTATACGGCGAGATCGCCGACGATGTCCGCAGTCGTTGCGAGAGCGGAGACGCCGACCATGAGGCCTGATATAGAAAACAGCATGGCGGGCGCGAACATTGCCCCGCCAAAGCGTTGGATTTTTTGCAGCATGTTCTGCCTCCCGAATATCGAGGCGCGTTGCGCGTGGTGAAACGTTTAAACAATGGATTCATTGTAGAGGACCAGACGATTGTCGTACCGGCAGTTTTGAGCGAAACCGGTTTGGGCGCGACAGAAACCGTCAACGGTTAAATCCTGTCGCTTTGCCGATAATCGGTTTAAACAACTTTAAGAAATGCTATCCTGCCTAGCCATACATATTCATTAGAGGTGAAGTCATGCCAAAAGCGATTTACGAAGGAATCTACCGCGAGATCCGTTCGCGCATCATTAACGGGACCTATGCGTTTCAGGAGATGCTGCCAACCGAAGCCGAGCTGACCGCGGAAT
>CAUBGU010000058.1 GCA_958435545.1 uncultured Collinsella sp.
ACAGGCACCTTTGTGGTGGTTTTTGCTTTTGCGATGCAGCTCGAGGAGGTACTCGATGTTTTATATCCCGTTTTGGATTTGCATCTTTGCCGGCGCGGCGATTGATGCCCGTCAGCGACGTTTTCCCAATGAACTTGCCGGTGCGTGTGCGGTGACGG
The DNA here is from genome assembly GCA_958435545.1 of uncultured Collinsella sp. The sequence continues at coordinate 159 of CAUBGU010000058.1, forward strand.
CGTTAGTGGGCGTTTGGCTCGACAAAGGCGTTAACACAGCGCTTGACCACGCGGGTCTTGCCGTCATTGTGTATCTTGCTCTCGTGCTGACTGAGTCCCTCTGGCGTCGTCTTCGCCAAATCCCGGGCATCGGCATGGGGGATGCCAAGGCGCTCTTCGCGCTTTGCACGCTCGACCCTATGGGTGGCATCGTGGCATTTGCCGTCGCACTCCTGGCTCTGGCCCTTTCCTGCCTCTTCACAAAATCGCGCTCCCTGCCATTGCTCCCGTTTTTAGTGCCGATTTTTGCCATAATCGAGGTCGTGGGCTGCACTTTGTAACCGATTGCGCATCCTTCTTAAGGAGCATGCCATGGAATCTAATCAAGAAACGGCCGTCATTAAGGCGCGCATGGACCGTATTCCCTCAGCGTTGTCGCCCGAACTTGTCGAGCGCATTGCCGCCGATCGTGCTTCGGGCTATGTCAACCCGTATCGTTGCAACGACGATCAGGTCATTCGTCGTATTGATCGCGCCGCCGACAAAGGCACGCTTATGCGTCCGGCGTTTATGCGCGATACCGAAAAGATACTTCATCTTCCGGCGTACACCCGTTATGCAGGCAAAACGCAGGTCTTTAGCTTCCGTAGCAATGACGATCTGTCACGCCGCGGTTTGCACGTGCAGCTTGTCTCGCGCATTGCGCGCGATATCGGTCGCGCCCTGGGGCTCAATTGCGATCTGATCGAGGCGATTGGCCTGGGTCACGACTTGGGACACACGCCTTTCGGCCATGCCGGCGAGCGCTTCCTCAACGATATCTATCATGAGCGTACGGGGCGTTATTTTTTCCATAACGTGCAGTCGGTCCGCGTGCTCGACACACTGTACGGCCGCAACGTGTCGCTCCAGACGCTCGACGGCGTGCTATGCCATAACGGCGAGTACGAGCAGCGTGTGTTTGAGCTCTCGGACATGAGCTCCTTTGACCAGTTTGACCAGACGGTTGAGGATTGCATTGCCACGGGCTATAGCGCAATTGGGCATCTGCGTCCCATGACGCTCGAGGGCTGCGTCGTTCGCATCTCGGATATTCTTGCCTACGTCGGTCGTGACCGTCAGGATGCGATCGCGGCGGGCCTGCTGTCACCCGACGCTTTTGATGATGGCCGGGGCGGTGCCTACAACAGTTGGATCCTCACGCATGCCTCCATCGATATCGTTGAGCACAGCTATGGTAAGCCGCGCATCGAGATGAGCGAGGACCTGTTTGAGGAAATCCGCCGAGCCAAGCGCGAGAACTACGAGAAGATCTATAGCAAGGGCGGTATCGAAGGCGATTCCGAGGTGGAGCTGCGCGAAGCCTTCGAAAAGCTTTACGATCGTTGCCTGCAGGATATAAACGAAGGTGACGAGTCTTCGTATATCTTTAAGCACCACATTTCTCGCATCGAGCAGCAGCTTTCCTACTACGATCGCGCCTATGCCTGGCAGAACGATAAGGACCAGGCGGTCGTGGATTACATTGCGAGCATGACGGACGGTTATTTCTGCGAGCTCACGAGCAAGCTGTTTCCGGGATTGAAGTTTCCGCACCGTACCTATATTAACGAACGGTAGTTCGTATAAATTCGGTATACTGTTAGTGGAAAACGTTTTTGATTGATACACGGGATGGCTATGGACGACCTTTTTTCTGCTTCGACGCGCGAGCGTTCCTTTCAGAATGCGCCGCTTGCGGTGCGCATGCGCCCCAATTCGCTCGACGAGTACGTGGGCCAGCAAAAGGCCGTCGGTAAGGGTTCATGGCTGCGTGCCGCGATCGAGCACGACGTGCTTTCGAGCGTGATTCTGTACGGGCCTGCCGGTACGGGCAAGACGACGCTGGCCCACATTATCGCCAACCATACCAAGAGCGAGTTTGTCGAGGTCAGCGCCGTCACGGGTACCGTGAAGGACCTGCGTCGTGTGATTGATGAGGCCAAGACGCGCCTGAATACGTACGACCGCCGCACCATTCTATTCATCGATGAGATTCACCGCTTCTCTAAGTCGCAGCAGGATGCCTTGCTGCATGCAGTTGAGAACCGTACCGTCATTATGATTGGCGCTACGACAGAGAACCCGTACTTCGAGGTCAACTCGGCACTGCTCTCACGTGGTCGCGTCGTGGAGCTTGAGCATCTGAAGGATGAGGATATCGCCACGCTTATTGAACGTGCGCTTGAGGCACCGCAGGGTTTGAACGGTAAGTTCTCGGCCGATGAGGATACGGTCAAGATCATTTGCACGCTGGCAGCGGGTGACGCTCGCTCGGCGCTCACGACGCTTGAGCTTGCGAGCGAGATTGCCGTCACGCGTCCCGATACCGAGGGAACGCCAGCGCCTGCGCCGGGGGAGCGCTATCCCATCACCGTGGATGACGTGAAGATCGCCAACCCGCGTCGCGGCTTTACGTATGACAAAAACGGCGACATGCACTACGACATCATCAGTGCGTTTATTAAGTCTATGCGCGGTAGCGACCCCGATGCCACGATCTATTGGCTCGCGCGCATGATCGATGCTGGGGAGGATCCTAAGTTTATCGCTCGCCGCATTATGATTCACGCTTCTGAGGATGTTGGCAACGCCGACCCGCAGGCGCTTTTGGTGGCGCATGCTGCCTTTAAATCTGCTGAAGTTATTGGCTATCCTGAATGTCGCATTAACCTTGCACAAGCTGCGCTCTATGTGTGCTTGGCGCCCAAGTCCAATGCGTGCGAGGCCTCGATCGATGCGGCGCTAGCCGATATCCACAGCAGTGGTCTTCGCGAGGTGCCCAGCTACCTGCGCGATCGCCATCGCCCGGGCAGCGATGAATACGGTGTGTATAAGTATCCGCACGATTATCCCGAAGGCTGGGTCGATCAGCGCTATTTGCCCGAAGGCTTGGAACGCGGTGCATTTTGGCAGCCTGCCGGCCGCGGTTGGGAAGAATGGCGCGTAGAGCAAAGTGAACGCGACCGCAGCGGGAATGCACCGAAGTAGCTGCTGATAATTTTGTCCCACGTTGCTGCTCATGGCATGTTCGGTCCCCTTTGGGGTACCATGGAAACCGTCTGTATATCGATTCCTTTGGGAGGCTTGTATGAGTCCCATTCAAATCGCCCTGCTGCTGCTCGCTGTTGCCGGCGTGTGGGCCATCGTTGAGCTCGCGCTTACCCTGCGCAAGACCCGCACCGTTGTCGACTCGCTCGATAAGACCGTTAACGACCTCAACAACACCATCGCCGAGGCTCAGCCTGTGGTGGCAAAGCTCGATGGCGCTGTCGATGAGCTTACGCCGGCGCTTGCCCAGATGGAGCCGCTGCTTAAGTCGAGCAAGACGGCAGTTGATGCCCTTACCTCCAATCTCGTAGAGGTCGAAGCCGTGGTTCGCGACATTTCTGAGGTCACCGGTAGCATGGCCGAGGCCAGCAATGCTGTGTCGAGCGTGACTGATTCTGCGGCAGGTGCCGTGCAGAAACTCTTTAACAAGGTGAAGGCTCCCGCGGCCGACGCTGAGTGCAAGCTTTCCGCTGCCGAAGAAGCCGAGCAGCCGACCGAGCGTGTCCTGATTGGCGAAGCCGGGGACGATGTCGCTGCTGGTGACAATGATGCACAGAAGCCTGCTGCTAAAGCAGCCCAGTATTACACCTACACGCCCGCCGAGACCTCTGAGGAGTCCTGCGATGAGTAGCGAAGCAACCTGCCCTATCACGCTGACCGTTGCCGGTGACCCGCGTCTCGCTCGCCTTGTGCGCATGACGGCAGCCAACGTTGGTGCCCTGTGCTCTATGTCTGTCGATCGCATCGAGGACATCCGCATGGCTGCTGAGGAGGCTTTCATCTTTGGTTGCACCGCGGTCGACTGCGATGACATCACCATCAAATTCGATGTCGATGAGACCCATGTTGGCATGACTATTACCTTTGGCGACCAGGCTACGGTCGATGAAGACGACCAGGCTGCGGTGTATGCCGAGCTCATCCTCGCGAGCGTGTGCGACTCCTACGAAAAGACTACGGCGCCCCTGACGCTTTCCCTCGACCTCAAGGCGGATATCTAATATGACCGAACGTTCCCGGAGTGGCAAGACCGCTTGGGACAAGGAGAAAACCCGCGAGCTGTTTCGTCGTTACAAGGAGACCGGTGATCCGGACGCCCGTGAGCAGCTCGTCATGTCCCATATGAACCTGGTAAGGTTTCTTGCCAACAAATTTAAGAATCGCGGCGAGCCGCTCGACGACCTCATGCAGGTCGGCTATCTGGGCTTGCTCAAGGCTATCGACCGTTTTGACCCCGAGCGCGGACTCGAGTTCACGACGTTTGCGACACCCACTATCCTGGGCGAGATCAAACGCCATTTTCGCGACAAGGGCTGGAGTGTGCGCGTACCGCGTCGTCTGCAGGAGCTCTCGGCCAAGGTCAACCAGGCTACTGACAAACTTACCAACGAGCTGCAGCGTTCGCCCAAGGTTGAGGAGATCGCTGAGTATCTAGATGTGACTGTCGATGAGGTCCTCGAGGCTATGGAATCGTCTTCGGCCTATACCTCGGTGCCCATCGAGGCTCCTGGTGCGTCCGATTCCGACGATGCCCCTTCGATTCTCGACCGTTACGCCGACGACGACAACGAGCTCGACTTTACCGATGACCGCCTAGTGATCGAGGAAGCCATCCGTGATTTCTCGCCGCGCGAGCGCGAGGTGATCGAGCTGCGCTTTGTGAAGGGCATGACCCAGATCGAGATCGCCAAGAAGCTGGGTATTTCTCAGGTGCAGGTTTCGCGTCTGCTGCGCCGCACGCTTAAGAAGATTCAGGACAAGATCGACCCCGACGGAGTGATGATTCGTTCATGAGTGAACACCCCCAACAAACCGATCGCGTGCTGCGCGACACCCGCATTCTGACGCTTCGCATTTGGGCTGTTGTCGGCTGCATTGTCATCGCCGCTGTCATCTTTAACCTTATGGGCATCCTGGCGCCGGTTATCGAGTTTCTCGCTGTTGGTTCCATCATTGCCTTTGTGATGTCCCCGATCACCAACTGGCTCGAGCACCATGGCGTGAATCGCGGCATCGGTTCGCTTATCGCGCTTATTGTTGTTGTTGCCGTGCTCGTCGGTGTCGTTTGCATCTTGTCGCCGATTCTCTTTGGTCAGATCATGGAAGTCCTGAGCCGCCTGCCCGAGCAGCTTCGTGTTGCGGGTGGCGATCTCAATGAGATGATCTCGCATGCCAAGACGCTCAATAACACGCCGCTCAAGGAGTATTTGGACGATAATCTTTCGTCGCTGGTTACCGTGGCATCGAAGTATGTGTCTCAGATTGCTGCCGAGCTTGGCCGCGGTGTGTTCCCGCTCATCACCAATACGGCCTCGCAGTTGTTCGTGATCTTCCTTGGTCTGGTGCTTGCCTACTGGATGGCCTGCGACTACCCTCGCATGCATCACGAGATTTGCACCATCATCGGTCAGGAGAAGGAGACCTCGTACCGCTTTATGGTCGCCATCCTTTCTCGCTCTGTCGGCGGCTACATGCGCGGTATGGTCGTGACGTCCATCTGCGGTGGTTTCCTCGCCTTTATCGGCTTCCTGATTATCGGCCATCCGTATGCGGCGCTCATGGCTATCTTCACTGGCATCATGCACTTGGTTCCGGTCGTCGGTCCCTGGGTGAGCGCAGCAATCGCCACGGTGCTCGGTTTCATGTTCAGCCCCATGTTGGCGTTATGGACGCTCATCGTGACGATGGTCGCGCAAAACGTCACCGACAACGTGATTTCTCCTAAGGTCATGCAGAGCTCGGTGCAGGTGCATCCCATCATGAGCCTCACGGCGCTCGTTATTGGCTCGGCACTCATGGGCCCCATCGGCATGATTATTGCCATCCCGCTTTGTGCGGCCCTCAAGGGCATCTTCGTGTACTACTTCGAGAATGAGACCGGCCGTCAGCTTGTGGCCTATGACGGCGCCGTGTTTAAGGGCACGCCGTACCGCGATGCCGATGGCAACCCGGTCGCCGCCTACGACGCGCTCGGCGACGACACCTTCATCTACGAGTCTGAGCTTATCGGTAACGAGACTGCGCCCGAGGCCAAGGCCATGCCCAAGCCCGAGCTCGATAATCCCTGGATCAAGCTCTCTGGTCTGCAGCCCGATGCGACGGGCTTCTTCAAGAACCCCTTCGCTAAGGATGACGATTCCAACACGGATGACGACACCAAAACCGGCATCGACGGCTCCATGGACGATGATGACAACTAGCGGGGTAATTCGGATTAATATTCATACGCGCTAACATGCAATTTCGCTGAAGGGCCGGCATTGTGCCGGCCCTCTTTTTTGCACTTGCGCGGCGGGATGGTAATATCGTTACGTTTGAACTGTTTCGATGTGAAACCGAGGAGATTCCCTCTATGAGTGCTGACTACCCGTCAATGACTACGGCCGAGATCCGCTCCAAGTTCCTCAACTTCTTTGAGGAGCGCGGTCTTAAGCTCTATCCTTCTTCGTCCCTCGTCCCCGATGATCCCTCGCTGCTGCTTGCCAACGCCGGCATGAACCAGTTTAAGGAGTACTACCAGGGCAAGAAGACCATGAAGGAGATCGGCGCGATCTCCTGCCAGAAGTGCGTCCGCACCAACGACATCGATTGCATCGGCGAGGACGGCCGTCACCTGTCGTTCTTCGAGATGCTCGGCGATTTCTCTTTTGGCGGCGTCTCCAAGGAGCAGGCTTGCGCATGGGCCTTTGAGCTCATCACCAAGGAGTTCAAGCTGCCGCTCGACCGCCTGTACTTTACCGTCTTTACCGAGGACGACGAGACCCACGACGTGTGGCGTTCTCTGGGCGTTGCCGAGGACCACATTTCCCGCCTGGGCGAGGACGACAACTTCTGGGCCGCTGGCCCCACCGGCCCCTGCGGTCCGTGCTCCGAGATCTACTTTGACATGGGAGAGGAGGTCGGCTGCGGCAGCCCCGACTGCAAGCCTGGCTGCGACTGCGACCGCTTCCTTGAGTTCTGGAACCTCGTGTTTACCCAGTATGACCGTCAGGAGGACGGCTCCATGCCGGAGCTGCCGCACCGTAACCTCGATACGGGCATGGGCCTGGAGCGCATGGCCGCTATCATGCAGCACAAGACTGCTAACTACGACGGCGATCTGATGCAGCACCTCATCAAGCTGGGCGAGGAGATCAGCGGCAAGACCTATGACGCCGACGATTACTCCGGCGCCAGCCGTTCTCTTCGCATCATCGCCGACCACTCCCGTGCCGTCGACTTCATGATCTCTGACGGCATCCTGCCCGGTAACGAGGGTCGCGAGTACGTCCTTCGCCGCCTGCTCCGCCGCGCCGTGTTCCACGGTCGCCTGCTGGGCATCGAGGGCGCCTTCCTGACCAAGTTTATCGACGAGGTCAACGCTCAGATGGGCGAGGCCTATCCCGAGCTGCTCAAGAACGTCGCGCTCGTCAAGGGTATCGTCGCCTCCGAGGAGGAGCGCTTCTCCACGACGCTCGACAACGGTCGCGTCTACCTGGATGAGGCCCTGGCAGCGCTTGCCGAGGGTGCTGTGCTTCCGGGCGATGTTGCCTTTAAGCTGCACGACACCTTTGGTTTCCCCATCGACCTGACCGTCGAGATCGCCGGCACCGCTGGCCACGATGTCGATATGGACGGCTTCACTGCCTGCATGGAGGACCAGAAGGCCCGCGCCCGCGCCAATGCCAAAGGCGACGCCTGGGGCAGCTTCAACGACGTTTGGGTCGAGCTTTCCGACAAGGTCGCCGCGACTGAGTTCGACGGCTATGACAACGATGTGATCGAGGGCGCCAAGGTTGTTGCCATCGTGCGCAACGGCGAGTCCGTCGAGTCCGCTGCCGCCGGCGAGGACGTCGAGGTTGTGCTCGACCGCACCCCGTTCTATGCCGAGATGGGTGGTCAGCAGGGCGATGCCGGCAAGCTTTCCGCCGAGGGTGTTGTTCTGACCGTTGCCGACACCAAGAACCACAACGGCCTGTATGCTCACGTCGCCCACGTTGCCGAGGGCACGCTGGCCGTCGGTGCTACCGTGACCGCCGCGCTCGACGCCGAGCGCCGTGGCTTCCTGCGCCGCAACCACACCGCCACGCACCTGCTCGACGCCGCCCTTAAGCAGGTCCTGGGCGAGCACGTCTCCCAGGCCGGCTCGCTGGTGACGCCCGAGCACCTGCGCTTTGACTTTACGCACTTCGAGGCCCTTTCCTCCGAGCAGCTCAAGGCTGTCGAGGACCTGGTCAACCAGCAGATCTTTGCTTCCAAGCCGGTCGTGACCCGTGTTATGGGCATCGACGAGGCTAAGGCTGCCGGCGCTGTCGCTCTGTTTGGAGAGAAGTACGGCGATGTCGTCCGCGTCGTCTCCGTGGGCGCCGAGGACCAGCCGTTCTCTCGCGAGCTCTGCGGTGGCACACACGCTGCCAACACCGCCGAGATCGGCCTATTCAAGATCATTTCCGAGTCCTCCACGGGCTCCAATGTCCGCCGTATCGAGGCCGTGACCTCTAAGGGTGCCCTCGACTATATGGCCGACCGCCTGGCACTCGTTGACGCCGCTGCTACTGCGCTCAAGTGCCGCGTGGATGAGGTTCCCGCTCGCGTGGAGAACCTGCAGGCCGAGCTGCGCGAGACGTCCAATAAGCTCAAGAAGGCTCTGACCGGTGGCTCCTCCGACGCCATCTCCAGCGCCATCGAGGGCGCCGTCGAGCTCGACGGCTATAAGCTCGTTGTCGCTGAGCTCCAGGGCCTTGAGGCTGCCGACCTGCGCAACGTATGGGATACCGTGCATCAGAAGGTCGCCGGCCCTGTTGCTTGTGTCGTCGCCAGCGTGACTGAGAAGGGCACTCCGGCCCTGCTCGCTGCCGGCTCCGATGACGCCGTCAAGGCCGGTTTCCACGCCGGTAACGTGATCAAGCAGATCGCGGGTCTGGTCGACGGTCGCGGTGGCGGTCGTCCGAACATGGCCCAGGCCGGTGGCAAGAATGCTGCCGGCATCGCCGATGCCCTCGCGGCCGCTAAGACCGCGCTCGGCGCCTAAGAATCTAAGAAGTCGCTGTGGTTGCGCTCGCGCTGGACATAGGGGAGACCAGGATTGGCATCGCCGTCTCGAGCCGTGATGGCAAGATGGCGATGCCTGTCAAGGTGCTTCCGGCTGCCGAGGTCACCGGTATGGCCAAGACGTTCCGCTACCTGGTTGAGGACTATGAGCCCGACATCCTGGTAAGCGGACGTCCCCTGACCATGGCCGGTGAGCCCGGCCCTCAGGCCGAGCGCGTTGCCGCTGTGGCGCAAAAGATTGCCGACGAGCTCGATCTTCCGTTGGAGTTTGAGGACGAGCGTCTGTCCTCGCAAGAGGCCAAGCGTATCCTGCGCGAGCAGGGACTCAACGAAAAGCAGATGAGGGGCAAGATCGACATGATTGCCGCCAGCCTGTTTTTGCAGACGTGGCTCGATCGTAAAAACGAGGAGGTTTCGCATGCCTAGTGCTTCCGATCCGCGCCAGCCGAATCGTACACAGCAGCCGGCGTCGCGCCCTGCCCAGCCTGGCCAGCGTCCGGCACAGCCGACGCAGCGCGCAGCTCAGCCTGCCGCGCGCCCGGCGCAGTCCTTCTCTCGTTCGGCCCAACCTGTTCAACGGACGGGTCAGCAGCCTTCTGCTCGTTCGGTTCAGCATTCGGCTTCTCACGCGGCTCAGCAGCCCACTGCTCGTACGGCCCAGCCTGCAGGCGGCACCCGCTTTAAGCAGCAGGCACCTACCCAGCGAACGCAGGCCCCCCAATCACATTCGCATCACGCTCGTGGTTCGCATGGCGTTGCTCCGGCGACCCGCTCGAGCTACAACACGCATGCTCGTCGCGGTGCTCAAAAGAAGAGTTCTCCGGTTCCCATGATCATCGGCGTTGTGTTGGCGGTGCTCGCGCTTGCCGCGATCGTTTTCTTTGTCGTGCCAGCCGTCAAGGGCTTCTTTGGCGGTGAGGGTGCGAAAGTCGTTGCAGGCCAGCAGGTTACTATCACGATTCCCGATGGTGCCTCGGGTGACAGCATCGCTTCGATTCTCTCCGAGAACCATA
>CAUBGU010000059.1 GCA_958435545.1 uncultured Collinsella sp.
AAGAGCATTTGAAGCGCGATCGCACCGCCCAGGACTTCGGCCATGGCGGTGGCGACCGTGGCTAGATACGCGCTGCCGAGTATCGCACGCCCGACGAGGCGGGGCAGGTGGCGCGTCGTGGCCTCGGCGAGACACATGCCCGTGGCGATGCCCAAGTGTGCCGCGTTGTGCTGCAGCACGATGAGCATGATCGTGGACAGCGTGACGATCCACAGCAGCGCGTAGCCAAACTGCGAGCCGGCGGCCATATTGGAGGCCCAATTGCCCGGGTCGATAAAGCCGACGGTCACGAGCAGTCCGGGGCCGATATGCCGCGCGATGTCGAGTCCTTCGTGGCCACCGGTGCGCGGGGAGCCAAAGTGATGTTTGAGATGGTTGAGCATGGTGCGCTCCTGCGTGTCGTTTGCTTGACGCCGTAAAGGGTACCCGTTTTAGGCTCAAAAGTTAGCCATGCCTAATAAAATTGTTGTATTTGAATGGGATGGTGAAAGGGGGCTGCCGAAATGTCTTGATCTGTAACAACTAGGGATGGAAATTGGGTCTAGGTGTTACAGATCAAGACAGGAAGAAATGGTCCTATGGAATATCTCGATCTGTAACAGCTGACCGCCGAAACCGACCCTTCGTGTTACAGATCGAGACAAACCAAAACCGTCCTGCAGAAAATCTCAATCTGTAACATCTAGGCGCCAAAATCGGCTCCTCCTGTTACAGATTGAGATGTTAGATGCAGTGAGCTTACAGACCGCCCGGCACGCGGAGCGTGGCGTTGTCGATGGGCTCAATCGACACCTCGGGCGCGTGCTCCACCTGCGGCACCCACTCGTAGGGCGTGCGTTACGCGATTGTTTCGAAACGGGTGGGAAACACAGCGGGCCGGCGATACTCCTACTATGCCTACTCAACTGACTGTCTAATATCTAGGGGAGGATCGCGATGCAGGCAGATTCCGCTCAGCAGCAGGGCCTTTATCGCCCCGAATTCGACCACGATGCATGCGGCATCGGCGCGCTTGCCGATATCAACGGTGAGCGCCATCACCAGATTCTGGACGATGCACTGTCCATTCTGGTCAACTTGGAGCACCGCGGTGGCACCGGACTCGAGAAGAACACCGGCGACGGCGCTGGTATCCTGTTCCAGGTTCCGCATCACTTTTTCCGTAAAGAGGCTCAAAAGTGTGGCCAGATTCTGCCGGCAGAGGGCGACTATGGCGTGGCCATGCTGTTCTTCCCGCAGGACGAGAAGGGCGTAGAGGATGCCCGCCGCGTGTTTGAGGAGGGCTGCGCCGAGGCCGGCGTGCCGCTGCTCTTTTGGCGCGAGGTGCCGGTTGACCCGCACGACCTGGGCGAGACGGCCCGCGCCTGTATGCCCACTATCCTGCAGGCCTTCCTGGGCCGTCCGGACGACACGCCCGCCGGCGATGCCTTCGAGCGCCGCCTGTACGTGTGCCGCCGCACCATCGAGAAGAAGGCCGACGCTGAGTTTGCCCTGCGCGACAAAATCTTCTATGTATGCTCCATGAGCTCGCGCACCATCGTGTACAAGGGCATGCTGGTCGCCACGCAGATGCGCCGCTTCTTCATCGATCTCAACGACGCCGCCGTCAAGACGGCCGTGGCGCTCGTCCACTCGCGCTACTCCACCAACACCACGCCCAGCTGGGAGCGCGCGCACCCCAACCGCTTTATCATCCACAACGGCGAGATCAATACCCTCAAGGGCAACGTCAACTGGATCCGCGCCCGCGAGCCCAACCTGTACAGCCCCGTGCTGCAGCATGATCTTGAGCGCGTGATGCCCATCATCAACCGCGAGGGTTCCGACTCCGCGATTCTGGACAACGTGCTCGAGTTTTTGGTTATGAACGGTCGCCCGCTTACGCGTGCCGCGTCCATGTTGCTGCCCGAGCCGTGGGACCATAACGACAGCCTGAGTGAGGAGCGCCGCGCCTACGACGCTTACCAGTCCATGCTCATGGAGCCGTGGGACGGCCCTGCCGCCATCGCCTTTACCGACGGCCGTACCCTGGGTGCTGCTCTCGACCGCAACGGCCTGCGTCCCGCCCGCTACTATGTGACGCGCGACGGTCGCTTTATGCTGGCAAGCGAGGTGGGCACCATCGAGGTGAGCCCCGAGAACATCCTGACGAGCGGCTGTCTGGGGCCGGGCCAGATGCTCGAGGTCGACTTTGCCCGCGGTCGCGTCATCTACAACGACGAGCTGCGTGCCCGTTACGCCAAGGAAAAGCCCTACCGTGATTGGATTGCCGAGGAGACGCTGACCGTCGACGCGCTCGATGAGCCCGTTGCGGCAACACCCGCCGAGGACGACGAGGTGCCTACCGCCGTGCGTATGGCCAAGCTCGGCTATCACTGGGATGATGTTGACGAGGTCGTGCGCCCCATGGCCCAGCAGGGCAAGGCACCGCTCGCTTCGATGGGTATCGATGCGCCGCTAGCCTGCCTGTCCAAGAAGACGCGTTCGTTCTTCGATTACTTCTATCAGCTGTTCGCCCAGGTCACGAACCCGCCGATCGATGCCCTGCGCGAGCATATGGTAACCTCGACCACGCTCTACCTGGGCAACCACGGTAACCTGCTCGAGGACTCCCGCACGGCCTGCCAGCTGGTGCGCCTGGAGCGCCCGTTGCTCAACGAGGAGGAGTTCGACCGCATCTGCGCCATCGACCGCGTGGGCTTTAAGACCCGTCGCTTCCGTGCCGTCTACCGCCGCGACGCCGGCGAGGGCGCGCTGCAGGCTGCGCTTAAGCAGCTTGCCGAGGACGTTGAGGCTGCGGTCCGCGACGGTGTGAACATCGTGGTGCTGAGCGATCGTGCCGCTGCGGGCGAGGTGCCCGTGCCGTCGCTGCTCGCTGTGGGCTGCGTGCACAACCACCTGATCCGCGCCGGCGTGCGTACCTTTGCCGACATCGTGGTGGAGTGCGGCGATGCCGTGTCTCCGCACGACTTTGCGGCGCTGGTGGGCTACTCCGCGAGCGGCATCTATCCGTACAACGCGCATGCGTGCATTCGCGATCTGGCGGCGCGCGGCGACCTGGACGTGACGGCCGAGCAGGGCATCGACAACTACAATAAGGCCGCGACGGCGGGTATCGTCTCCATCATGTCCAAGATGGGCACCTCCACGGTGCAGAGCTACCATTCGGCGCAGATCTTCGAGGCCGTGGGCTTTACGCCCGAGTTCGTCAACGCGTACTTTGCCGGCACGGTGAGCCGTGTGGGCGGTATGGGTGTCGAGGACGTCGAGCGCGAGCAGAACGAACGCTACGACGCCGCGCTCGCCATCCTTAAGAGCCCGGCTCCCGATCAGCTGCCCACACTGGGTCTGACTAAGTGGCGCCCGCTCGGCGGCGAGGATCACCTCATCGATCCGCAGACTGTCTACTTGCTGCAGACCGCCTGCCGTGAGGACAGCTACGACACCTTTAAGGAGTACAGCGCCCGCCTGCACCGCACCGGCCGTGCCGTGCGCCTGCGCGACCTGCTGGACTTTGATGCCAGCGGCCGCACGCCGGTTTCGCTCGACGAGGTGGAGCCCGCGCTCAACATCGTCCGCCGCTTTAACACCGGCGCCATGTCGTACGGTTCCATCAGCAAAGAGGCACACGAGTGCATGGCCATCGCCATGAACCGCCTGCATGGCCGTTCCAACTCGGGCGAGGGCGGCGAGGACCCGCGTCGCGAGACCCCGCTGGCCAACGGTGACTCCAAGAACTCCGCCATCAAGCAGGTGGCAAGTGCGCGCTTTGGCGTGACGAGCCGCTATCTTTGCAGCGCCTTTGAGATTCAGATCAAGATGGCTCAGGGCGCCAAGCCCGGCGAGGGTGGCCACCTGCCCGGCAAGAAGGTCTACCCCTGGATCGCCGAGGTCCGTCAGTCCACGCCCGGCATCGGCCTGATCTCGCCTCCGCCGCACCACGACATCTACTCCATCGAGGACCTGGCAGAGCTGATCTTTGACCTTAAGAACGCCAACCCCGGCGCGCGCGTGTCGGTCAAGCTGGTCAGCGAGGCCGGCGTCGGCACCATCGCCACCGGCGTGGCCAAGGGCGCTGCCGACAAGATTTTGATCAGCGGCCACAATGGCGGCTCGGGTGCCGCTGCGCGCGACTCTATCTGGCACGCGGGTCTGCCGCTGGAGCTTGGCCTTGCCGAGGCCCAGCAGACGCTGCTGCAAAACGGTTTGCGCTCACGCGTGGTGCTCGAGGCCGATGGCAAGCTCATGGACGGCACCGACGTCGCCGTCGCCTGCCTGCTGGGTGCCGAGGAGTTTGGCTTTGCGACCATGCCGCTCATCTCGATGGGCTGCCTCATGCAGCGCGACTGCCAGCAGGATACCTGCCCGGCCGGCATCGCTACGCAAAACTGCCGCCTGCGTCGCGGCTTCCGCGGCAAGCCAGAGCACGTCGAGCACTTTATGCTCTTTGTTGCCGAGCAGCTGCGCGAGGTCATGGCGAGCCTGGGCTTCCGCACCGTCGACGAGATGGTCGGCCATCCCAAGTGCCTGCGCCAGATCGAGGTCCCGGGCAACCGCAAGGCCAACCTGCTCGATCTGTCGCCCGTGCTGGCAAGCGCGACCTGTGAGTTTGGTGCCCACATCCCGGGCGCCGACGGCCGTCACTTCCTGCCCCAGATGGCTGCGGACAGCGAGCTCGATAAGACGCTCGACTCCACGTTGTTTGTGCCCTATACGGCCGATGCCCGTGCGCACCTGCGTCCGATTCGCTTTCGCGCCGATATCGCCAACGTCAACCGCTGCGTGGGCACCATCTTGGGCAACGCGGTGACCAAGGCGCATCCCGAGGGCCTGCCCGCCGGCTCCATCACCATCGATTGCGATGGTTCGGCCGGTCAGAGCTTTGGCGCCTTCCTGCCGCGCGGCATTACGCTCAACGTGTGCGGCGACGCCAACGACTACTTTGGCAAGGGCCTTTCGGGCGGCGAGGTGTCGGTGCGCCCCAACCCGCATGCGACCTACAAGTTCGACGAGAACATCATCGTGGGCAACGTTGCGTTCTTTGGCGCTACGAGCGGTCGCGGCTTCATTAACGGCCTGGCCGGCCAGCGCTTTGGCGTACGCAACTCCGGTGCCACCGTGGTGGTCGAGGGCTGCGGCAACCATGGCTGCGAGTACATGACGGGAGGTCTGGCGCTCATCCTGGGCGAGGTCGGGCAGAACTTCGCCGCCGGCATGACGGGCGGCGTGGCTTACGTCTTTGACCAGTACGGCACGCTCGATGCCCGTGTGAACCACGAGAGCGTTGAGCTTAAAGCCCCGACGGCCGGTGAGCTGGCGCAGATTCGTGCGCTCATCCAGGAGCACGTGGACGCGACGCAGAGCCCGCGCGGCATTAAGCTGCTCTACAGCTTTGAGACGATGAGCAAGCACTTTGTGAAGGTCATTCCGACCGAGTACGAGCGCGTGTTGGCGATTGTCGCCGCCGCCGAGGCCATCGGTAAGACGCATGCGCAGGCCGAGGAGCTGGCGTTTGACATTGTGACCGGTCGCGCCGATGCCGCCGATGTCGCTCGCTTTGATGTGGCGGGTGGTGTCGCTGGCGCTGTGCCCGCCGCCGCCAGCTCTGTTGCTTCGACCAAGAAGGAGGCGTAAGTGCCATGGGTAAGCCCGGTGCTTTTCTTGATATCGATCGCGTGACCCACGAGCTCCGCCCCGTGGAGGAGCGCAGCCATGATTTCGATCCGCTGTACGTGGAGCTCGATGACGATGCACGTCGCGCCCAGGCGAGCCGCTGCATGATGTGCGGCGTGGCGTTTTGCCAGGTGGGCGCGAGCTTTGGCAAGGCGCGCCCGAGCGGCTGCCCGCTGCACAACCTGATTCCCGAGTGGAATGAGCTGGTGTACCGCGGCCGCTGGGACGAGGCTGCCGAGCGTCTGTCGCTTACCTCGCCCATGCCTGAGTTCACGAGTCGCGTGTGCCCGGCACTGTGCGAGGCCGCGTGCAACCTGGGTTCGGTCGATGGCCAGCCCACGACGATCCATGACAACGAGCGTGCGATCAGCGACCACGAATGGGCAAATGGCGGTCCGCGTCGCTTTGAGCCGGCGGGGGAGGATGCGCCCTCGGTTGCCGTGGTGGGCTCCGGTCCTGCTGGTCTGGTGGCTGCATGGGAGCTTGCGCGTCGTGGCGCCCGCGTGACGGTGTTTGAGCGCGACGACCGCCCGGGCGGTCTGCTCATGTACGGCATTCCCAACATGAAGCTCGAGAAGTCCGTGGTCGAGCGTCGCGTGGCGCTCATGCGCGAGCTGGGTATCGTCTTTGAGCTGGGTGCCGATGTTACGAATCCTGCGGTAGCGGCCAAGCTCAATGGCTTTGACGCTGTCGTGGTGGCTGCTGGTGCTCGTGCGCCCCGCGGTCTTTCGGCTGCGAACGTGGACGCTCCGGGCGTGGTGTACGCGGTGGACTACCTGACGGCTTCGACCGTCTCGGTGCTCGATGGCGGTGAGCCCGCGGTGAACGCGCGCGGCCTGGACGTTGTGGTCATTGGCGGTGGCGATACCGGCAACGACTGCGTGGGTACCGCGGTGCGCCAGGGCGCGCGCAGCGTGCGCCAGTTTGAGTTCTTGCCGGCAGCGCCCGATAAGCGCGCGGCGAGCAACCCCTGGCCGCAGTGGCCCAACGTTAAGAAGACCGACTACGGCCAGCAGGAGGCTATCGCTGCGATGGGTGGCGAGATGCGTGCCTGGGGCGTGGATACGCTCGAGGTGCTGCTGGACAAGAAGGGCGCGGCTGCGGGCCTGCGCGTGGTCGATCTGGACTGGTCGGCGGGAAAGCCCGAGCGCATCGCGGGCTCCGAGCACGAGGTGCCGGCGCAGCTGGTGCTCATTGCCTGCGGCTTTACGGGTCCCGAGCATGGTGTGTTCGATGCGGTGAGCGTGCCTGTTACTACCGCTGGTCGTCCGCTGCCGGTGATGGCTGCCGAGGGCTCGCACCTCGCGGCCCGCGTGGATGGCGTTGCTGCGGATGCCGCGCCGGTGTATGTGGCGGGTGATGCCCGCAACGGCAGCTCGCTCGTTGTAAACGCCATGGCCGATGCCCTGGCCTGCGCAGCCGAAGTCGCCGAGGCGTTGGAGCTGTAAAGTAGTCATTTAAGAACGTCCCCAATGACTAGTCATTTTTTGTCTAGTCGTTGGGGACACTCTTTGCGAGCGATTTGCTCGTTTGTCGACGTATGGGTGTTCATTTGTCGACTTCTTGGGCTGTGGTCACCTGTTGTTTCTGTGGTGGCTGCGGGCATCTGGCTCAAAAGGGCGGGTTGGCTGTCTATGTCTACCTGCGGTTTCTTTGCGGTTCGCTCATTCGGTCAAGTGTCCCGTCAAGTGTTTGGTTAGCATCTGGTTTGCAGTCGAAGGCCTATTTTGCCCGCGCTTGCCTCGGTTGCTCGCCCTCCTCGTAAGCTCAAATTGAGGTCCATCAGTTTGAGGAGGATGCCATGACTGACCAAGTTTTTGACCGAGCGCAGCTGACCGAAGCCGTCGGCAACGATATTGCCGACATGGCTCACTTTTGGATGCTGCGGAAGTTTCAATTCCTGGAGCCGGCGCGCGAGCAGTTCGAGATTATCGTCGATCCGTGGCTCAGCTATTGCGAGGAACCTTCTCAAAACGAAATCATGGCCTACAACATGGCGTTTACCGATTGGCTGCTGTTTGAGCGCCCCTATTACCACGGCAAAACGCTGTTGGAGCTGTATGTGGACGAGCCGCCAGCGTCAATTTCTCCTGCTTCGCTCGGGCGACTTAAGCAAGTGCTGAACACGCAGTATTTCTCGCGCTTTGGCATTTTGGACAAGGATCCTGCGACTGGTATGGTCGTGCTGAAGGACACGCGCACCGACCGTCGCTTTGACGTCTACGACCCACATATCGTGCAAAAGGAGCACTGGAACGATGGCGCGATTGCGGTGCGACTCGCGTGCGTCGACGATGTCTGGCTGACGGCGGGGCAGCTCTACCTGTATGACATCGCGCGCCTGAGCGACACGGCGGTCGACGGGCCGGGCGCAGTGCATCCCGAGGACTTAGAGGACGGTTTCGACACCTCGTGCATCAGCTTCTTTTTGCGCCTGGTCCGCGACATCATGGGCGCCCAGGGACGGTACGTGAAGTCGCTCAATATTTACGAGCAGGAATGGGAGTAGGGGGTGGGCTGTCGCACCGCCGCCTGTCTATTTGTCTCGGTCTGTAACGTTTAGGGACAAAAAACCGGTCTACCTGTTACAGATCGAGACAAAGGTTGGACGCCGCTGGTTTGTCTAAATCTGTAACGTTTGGGGCCTGGAGAACGTCTAACTGTTACAGATCAAGACGTTTGGCACCTGGCTGGGGGAATGTCCCAATCTGTAACATCTACAGGCCAAAATTCGACCTAACTGTTACAGATTGAGACAAAGGTTGGACGCGGTACCGAAAGATCTTGATCTGTAACATCTAGCGGCCAAAAACCGGTCTTTCTGTTACAGATCGAGACAAAGAGGTGCAATGCTGCGCGAACGTCTCGATCTGTAACGTTTGGCGGCTGCTTGTGTCCGTAACTGTTACAGATCAAGACATTTGTCGGCGGCGGCAACAGCGGCGATGGCCCATTTCTCCGATGTGGTGGTGATGGAAGTGTCTAATACCGTTTTTAAACACAAGCATGCAACGCGTAACACCTTGGCGCGGAATAGGATGCTTGCCAGGCTCACGGAGGCGGCTGAACAAGGCGTGCCGCTTGTGACGCACGACAATGCCGAGCTCATGTGGCTGCGGCGCCATGTGGGCACAGACGATATTGCGGAGCCCGAATCGCACCTTTTCTGTTTTCAGCATGAATGGGATGCGTTGACGCCGCCGGAGCGGGCGCGGTGGACCATCAAGGGGCTTGCCGAGTTTCACCCCGATTGGGCGTTTTGGGGATATGATGCCGCGCTGATATGGGGTCTGGAGGTGCCGAATGATCTGCTCGGGCCGCGTTACTTGGTCAAGACGGGTTGTTCGGTGGCATTGAGTATGGGGTGTAGACTGCTGCGTCCGCAGGCGGCGGGTGCACTTGAACAAGTCGATGGCGTGCGGGTGACGTCGTTTTGGCGCACGGTGGAGGATTGTCTGCTGCGTGCGCCGTTTTCGTATGGTCTGGCGATCGCCGATTCTGCATTGCGGGCGAAGGGCATGTCGCGCGACGACCTCTGCGAGCGGCTCCAGGCCGATTGCGAGGGCAGGCGAGGGTATCGCAGAGCTCAGGTGATTGCGTCGCATGCGGACGGGCTGTCCGAGAACGGCGGCGAGTCTCGCTTTCGGGCGTTCTTTATTGCATACGGCTTTCCGGTTCCGGAGTTGCAGGTGGAGTTTCGCGATCCGCTCGATTTGAGCCAGGTGTTTCGGGTCGATTATTTCTGGAGGCTCGAGGACGGGACATGTGTCATCGGCGAGCTCGACGGAAAGGGGAAGTATACCTTGCAGAACGACGAGGGTCGGGAGTGGGTCGACCCGTTCGTGGCAGAACGTCAGCGGGAGTCCCATCTGACAATGCTCGGACACAAGGTGCTTCGGTTCACGTTTGATGAGCTCAAGAATCCGGGAAAGCTGGTTGAAAAGATGAGGCTAGCAGGTATTCCGCAGCGAGCCGATTTGGCTGAGGAATGGAAGCGTCAGTGGTATGGGCACTGAAGCGGACCGTCTCAATCTGTAACAACAGGGGACCGTTTGGCCTTCTAACTGTTACAGATCAAGACGGAAGGTTGGCGGCTGATGAAAGATCTCAATCTGTAACATCTAGAGGCCGAAAACCTGTCTACTTGTTACAGATTTAGACGTTTGACGACGGGGCTGGGAATATCTCGATCTGTAACATCTGATGGCCAAAAATCGGTCTATCTGTTACAGATTGAGA
>CAUBGU010000060.1 GCA_958435545.1 uncultured Collinsella sp.
TGGCGTACGTGGAGAACTTAAAGCCCTTCTGGTAGTCGAACTTCTCGACGGCGCGGATCAGACCGAGGTTGCCCTCCTGAATCAAGTCCAGGAACAGCATGCCGCGACCGACATAGCGCTTGGCGATGGAGACGACCAGACGAAGGTTTGCGCTGATGAGCGCCTGCTTGGCTTCGAGGCCCACGTTCTCAATGCGCGTAAGACGACGCATCTCGGCACGCGTGAGTTCGAGCTCACCAGCATCGGCAGCCTCGAGCTTCTCGGTAGCCTCGAGACCGGCCTCGATCTTCATAGCCAGATCGACCTCTTCGGAGGCGGTCAACAGGTCGACCTTGCCGATCTCCTTGAGGTACATACGGACCGGGTCGCCGGTCAGCATCACCGTGGAGGCATCGATGCCACGCACGCGGGAGCGTGAACGGGACGTGCGCACGGTGCGCTTCTTCTTGTTCTTGGAAGAACCCATCTCAGCGTCGGCCTGACGGGCCATCTTGAGCTCGTGATCGTCGAGCGAGCCGGAATCGTGCTCGTCGTCGTCATCGAAATCGTCGGTATCGGTATCGGTATCGGTATCGTCATCGTCGACACCCATGGGGGCGTCGTCGTTACCGCTCGCGGAGATAATCTGGATGCCGCTGTTGCGCAGCGCGGAATACACCGCGGTGAGCTGCTCGTCAGAAACATCGATATCCTTCAGGGCGACCTGAATCTCGTCCTCGGTTACCGAAGTCCTGTTTGAGCCGTTGCCCATGAGCTTTGCAACGTAGGATTCCAGCCCAGTACCCGTGCTCTCAGTCTTTTTTGGCACAGATTCTCCCTTCATAGTCCACAGGACTCAATACTTTAGCACACACATTGACGTCTATACCCAAAAAGAAGACTGGATATAGGCGAGAATACGCTGGTTGACCACAACATCTAGGCTTGTTCGGTGCCCGCGGCCTCCAGGCCGATCAAACGGAACGGGTCCGCCACGCCGCCGATCGACTTTTGCAGTTCGCGTTGACGTTGCGAATCCTGCGCGGCCTGCACGGTCAGCGCGCGACGGGCCTCATCATCGAGTGAACGGTCCTGGCGCAGCTTGGCCTGTGCGGCACGCATGCGACGCTTGATGGTGTAGAGCTCAAGCGTATCAAGCATAAACACGATGTTCGTCTCGGTGGGGTGCTTGCTCGTCGCGGAGATGCGCCCGGCACTCACAAGCGTTGCCGCATCGGGACACACTGAGCGCGCCGCATCCATGCAGGCTGCAGGATCGGTTCCCGGCGGCGTTGCCAGAACGGCCCATGCAATGGACTCGTGACGCGGGTCAACCCACTCGATGGAGCAGATGCGGTCGGCATACGTGCGGAACAGGTCGGGGTAGCTCGTGAGCATCGTCAACAGCTCGCGCTCCCCTGCCAAGGACTTGCGTTCAAGATCGGTAAGAACCATCGGCGCCGCCGCAGCCGGTGCGCCCGAACCGTCAGCCACAGGCACAGCGCCCATACCATCAGGCACATCGATCGGCGGCAGGTCGTCGACGACCTCCACGGGCGCGGCGCCGTAGGCATCGAGCGGGACGTAGTCGTACGGCTCTTCTTCGACCGGCGCGGACACCGGCGGCGTCGCGCCCGATGCCCAAGCACCGCGACCGGCATCGCGAGAACCCGACGCCCGACCGCCCGCGCTACCGGACCGCTCAGTCTGTGCCCGCTGGCGCTCATAGTTCTGCTCACGACGTCGTTCCGCATCCTCGCGCTTGGCGACATCGCGAAACACACGACCCGAGCTCGCGCGCACCGTCTCCAGATCCAAACCCAGCAGATCGGCAATCTGGATAAAGTACGTGTCGATCATATAGCTGTTGCGCAACGGATAGATAAGCGTCAGCGCATCTTCCAGCGCCTTAGCGCGACCGCCCGGCGTGGTGATATCGCTCGACTCCTGCAGCGAACGGTAGACAAAGTCCATAAGCGGCTCGGCAGCGTCGATGCGCGTCTGCAGTTCCTGTCCACCATGCGCCGTGATAAACTCCATTGGATCGTTGCCGTCGGGCAGCACCACGCAGCGCAGGTCCATCGAATCCTGCTCGATAAACTGAATCGCGCGACGGGCGGCCTTTTGGCCGGCGGCATCGCCGTCAAACATATAGACGATGCGCTTGGCAAAGCGAGTGAGCGTCTTGACGTGATGCTCCGTGAGCGCGGTGCCCAGCGTGGCGACAACGTTTTTAATCCCCGCTTCCCAACAGGCGATGCAGTCGGTATAGCCCTCCACCACGATGGCGGTATCCTGCGCGACGATAAACTCCTTGGCCCAATTAAATCCGTAGAGGTTTCGCTTTTTATGGAACACGCTCGTCTCGGCGGTATTGAGGTACTTGGGTTGGCCGTCGCCCATGATGCGACCGCCAAAGGCAATGTTGTGACCCTGCTCGTCAAAGATGGGGAACATCACGCGGTCGTAGAAGCGGTCGGCAAGCTGCCCGCGCCCGCGGCTCACGGCAACATTGGCGTCAATCATCTCCTGCGGGGTAAAACCCGCCTGGGACAGGTGTGACACCAGCGCGTTACGGCCCGGTGCAAAGCCCAGACAGTAGCGGCGGCAGACATCGCCGCCCATGCCGCGGCTGGCAAAGTACTCGCGCGGACGGCCGTCCTTACCGCGCATAAGCATAGTGTGATAGAACTGAGCGGTCTCGGCGCACAGATCGTAGATTCGGGCACGCTTGGTACCGCGCTCGCGGCGATCTCCGGTGTCGTGCAGCTCAATACCCGCGCGATCGGCCAAATAACGGATTGACTCGGGAAAGCTCAGGTTCTCGCGCTTCATGATATAGGTGAAGACGTCGCCACCCTCGCCGCAACCAAAGCAGTGCCACACCTGCGTGGCGGGGATAATGTGGAAGGACGGCGTCTTTTCGCCATGAAAGGGACAGCAGCCCCAAAACTCATGGCCGCGGGGCTTGAGCTCAACCGTTTCCTGCACGATGGCGACTAAGTCAGACGCAGCGCGTACCTGGTCTTTTTCCTCATCGCTAATCACGGATGCTCACCCCCTGCTCACCCAAGTTGTGACGAATGTCCTCGATATTACCCTCGACGGTCGCGATCAACTCATCCAGCGAATCGAACACACGCGACGGACGCAGCCAGCGCGAAAACGCCAGCGAAACGGAAGCGCCGTACAGGTCGCCCGTATAACCAATTAAGTTAGCCTCGAGATGCGCGGATGCCGCATCGTCGGCATACGTCGGCGGCAGTCCGACGTTCACGGCAGCGGGCCACACGGTGTCATCGACGAGCGCCATGCCCTCATACACGCCATCGGCAGGCACCTGAATGCCGTCGGGAACCTGCAGGTTTGCCGTGGGAAAGCCCATGCCAGAACCCTCGTGACGGCCGCGAATAACACCGCCACGCACCATATACGGGCGGCCGAGTAACTCAGCAGCAAGCTCCACATGGCCCTGTCCGAGCTCATGACGGATACGGGTGGCGCAAATGGCCTCACCGCCCTCGCAAAGCAGGTCGTGACCGTACACGTCAACGCCGTGCTCGGCACCCCAGGCGCGCATCTCGGCAACACCAGAAGCACCGCCACGACCCAGCCTAAAGTCACTGCCAACGCGAATCGATCGAATGTCGACCAGACGCGACACCAGCGAGAGAAAATCAACATGGTCAAGCGCCGCAACCTCAGGCGTAAAGGGAACGGCCACCACCGCATCGACCCCAGTTTGAGCCAGGGCATGCAGACGGTCGGCCGTCGTCATCAATTTTTGAGCGGGCGAAGAGCTCACCACAACGTCCGGGTCGGGATCGAAGGTAACCACGACCGCCTTACAGCCATGGGCACGGGCATCACGGACAAGCGCCGTAATGAGCTCCTGGTGTCCACGGTGCACGCCGTCGAACACACCGATGGCAATCGATGCGGCACCCAGGTGCTCGAACTCATCAAACGCATCGGCAGCAACGATGCGAGCCTCGTCCGACCCGCCCACGAAAAAAATACGCGCGAGCTCGCGAGCGGACAACATCATCGAACACCGCCGATTGCCTGAGGAAATACGTGCTCCATGACAAAGCGGCCACCCTCAATACGGGCGAGCGCCTTGAGTCCCCCATCGAGCACCAACGCAAACGGCGCCTTCGAGGCATCGAAATCGGCAAGCGCATGCTCAACGGGAATGCGACGGCCGCAGAGCAGGTCGTCGGCAAGATTGCCCGGCAAGTCAACACGCGTAGCGCCCAGGGCCGCAATGGGATCCAGTGCAAACCCCGCCGCGGACTCGGGAGAAAGCTCCTCAACCGCATGACAGGCGCCAACGGAAACAATACCGGATGCCGTGCGGCGCAGCGCGGAAATGTGCGCGGCGCTCTCGCAGGCGCGGCCCAGGTCGCGAGCGAGCGCTCGGATATAGGTTCCCTTGCTCACCGAGAACGCCACGGTCCACACGCACGTATCACCTTCGCCGCCCACGGCGATCAGGTCGGCGGCATAGACCTCGACGGGACGCGGAGGTAGGTCCACCGCATTGCCCTCGCGAGCAGACTTGTAGGCACGAACGCCATTGACCGAGATAGCCGAAAACGCCGGCGGCACCTGCATCTGCGGACCCAGCATGGAGGCCAATTGCTCACGCGCATAGGCAGGATCGCGGAGCTCGTTGGCAACAGCCACCGTACGGACCGCCTCGCCCTCCGCATCATCGGTATTGGTCTCGGCGCCAAACGAAATATCGGCGACGTAGCTTTTGGTATCGAGCGCGAGCATGCCCAGCAGACGGGAGGCCTGGCCCACACCCACCACCATGACGCCAGATGCCATGGGGTCGAGCGTGCCGGCATGGCCGACACGCCGCTCATGGAGGGCGCGTCGGCATTGCGAGACCACATCGTGGGACGTGCAGCCCACCGGCTTATCGACAGCGAGCAGCATATTCAGTTGTGAAGGCGTACGACGAGCCATGTACCATCCAAAAAGTTAAAGCTCGACGGTCACCGAAGCGGGATCCTCCCCTACCAGCTCGGCCAGCATGGGAAGTGCCACAGTGAGCGTCTCGAGAATTGTTCCGTTGTTGGAAAAGCCGGCGGCGGCATGATGCCCGCCACCGCCAAAATTGGCAGCAATCTCGGACACATCGAGGTCGCCCTTGGAGCGCAGGTTGCCACGCACCTTGGTATCGCCCTCAATGCCCTTTAAGAACATGCAGACCTCGACGCCCATCACCGAACGCACCACATCGACCAGGCCGTCGCACTCGTCCGAGGTGACGCCGCAGGCTTCAAGGTCGCTCTGGCAGGCATAGCTATACGCCACGCGCCCATGCGCGACCGTCTTAATGCGACCCATGACAATGGACTTGAGGTGCAAAAACTCAACGCGCATGCTCTGGTAGACCTCGAGCGCAACGCGCGCCGGATCGGCACCGTGCGCCACCAGGCGCGAGGCCGCATGGAACGCGGCGGCATCGGCGTTTTGGTACTGAAAACGGCCGGTATCGGTAACCAAGCCACACAGCAGGCAGGTCGCAACGCCATCACGTGCGACAATGCCACAATTGTCCAAGAAGCGGTCGATGATCATAGCGCAAGCTGCAGCTTCGACGCGCCTCAGGCTGAGCTCGGCAAACTCCTCGCGCGCCGGATGGTGATCAAAGCACACCACATGCTTGGAGCGACGAAGCACCTCGGCAGAATTATTGAGGCGCTCGACGACCGGTACGTCCACCGAGATGAACAGGTCAGGATTGCCGGCGTACGCAGATGCCGGCACCAGGCGATCGGAGCCTTCCATAAAGCGGTAGATACGCGGAACCGGGTCATCGTCTGCCAGCAGCAGCGCAATGTCCTTGTTGGGGAAAAACTTCATGAGCGAAAGGCCCAGACCCAATACGGAGCCCAAGGCATCGCCATCGGGAGAAGTATGTCCCGAAATCGCAATGGAGGACGCACCCTCGATGAACTCGAGGATGCGTCGCTGAATATCTGCAGACTCGCACGAGGCGAGGTCGGCGGAATTAGTCATCTAAAGCTGCCTCCTGGGCGGCATCCGCTATCGGATAGCCGTCCTCGTCCTTTTCGATCGCAAGCGTGGCGGGAACGTTTTCCAGCGCACGCGTGATGCGCTCGGCCTCATCGGTCGAGCGATCGATGCGAAAATCGAGCTCGGGCGTGACACGCCAATCGAGCGAGCGAGCCAACAGGCTGCGAATACGGCCCTTGGCGCTTGCGAGCGCCTCCATGACCTCGTCGTAGCGGCTCGCATCGCACGACACGTACACGCGCGCGAACGAACGGTCCACCGCGACCTCGACCGCAGTCAAAGTAACCAGGTCGAGACGCGGATCAGAAACCTCAAAGAGCAGGATATAACCGAGCTTCTCGCGAAGCTGCTCGCCCAGACGGCGGGTTGCCTGCGTTTGCTTCATAGAGCTACCCCCTACTCGGTACGGGCAACCTGGTCGATGCGGTAACCCTCGATCTGGTCGCCGGGCTTGATGTCCTGGAAGTTCTCCAGGCCAATGCCGCCCTCGGAACCACTCTTGAGGCTCTTGGCCTCGTCCTTGTAGTGACGCATCGAGGCGATCTTGCCGTTGAAGACCACGATGCCGTCGCGCACCAGGCGCACGGAATCGGTCGCGGCGATCTCGCCCTCTTCGACGCGGACACCGGCGGCGATACCGACTTTGGGCACCTTGAAGGTGTCCAGGACGGTCGCGGTACCCGTGGCGACCTCGACCTCGGTGGGCTTGAGCATGCCGATACGGGCGGCGTCGAGCTCCTCGAGGCACTTATAGATGACGTCGTAGCAACGGATCTCGACGCCCTCGCGCTCGGCAGCGGAGCGGGCCTTACCGTCGGGACGGACGCCAAAGCCGATGATGATGGCGTTGGAGGCGTCGGCCAGGACGACGTCGGTCTCGTTGATGGCGCCAACGGCGGAGTGGATCGTGTTGATGCGAACCTCGGACTGATCCATCTTGTCGAGCGAGTCCTGAAGGGCCTCGATGGAACCCTGGACGTCGGCCTTGATGATCAGGTTGAGCTCCTTGACCTCGGCGTCGGCAATGGTCTCGAAGAGGTTCTCGAGCGTGACGTGCTTGACGCGGCTCTGCTCCTCGATACGGGCCTTCAGCGAACGCTCGTCGGCCAGCGCACGTGCCTCGCGCTCGTCCTCGAACACGCGGAACTCGTCACCGGCGTTGGGCACGGACTGCAGGCCCAGAATCTCGACGGCGTCGGAGGGACCGGCCTCGGTGACGGCGCGGCCCTTGGGGTCGAGCATGGCGCGGACGCGGCCGTAGGTAAGGCCGGCGACCAGCGTATCGCCCACGTGCAGGGTACCGCGGGTCACGAGCACGGTAGCGACCGAGCCGCGGCCCTTGTCGAGCTTGGCCTCGAGGACGTTGCCGGAGGCAAAGGTGTCCGGGTTGGCCTTGAGCTCGAGCACGTCGGCCTGGAGCAGCACGGTCTCCAGAAGTTCGTCGATACCGATCTTCTGCTTAGCCGAGATGTTGACGAACATGTTCTGTCCGCCCCACTCCTCGGGGATGACTCCGTACTCGGTGAGCTCCTGACGCACACGGTCGGGGTTGGCGCCCGGCTTATCGATCTTGTTGACGGCGACGACGATGGGTACGCCGGCGGCCTTGGCGTGGTTGATCGACTCGACGGTCTGGGGCATGACGCCGTCGTCGGCAGCCACGATCAGAATGACGATGTCGGTCACCTTGGCGCCACGGGCACGCATAGCCGTAAAGGTGGCGTGGCCCGGGGTATCGATGAAGGTGATCTTGCGGTCGTTGATCATGACCTGCGAAGCGCCGATGGCCTGCGTAATGCCGCCCGCCTCGCCGGCAGCAACGCCGGTGTGACGGATGGCGTCGAGGAGGCTCGTCTTGCCGTGGTCGACGTGGCCCATGACGGTGACGACCGGGGCACGCGGCTTAAGGTCGGCGGGATCGTCGTAGAACGAGAAGGTGTTCTCCTCCTCGGGGGTGATGATCTTGATCTGACGGCCCAGATCGTCGGCAACGAGCTCGACGAGGTCGTCGGACATGGACTGCGTCATGGTGAGCGGCGTACCCAGCAGGAACAGGCGCTTGATGATGTCGTTGGCCGGAACGTCGAGCGCCTCGGCAAGCTCCTGGACGGTAACGCCCTGGGAGACCTTGATGGCGTCGAGGTCCTCGGGGTTCACGCCCTGGGCCAGCGCCTCCTCTATCTTGCGCTCCTCCTGAGCCTTGGCAGCCTCGCGCTCGCGCTTCTCCTTGCGCTTCTTGCGGCGACCGGTGGACTCGCGAGAGGCCTCCTCGACGGCAGCACGAGCCTCCTCGAGCACCTTCTCGCGGCTGTACTCCTCGGCCTCGCGAGCCATGCGGCTGTAGTGGTCCTCTTCGTTGTTGTGACCGCCCTTGCGCTTCTTGCCCTTGCCCTGCTTATCGGGGTTGGGGAAGTCCATGCCGGCAGCGACGTTGTTGCTGGCGTTGGTGCGATGGCTGTGCGGACGGCTCTCGG
>CAUBGU010000061.1 GCA_958435545.1 uncultured Collinsella sp.
TGCACCCGCAAAACCCCGTCAACTACCATCGAGATAAAATCTATCAGCAGCTGGGTTTTGGAGACTTTCTTTCAATCGGCGATTTCGAAGGTGCGCCCTATTACCATGCCGGCGTATGCGACTACGCCACCTACGACAAGATACTCGACCTGCTCAGAACCGACGAAGCCCCGCAGTTCATCTTTGACGTCACGATGCAAAATCACGGCGGCTACGACTATGGCACCGTTCCCGCCGAAGAGCTGACAAACTATTGGGTCGAGGGAGCCAGCGAGGGCGCCAATAGCGCGCTCAATACCTATCTCACCTGCATCAATGCATCCGACCGGGACCTCGAGTACTTTATCAACGAGCTCCGCAATATCGGCAGACCGGTTGTCCTTGTCTTTTTTGGCGACCATCAGCCGAGCGCCGCAACGACTCTCAACGACGAGCTGTACCCTCAGGAAGATACGGCAAGCCACGCTTTCCGTATCTATCAGTCGACATATTTTGTCTGGGCTAACTATGAAATCGCCGGCAATACCGAGCTCAACGTCTACGACACCGTCGGGGCAAACGAGGTTGCAGCCATTACCCTTAATAAGATCGGCGCCCCGCTCACCGACTATCAAAAGGCTCTGCTTGCAACAAGGTCAGATGTGCCCACCATCAATGTCGCCGGCTACCTCGGTACCGACGGGCTGCGCTACGACTTGGAATCTGAAGACAGCCCATACGCCTCGACGATCAACAAGCTGCAGCGCATGCAATACCTCGAGTTCGCCAGCAAAGTTCAGTAAGCCCGCCCATTCGCTTGGACCCATCGTATTGCAAGCACGCTCGGCCCAAATGCATCGTAAATGACTCCCGCTCGCAAACGAGGGTACAATGACGCTCGTGTCACATCACGGGGCCCCGGCCCCAACATATACAAAGGAGTCATACATGGGTTGCGAGCACGCACAAGCAGCCGGCGGACAATCAACGCCGTCGCAATTTGAAGAGAATACGCTGTCGGAGGTCAAGCGCGTTATCGCTGTGCTTTCCGGCAAGGGAGGCGTCGGCAAGTCGTTTGTGACGGGCGCCATCGCAACCGAGCTCGCCCGCCGCGGCAACAAGGTTGGCATTCTCGACGCCGACATCACCGGCCCCTCCATCCCCAAAATGTTCGGCATGAGCGGACGCCATGTCCATGCCCTCGGCAACCTCATGCTGCCCGAGATCTCCGAGCACGGCGTCAAGGTCATGAGCTCCAACCTGTTGCTCCAAAACGAAACCGATCCCGTCCTTTGGCGTGGCCCGGTTATCGCGGGCGCCATCAGGCAATTCTGGAGCGAGACCTCGTGGGGCCCCATCGACTACCTGCTGGTCGATATGCCTCCGGGAACGGGTGACGTCGCGCTCACCGTTTTCCAATCGCTGCCCGTCGATGGCATCGTCATCGTCACGAGCCCGCAAGACTTGGTCTCGATGATCGTCGCCAAGGCAGTCAACATGGCCGAGAAGATGAACGTCCCTATTCTGGGCATTGTCGAGAACATGAGCTATATCGAGTGCCCCGACTGCGGCAAGAAGATCGAGGTCTTTGGTAAGAGCAAGCTCCCCGAAGTCGCCGAGCGCTACAACCTCGACATCTTGGGTCAGCTTCCCATCAATCCGTCACTCGCCGAGGCCTGCGATAAGGGTGAAGTCGAGACCGCACTGCCCGATGACATGCTGCCCAAGGCCGTCTCCGCCGTTGAGGCCATCGCCCCGCACAAGACAGACGAGGCCTAAGTGAACGCAAGCGCCTTCTATGACGTCTTGGTGATCGGCGGCGGGGCCTCGGGCCTCGCCGCCGCCATTACGGCGGCGCGTGTCGACAAAAGGGTCTGCGTCGTCGAGCGCGACGTCGCCTGCGGTCTCAAGCTGCTCGCAACCGGAAACGGCCGCTGCAACCTCTCAAACGAATCCATCGACATTCGGCGATATAACCGCCCCGCCTTTGTCGAATCCATCATGGGCCCCCAACCCGAGCAAGATCTCGAGAGTTTTTTCTCCTCGCTGGGCATCATGACGATCCGTGAGGAAGGCCGCCTATACCCGCGCTCCCTTCGCGCCGAGTCGGTTCGCGATGCACTCCTCAATGCATGCGAGCGTTTGGGCATCACCCTACTCTGCGGAACTAACGTCATTGCGGCTCATAAGGCTTCCGAAGGCTGGACGCTTCAGATCGACCGTCCCGCTCATGTACTCAAACCCAAAAAGCACGGCGACCGAAAGACGGAGCTCCGTTCGCTTCGAAAGGCGTTAGCCGATACTCCTCGCACGAGCGATGCCCTGCAGGCAAGGGCCGTGGTTATCGCTACGGGCGGCAACCCCACCGGCATCGCCGAGGTGTTTAGCCTTCCCTTGACGCCCCTGCGCCCCGTCCTGTGCCCCGTATCGGCATCAGTCGTCGGCGACCGGACGGCACTCGGAACTCTGGATGGTCTGCGCGTCCGAGCCCGCTTAACGCTCTCGCGCAGCCACGAAGAGCTCTGGCGAGAAGATGGCGAAGTGCTGTTCCGTGCCTTCGGCATCTCAGGCGTCGCCGCCTTCAATCTCTCTCGCCGTATCAACCAGGGCGACACTGTTCTGATCGACTTCTTTCCAGATTTCTCCAAAGATGAGCTGCTCGATACGCTCGAGCAGCGTGTCAACGTGCTCGGCGATTTTTCGCCCCGAAACTCCCACTGGCTTGACGGCATGCTCGCCCCGCAGCTCTCACACGTCGTCTGTACGGCATTCGAGCGGTGCCATCCCGGCTCGCGCGATGTCATCCACCTGGTCTCAATCCTCAAGCACTTTAAACTGTCCGTCGAAGGGACGGCAGAGGAGCGCTCAGCACAGGTCACGCGTGGCGGCATATCTATCGAGTGCGTCTCGACACCCAATCTTTACGTGAACAGCACCACAGGCGCCCCGCTTTACGTCTGCGGAGAAGCGCTCGACATCGACGCCGATTGCGGAGGCTTTAACCTTGCGTGGGCCTGGATCTCGGGTATTCGCGCTGCAAGCAGCCTGTAGCCGCGCAGTCTATAATCAAAAACGCATTCGGGCCGTCTGGGATACCGGACGGCCTCTTTCTTGCCTCTAAGGAGACCTCGATGATCGAAATCACCCAAGTCAACGTGTCGCTCGATGAAGCCGGCGATGAAAATACCTGCCTCATTGTTGGCAAGCGAGTCGCCAAGCGCATCCTACGTTGCAAGGACTCCGAGATCAAGTCCATCGAACTCCACCGCAAGTCAATCGACGCTCGCAAAAAACGAGACGTCCATTTTATCCTGAGCTTTCGTGTTGAGCTGACTAGTCCCCACCTCGAGCGAGAAGCGGTCGACAGCGTTGCCGAGCGTGACCGCTCGCGCGTACGCGCGATAGAAGACGATGAGCCTTCATTCCCCTCCCCCGTCTCCGACGCACCTCAAGAACGCCCTGTCGTTGTCGGCGCCGGATGCGCCGGCCTTTTCGCTGCGCTCACGCTCGCCAAAGCAGGTCTTAAGCCCTTGCTTATCGAGCGCGGCGACCCGGCATTTCGCCGCTCGCAGGCGATCGACCTCTTTCTAAAGGAGCGCATCCTCGACCCCGAGAGCAATATTCAGTTTGGTCTGGGCGGCGCGGGGACCTTCTCGGACGGCAAGCTCAATACGGGAACCAAAAATCCCGCCCATCGCCTTATCCTCGAGACCTTCGTCGAAGCGGGCGCTCCCCGCGATATTCTATGGGATGCAAAACCGCATATTGGCTCCGACATCCTCCCCGCCGTCGTTACCAGCATCTCCCAGCGCATTGAACAGCTCGGAGGAACCGTTCGCTATCGAACGAAACTCGTTGACATTCACACTGACACATCTGGCGCCATTGTCGGTATCGACATCCAGTCGTCCCACGACGCGACAAGCGAGTCAATCAACACAAAGCATCTCATCCTTGCTTGCGGTCATTCTGCCCGCGACGTATTCGAGGTTCTCAAAACCCATGATGTCGCCCTCGCTCAAAAGACGTTTGCCATGGGCGTTCGCATCGAACACCCGCAGTGTGATATCGATCGGGCGCAATATGGCCCCGCGGCGGGTCATCCCGCGCTCGGAGCAGCCCCCTATAAGCTCGTTACCCATCTTCCCAACGGCCGCAGCGTATTCTCATTCTGCATGTGTCCTGGCGGACAGGTTGTCGCAGCCTCTTCAGAGCCCGGCCATCTGTGCGTCAACGGCGCCAGTCTCAACGCCCGCGCCGGCCGCAACGCAAACGCCGCTCTCCTCGTTAACGTCACGCCCGACGATCTCCCCAGCGACGATCCTCTTGCAGGCGTAGAACTCCAGCGCATTTGCGAGCGGGCTGCCTATCGCCTTGGCGGCTCCAACTGGAACGCACCGGCACAGCTCGTCGGCGATTTCCTTGCAGAACGCGCCAGCACGACATGCGGCAAGGTAAAGCCCACCTATCCGCTCGGCGTGACTTGGACAGCAATCGATGAGTCATTGCCGCAACATATCATCGAGTCGCTTCGTCTGGGAATTCCCTTACTCGGCAAAAAACTGCGTGGCTACGACCATCCCGATGCCGTCCTCACCGGTGTTGAGACACGCTCGAGCTCTCCGGTCACCGTTACTCGAGACCGTCAATGCCACGCTGTATCGACCCCGGGGCTCTACCCTTGCGGCGAGGGGGCCGGATATGCCGGAGGAATCATGAGCGCAGCTACCGATGGCATCCGTTGCGCCGAAGCCCTGATCGCAGACCTCTAGCGCACGAATTCCAGCACGCAAAAGACACAGGCCCCGAGCTCCACAGGGAACTCGGGGCCTGTTCGCTATTTCTTAAACCGTGCACCCTGGCGTTTTCTGCCCGATGCGAACGTGGAACCCTTGCGGGCCTGCGAGCGTAAGCGCTCGATCGTCTCGTCCTCAGACGCACCCTCGAGCATCGCCCGAATCTGAACGACGGCATCGCGCAGGCGCGCCGCCTCCTCAAAGTCCATAGCGGCAGAAGCGTTACGCATATCCTCTTCCATGGTTTCGACGATCCGCACAAGCTCGTCATGCGGCAGTTCTTCCAACTGCTCCGCAAGTGTCTGCTCGGGCGCCACCGTTTCCGGCACACCGCCCTCGCCCGACTCATCGGGCGTATAGAATGCGCCATGGCCAAGAGAGTCGCCCTTCGAGCGTCCCTTGGAGCCCACGGTTTTTTCGGCCTCGGCAATAAAACTTGAGATGTCGTTGATGGCCTTGCGCACTGTCTTGGGCACAATGCCATGCTCTTCGTTATATGCCATCTGAATCTCGCGACGGCGCTGCGTCTCCTCGATGGCCTCTCTCATCGAATCGGTTACGACGTCTGCATACATGATGACTTCGCCATCGGCGTTACGGGCCGCACGACCAATCGTCTGAATCAGCGAACGGCGGTTGCGCAAAAAGCCTTCCTTGTCGGCATCGAGAATCGCCACCAGCGAGACCTCGGGGAGGTCCAGGCCCTCGCGCAGCAGATTGATGCCCACCAGAACATCAATTTTGCCCTCGCGCAGCGTTCGCAGGATTTCGACACGGTCCATTGTCGCCGTATCGGAGTGCATGTAGTTGACCTTAATGCCAGCGTCGAGCAGGTGGTCGGTAAGGTCCTCCGCCATGCGTTTGGTCAGCGTGGTCACCAACACGCGTTCCTTGCGGGCCACGCGCTCGCGAATCTCATCCTCGAGATCATCGATCTGGCCGCGAACCGGACGCACGTCAATTTTGGGGTCGAGTAGACCGGTCGGTCGAATGATCTGCTCCACGTCGTTTTGACTCACACGCAGCTCATAATCACCTGGCGTTGCCGAAACATAGATGAACTGGGGAATCCTCGCCTCAAACTCGTCAAATCGAAGCGGACGATTATCGAGCGCCGAGGGCAGACGAAAGCCGTGCTCCACCAAGGTCACCTTACGCGAACGATCGCCCTCATGCATACCGCGAATCTGCGGCACCGTCACATGGCTCTCGTCGATGATGCAGAGCATATCCTTGGGAAAATAATCAATCAAAGTAAAGGGTGGCTCGCCCGGCTTGCGGCCATCCAAATGGCGCGAGTAGTTCTCGATGCCGTTACAAAAACCCATTGTCTCAAGCATCTCAAGATCGTAATCGGTGCGCTGCTGCAGACGCTGCGCCTCAAGCAACTTGTCGGTCGCCTTGAGCTCTGCCACACGCTTCTCGCACTCTTCGCTAATCGATTTCAGAGCTGCCTTGACCTTGGGCTTCTCGGTAACGTAGTGCGATGCCGGCCATACGGGAATGGCCTCATACTCACGAAGCATCTCACCGGTGACCTCATCGATTTCAGCGATAAGCTCGACCTCATCGCCAAAGAACTCAAACCGCAACGGATGCTCGGCATAGGGCGGATACACGTCGACGACATCGCCACGCACGCGAAACGTACCGCGCGCCAGGTCATAATCATTGCGATCGTATTGAATATCGATGAGCGCATGGATAAAGTCATCGCGCTCGAGCGGCACTTTCTTGTCGACATTCGGCGCCAGCCCCGCATAATCCTCAGGAGAGCCAATACCATAGATACAGGACACCGATGCAACGACGATCACATCGCGTCGAGAGAGCAGCGAGGCGGTCGCCTGATGGCGCAGCATCTCGACTTCTTCGTTGATCGAAGAATCCTTCTCGATATAGGTATCGCTTTGCGGCACATACGCCTCGGGCTGATAGTAATCGTAATACGATACGAAATAGACTACGGAGTTATTGGGGAAAAACTCCTTGAGCTCGCTTGCAAGCTGAGCGGCAAGGGTCTTATTGGGAGCCATGACAAGCGTCGGCTTACCCAGGGCCTCAATGGTTTTGGCCATCGTAAAAGTCTTACCCGAACCAGTCACACCCAGCAAAACCTGATAGCGGTCTCCGTCCCTCACGCCCCGTACAAG
Source organism: uncultured Collinsella sp. (assembly GCA_958435545.1). The sequence goes on from CAUBGU010000061.1 coordinate 6,929, forward strand.
CGACTCAATGGCCTTAGGCTGGGAACCAGCGGGCTCGTATGGAGACACGACCTTAAACGGCACATCAGCGCCCTCAACGCCAAAGCGCTTAAGTTCACCACCAACGCGTTCTACTTCAAATTCCGCCATGGATACTCCTAACTCATACATCTGCAGTATACGCAGGCGGTGGGCTTAGTCCTATACGAACCGATCGGGATAGAGAGTCTTATATCGAACCCAGGCATTATTGACGCGGATCAGATAAGCCTGCGTCTCGGGAAAGGTGATTGCATTATGAAGCGACGTACTCTGCTGCGCCCATCCGTCGACATTGCCCATGCCGGCGTTATAGGCGGCAATGGCACTGTCAGTCGACCCGTTAAAATACGCTAGAAGATACGAGAGATACGCACAGCCAAACTCGATATTCGTAGCCGGATCGTTAAGGTTGTCGGCCGAATACTCGCCACCGTCGACAAGGCCTTTGGCGATCATATCCTGGGCAGTCTCGGGCATCAGCTGCATCAATCCCTGAGCACCCTGATTCGACTCGGCCTCGGAATCCCAATTCGATTCAGACTTAATGACAGCGCACACCAGATACGGATCCAGATTATGCGAAATACTGGATTGCTTTACATACGCCTCGTAGTCAATCGGATACAGCGGCTTAAAGAAAGCGGCAGGAGCATACGAGTAAACGAATGAGATAAGGCCGAAGGCAAAAACGGTAGCCAGCGGTATAAGGCGATACCACGTAAGGAAACGTGTCTTAGGCATCGGCCTCCTCCTTATCCACTACATCCCCGAACCCATGGCACGAAAGCCATGCGTCCAGTTGTTCAAAGAGCGAGTTATCGTCTGCCGCATTGTCAATCACAGTTGTAGCGAGATTGCACAGCGCAGACTCTTCGGGCTGGCAAGCAGAACGGGCATCGAAATCAGATGGCTCCATGCCACGTTGAATAGCGCGCTCGCGACGAACTGACAAAGGGGCGCTGATGACCAAAATTTCATCAGCCAAGCCAAATGCATCCTCAAAACCAGTCGGAGCAGAAACCTCGACCACCGCAAAGGGATAACGGGGAGATGAAACCGTGCAGCAAACCGGATCAAGAATCCTCAGCGACAACTGATCGATAAGGACCGGATGGACAATTCCGTTGAGCCGAGCGACGGAATCAGGAGAAACAAAAGCTCGAGAGGCTAAAACGCTGCGACGAACGCCGCCCTCCTCGTCAAGAATGTCCCAGCCAAATTCCTCAGCGAGTGCGCCAACGAGATCAGAACCCGGAACATATAACGATTTTGCGAGATCATCCAAATCAATGAGCATGGCGCCGCGAGACTCAAGATAGCGACAGGCGGTCGACTTACCCGAAGCAATATTGCCCAAGACAAAAACGGTAAACATCAAGTCCTCCCTAACGCCAATGGGAGTTATTATCGCGCAAATACAAAAGAAGGACTCAAAATACAGCCAAACAGTAAGACAAGCTAAACGAAGGCGAGTTCTTGTATTACAGCTCTCTATCAAACGCAAAAAGGGGGAGGCCGCGAGGCCTCCCCCTTCTACATTCCCAATGGCGGCTCGGT
>CAUBGU010000062.1 GCA_958435545.1 uncultured Collinsella sp.
AGATTGAGATTGTTGAGGATGGGTGAGGGTAGCTAATTCGGACGGGGCTATTTTAGCTACCCTGCAAGTGGGGTAGCTAAAATAGCCCCGTCCCTTTTTAAACATTGGGAAATCGAGCGTGGCAAGCGGAGGTCTTCGGGGTATAAGACGGCTAATTGTATGCCGCCTATGAAAGGAACCCTCATGCCCAGCGTTGCCGTTCTCGCCGCCGATGGCTTTGAAACTATTGAATGCTTGACCATGGTCGATGTCATGCGTCGCGGCGGCGTGCGTGCCACGCTCGTCTCGATCATGCCCACGCGCGAGGTCGTAAGCTCGCTGCAGATCCCCGTGACCTGCGATGCGCTCTTTGATGAGATCAACTTTGACGAGTACGACTGCGTCGTGCTGCCCGGCGGCCTGCCCGGTGCCACCAACCTGCGCGCAGATCAGCGCGTCTGCGACGTGGTCTGCGAGTTCGCCGCAACCAAGCACGTCGCCGCCATCTGCGCCGCCCCGTTTATCCTGGGCGAGCTCGACCTGCTCGAGGGGCGCCATGCCACGTGCTTCCCTGGCTTTGAGAAAAGCTTCCCCGAAGGCGCCTATACCGGCGAGAAGGTCACGCAAGACGGCAACATCATCACTGCCAGCGGCATGGCACAGTCCCTCCCCTTTGCATTGGAGCTGCTGCGCACGCTCGCCGGCGACAAGGCCGTCGAGAAGGTCGCCGAGGGCATCCAACTATGATTTTGGCTTCGCAATCGCCGCGCCGCATAGAGCTGATGCGCGAGGCAGGCTACAACATTCGCGTGATTCCCGCGGATATCGACGAAACGCCCTTTGATGGCGAGGCCCCGCTCACGCTTGTCGAGCGCTTGGCACGCGCCAAGGCGGCTGCCGTTGCTGCCGAGTATGCCGAGCCCAATGAGCTGACGGTCGCGGCCGACACCATCGTCACCTTTGACGGCAAGATTCTGGGCAAGCCGGCAACCGAGGACGAGGCGCGCACTATGCTCCGTGAGCTTTCGGGCCGCACGCACCAGGTCGCAACCGGCGTCTGCATCGTTAAGGCAGGCGATACGGCCGCCCCGCATGCCGCCGAAAGCCTGTCCTTTGTCGATGTGACCGACGTGACGTTCTACGAGCTCACCGACGAGCAGATCGAGCACTACGTCGCCTCGGGTGAGCCCATGGACAAGGCCGGCGCCTACGGCATTCAGGGCACAGGAGGACGCATGCTCGTGCACGATATTTCGGGCGACTTCTATAACGTGGTGGGCCTACCCATCGCCCGCGTCGCGCGCGCGATTCAAAAACTCTCGTAATTGCATCTGGCGCTGGGTATCCCCCGGCGCCTACAATTTTGGCGTACCGTACGGATCCCGACCGGGCACAAGGCGCGGCGGAAAACCGATAGGAGTTAAACATGGATACACTGCTCGAGGCCATTGACGTCTGCGATGTCGATGGCTTTTGCTATGGCAACTATACGGACGAGGAGGCCGGCACCGGTTGCACCGTAATCGTGGCACCCGAGGGCGCCACCGGCGGCGTTGACGTTCGCGGCGGTGCTCCAGCATCGCGCGAAACCGACCTGCTGCGACCCGAGAACACCGTCGACAAGGTCCACGCCGTCTGCCTTTCGGGTGGATCGGCCTTTGGCCTCGAGGCTGCAAGCGGCGTCGCTCGCGAGCTTGAGAGCCGCGGCATCGGCCTTCCCGTCGGCCCCACGCAGGTGCCTATCGTGTGCTCCAGCTGTATCTTCGACCTCGCCTTTGGTAACCCCACCGTGCGCCCCGACATTGAGGCCGGCATCGCCGCCGTGCGCGAAGCACTCGACCACACCCCCACCAAGCTCGAACAGGGCAACGTAGGCGCCGGCACGGGCGCTACCGTGGGTAAGCTCATGGGGCCTGCCACCTGCATGAAGGCCGGCCTTGGAGCTGCCGCCGTGGCACTCGGCCCCATCAAGGTGGGCGCCGTGGTCTCGGTCAACGCCTGCGGCAACGTTGTCGACCCCTTCACCGGCGAGTGGGTCGCCGGCATGCGCGCCGCAGCCGATAGCGACCAGATCGTCGACATGGAACTCGCAGCCTTTGCCGCCGCCGGATCCATGCAGATGCCGCTCGACCGCACCAACACCACCATCAGCTGCATCGTCACCAACGTGGAACTCACTAAGGCACAAGCCACCAAGGTCTCCCAGATGGCCGCAGACGCCTACGCACACGCCATCCGCCCCACACACACCACCAACGACGGCGACACCATCTACACCCTCGCCAGCGGCAAACTGGGCGCCCAGGCAAGCGCCGCCGTTCCCCTAGACCTGCTGGGCATGCTCGCCGTAAGGGCCCTGGAAACCGCCATCGTAAACGGAGCCAAAACCGCCAAAACCTCCCACGGCATCCCCGGCGCCGCGAAGTAGCCTAACCTGACCGGTTGCCCGGTGGGGCTTGGTTATGTTTGCTGCTCTACAGTCCTGACTCGCACGAAGAGCACATTAAGTGCTCTTCGGCTCGTGCGGAACTCGCGACAAACATAACCAAGCCCCACCGGGCAACCTACCAACCAGATTCTTTTCAGCCCAGGCCCCTGTGTACCGCGCGTCGAAGATCTTCAAATTCAGGCAGCCTGACAATCGATTCTTATAGCAGAGGCCCCTTGGCCTTTAGTTTGATACAAGTTCCGCACGAGCCGGAAAGCACTTAATGTGCTTTCCGTGCGAGCAGGACTGTTCGCAGTAGCAAACTAAAGGCCAAGGGGCCCAGTCAACCTATCAGCAGCGATTACTCAGCAGCTAGTTGAATTTGAAGATCTTTGAGGCAAGACGGTATAGGCCGAGTGTGGTTTTGTCACCGGCACGACCGCGCAGATTGGTGAAGAAGCCGACCACGCCGTAGCGGGCACGACGATACATGCGCTCGTCGTAGGCCTTCAAATCACTCCACAACGTCTTCAGGCGCTCGTCGGCACAATCCTCGTCGGAAAGCTTAGTAAGCACCGAGCAGATTGCCATCATCATGGTGAAATAGCCCATCATGTACGAGCGCAGACGCGATGACTCAACATCGGTGTACAGATGGAACGACTCCATCATGATGCGCGTCACACGGAACTGCTGGTCCAGACGCTTGACCATCGTGGCCTCGTTGACGCTTTGGCCCTCGCGACCGATAAAGTAGCGATAGAGGTCGATGTCGGCGTAGTACATGGTCTTGCAGCGCGGCAGCGGCACGTAGGCGTAGATGTTGTCTACATAGAACGTGTGCGGCGGCATAGGCAGATTGGACGCGCGCAGCACATCCGTGCGATAGCACAGGCTGTGCATGAGTAGGTTCTGGTCCAGGCGGAAATGACCGATCTGATCCCAGGTAAAGATCTTTTTTCGCGGCAGGGCAAACTTGTAGCCAATAGCGGTGTGCGTACCCTCGTAAACCTTCTCGTACACATAGTTCGAGATAAAGAGGTCGACGCGCTGGTCGCGCTCCTCAAAACCGCGAAGAATCGAAAGCATTGTCGACAGGGCTGCGCCATCGAGCCAGTCGTCCGAGTCGACGACCTTGTAGTAGGTGCCCTGTGCCTCGCGCAAGCCCGAAAGGACGGCAATGCCGTGGCCGCCGTTCTCCTGATGTACCGCGCGGATGATTCCGGGGTAACGCGTCTCCCACTCATCGGCCTTGGCCGCCGTCTCGTCCTTGGAACCGTCATCGACGATGATGATCTCGATATCGGTGGCGTAATTGCTCCCCTCCAGAATGGAGGTGATGCAATGGTCCATGTCCTTGGCGGCGTTATACGAGGGAATACCGAATGTTATGACTTTATGCATGGCAGGCGATAATCTCATCCGAAAGATCGAGGGCAGAATTGGTCACGGCGTCCATATCGTAGTAACGATACTCGGCCAGACGACCCACCGGGTGGAAGTTCGTCAGGTTCTGGACGCGCTCAAGATAGCGTTCATAGAGCTCGCGGTTCTCGGGCTCCAGAATGGCGTAATAGGGCGTCTCGCCCGAGCCGGGCGTATAGGCCTTGGAATACTCCTTCATGATGGTGGTCTTGCCGGGCAGGACCTGACCAGTCATGTTCTTGAACTCGGTGATACGCGTGTAATCCTCACTCGTGGTGTAGTTGACGGTGCCCACGGGCTGGAACTGGTCCATATCGAGCGTCTCGAACTTCATGTCGAGCGTACGGTACGGCAGAGCGCCCAGGTCGAGGTTGAACAGCTCGTCGAGCGGACCGGTGTAGACGATCTCGCCGCCATAGACCTTACCGTCGATCTTGACGGTGGTCTCGTCGATCTCAAAGAGGTCGCGGGCGTCCACGTCGCAGAACACATCAATCAGATCGTGGTCGAGCATGTGCTCGAACAGCGCGGTATAGCCGTCCTGCGGCATGCCCTGGAAGGGAGCCTGCGGGAAGTAGCGGTCATCGTCGCCCACAAAGACGGGAACGCGGCCGGTGATCGAGGGATCGATCTGATCGGGCGTCTGGCCCCACTGCTTCATGGTGTAATGCAAAAAGACGTTCTCGTAGACGTAATCGGCGACCTCGGCAAGATCCGGGTCGTTCTTCTTACGCAGCTCCATAATGGGCACCTTGACATCCTTGCCAAAGGTCTCCACGAGCTTCTGATACAGCTCCTCGCCGCGCTCGTCACCAAAGGCGAGCTTGAGACTCGCATGGTTGAAGGGCACGGGCATAAGGGTACCGTTGATGTTGGCGAGCACCTTGTGCTGATAATCCGTCCACTTGGTAAAGCGCGACAGGAAATTGTGCACGCGCTCGTTAAAGGTGTGATAGATATGCGGACCGTACTCGTGAATCAGGATTCCGGCCTCGTCAGTGCAGTCATAGGCATTGCCCGCAATGTGGCTACGGCGCTCCAAAACGGCAACACGATAGCCGATGGTCTCGGCAAGACGGCGGGCGCAAACGGCACCGGCATATCCAGCACCGACGACAATCATGTCGTACGCGCCGGCGTTAAAGCCTTCAGGCAGGCCTGAGGTAATCTGCATCGATACTCCTTGTCAAAAGCCACGGGCTCGTTAGCTGGGCTTTTCTCGAACATTCTTCGAGACATATTTATCAGAGCGATTATAGCGCTAATGCGTCCTATAATGAGCTTGCCACACAAGGAAAGCTCAAGCACCGCGGCGTACATAATTGAAAGGTAAACCCGCTAGCAGCGGGTTTATTCGTGAACAGCCGGGTGCCTGGAGCTTAGCGAAACGCTTGTAAGGAGTAACATGAGCGATTTCCTAAACCGTATGAAGTCTGCCGCCAAGGCCGACCTTAAGACGATCGTCCTGCCCGAGGGCGAGGATCCGCGCACTATCGTCGCGGCCACCAAAATCATCGAGGAGGGCCTGGCAAAGATCGTCATCCTGGGCAACCCCGACGAGATCAACGTTCCCGGCGCTACCGTCATCGACCCGCGCAATGCCGAGAAGCACGAGGAGTATGCGCAGAAGTTTGCTGAGCTCCGCGCCAAGAAGGGCGTTACCATCGAGCAGGCTCGCGCCCAGGTGATGGACGCCACCTACTTTGGCACCATGATGGTCAAGATGGGCGACGCCGACGGCCTGGTCTCCGGCGCCTGCCACTCCACCGCCGACACCCTGCGCCCTGCACTTCAGATCCTCAAGACCGCCCCGGGCACCAAGCTGGTCTCGGCCTTCTTCGTGATGTGCACCGACACCCCGCAGTTCGGCACCGACGGCACGCTGATCTTCGCCGACTGCGGCCTCAACATCAACCCGTCCTCCGACGAGCTCTCCGAGATCGCCATCGCCTCCGCTCACTCCTGGTCCACCTTCATGGGCAACGTTGAGCCGCACGTGGCCATGCTCTCCTACTCCACCATGGGCTCCGCCGGCGGCGAGGTCGCCAAGAAGGTCCAAGAGGCCGTAAAGTTCTGCAAGGAGAAGGCTCCCGAGCTCGCCATCGACGGCGACCTGCAGCTCGATGCCGCTATCGTCCCCACTGTCGCCCAGCTCAAGGCTCCCGGCTCCTCCGTCGCCGGTAAGGCTAACGTGCTGGTGTTCCCCGACCTCGAGGCCGGCAACATCGGCTACAAGCTGGTCCAGCGCTTCGCCGGTGCTGACGCCTACGGCCCCATCCTGCAGGGCATCGCCAAGCCGGTTAACGACCTTTCGCGCGGCTGCTCTGCCGACGACATCGTGGGTGTCGTGGCCATCACCGCCGTCCAGGCTCAGATGGCTGAGTAGCGGACGCACTCCCCCGAAGGGCGTACGGGCTAACCCCTGAAAACGTCCTCGACCAATGAAACGCCCCCGTTCTGCTCCTTCGGAGCTACGAACGGGGGCGTTTCTGGTCTGCGGAGTGTTTTCAGGGGTTAGCCCGTACGGCCTTCTACAACTACGTAGTAATCAGGGTATCTGGGGTGGACGGCGGCTTGGCTACGTGCTGGGGCTGAGAATCTGAATGGATGGGTGCCGTCGCTGGAAGCGCAGGCGTTGCCGGCGATGATCACTTTGGGACTGGAATTTCCGTATGCTAGTAAAAAGGCCTCCGGAGCTGTTGCTCTGGAGGCCTTTCGTTTACTTGCAAATGCGCGCGTTAGTTGTTCTTGGTCAGGCGCTCGACGTCGTGGGCGATCATGTATTCCTCGTCGGTGGGGATGACCATAACCGTGACGGAAGAGCCGGCGGCGCTGATGACCTGTGGGCCGTTGCCCACGGCCTCGCGGTTCTTGTTGTTGTCGATGCGCACGCCCAGCCACTCAAAGCAGTCGCAGAAGGCCTTGCGGATCGACCAGTCGTTCTCGCCGATGCCGGCGGTAAAGGTAATGGTGTCCACGCCCGCCATGGAAGCGATCATGGAACCGGCCTGCTGCATGGCCTTGTAGGCAAACATATCAAAGGCGAGCAGGCAGCGCTCGTCGCCCTCGGAGGCACGTGTACGGATGTCACGGGCATCGTTGGAGATGCCCGAGATGGCAAGCAGACCGGACTGCTTGTTCATCATGTCGTCGACTTCCTGGTAACTGTAGCCGCCCTCGCGCTGAAGATAGCACACGGTGGCCGGGTCGATGGAACCGCAACGGGTACCCATCATCAGGCCGTCAAGCGGCGTGAGGCCCATCGTGGTGTCGCGGCACACGCCGTCCTCAATGGCGGCAAGCGAAGCACCGTTGCCCAGATGGCACGAAAGCAGACGGTGGCAGCGCGAGCCCAGGATCTCCTTGGCCATCATCCACTCGTAGCGGTGGCTCGTACCGTGTGCGCCGTACTTGCGCACGTGGTACTTGTCGCACACGTCCTTGGGCAGCGCGTAGGTGTAGGCGACCTCGGGCATGGTCATGTGGAACGAGGTGTCGAAGACGGCCACGTTGGGCAGCTCAGGATACTTCTCGCGGCAATATTCGATTGCCGCGGCCTCGCCGTAATTGTGCAGCGGAGCGAGCGGGGCCACCTCAAGGATCTTAGCCATAACCTCGTCGTCGACGACCGCGGAATCATCGAAGTGCCAGCCGCCCTGAACGATACGATGGCCAATGCCATCAATCGTAAAGTCGGTCTTCTCGAGCTCCTCGAGCACGCGAGCGATAGCAGAGCGATGATCGGGGAAAGGGACCTCCTCGGTCTGCTTGGCGCCACCGTTCTCGGAGTGGCCAAAGATGCCCATGTCCGAACCGATACGTTCGCAGTTGCCCTTGGCGAAAACCTCGCGGGTATCGGTATCCAAAAGCTGATATTTAAGGCTTGAGCTGCCGGCGTTGACAACAAGTACGTTCATGAGACTCCTTTGCAGTGCAATACGGTCGACGCAGACCCCTTAAGGCGGCCGCATGTTAATAAGAAGTTATCACAACTTAATAAATAACTATCAGGCATATCGCCCAACGAGCGCAAAAGAGGGGCTGAACGGCACTTGGTCGTCCAGCCCCTCCCCTCTTGCAATTACTTGCCGTTGACGATGCGCTCGACGTCGGAAGCGATCATGAACTCCTCGTCCGTAGGGATGACGAAAATCTTGACGTTGGAATCCTTGGCGGACAGGCACCAAGCGCCGTCGCCACGCAGGGCATTACGGGCGTGATCCATCTTGACGCCCATAAAGGCCAGACGATCGGCCACGCCAGCGCGAACGGCCGGAGCGTGCTCGCCGATGCCGGCGGTAAAGACCAGGGTGTCCATGCCGCACATGGAGGTGGCCATCTCGGCGGCCTTAGCGGCAATCTTGTAGACGAACATGTCGAAGGCGAGCTGAGCCTCGGGGTCACCAGCAGCGGCGAGCTCCTCAACGTTGCGGCAGTCGTTGGTCTTGCCACCGGTCACAGCCAAAAGGCCAGACTTCTTGTTCATCATCTCGTCGACCTCGTCGAAGGTGTAGCCACCCTCGCGCT
>CAUBGU010000063.1 GCA_958435545.1 uncultured Collinsella sp.
AGACGAAGCCGAGCACCATGATGCCCGAGTGGTTGATGGGCGAGAACAGGAACATAATGCCGCGAATGGGGTTGAGCGCGCGCAAGATGGACAGGTTGCCGAGCATGTTGAACAGGCCGGCGCCTGCCAGGAACAGGAACCACAGCGTCATGAGCGGGCCGAAGAGCTTGCCGATTGACGAGGTGCCGGCGCGCTGCATGGCAAACAGACCGCAGATAATGATGATGGTGATGATGATCACATTGGTCTGACCGTCACCCAATAGTGCGTGGCCCCACTCGATGGTACGCAGGCCCTCAATGGCTGTGGTGACCGTGACCGCGGGGGTGAGGATGCCGTCGGCGAGCAGCGCCGCGCCGCCGATCATGGCGGGGAGAATCAGCCATGGTGCCACCTTGCGCACGAGACTGAACAGGGCGAAGATGCCGCCTTCGTTGTGGTTGTCGGCCTTCATGGCGATTACCACGTACTTGACCGTGGTCACGAGCGTCATGGTCCAGATGACGAGCGAAAGCGCGCCCAGGATCATGTCCTCGCTGACGGTACCGATGCCGCCGTTGTTGGCGACGATTGATTTCATGGTGTACATGGGGCTCGTGCCGATGTCGCCATAGACGACGCCGAGCGTTACGAGCAGCATGCCAGCGGAGAGGGGGATGGCTCCGTGCCCGCCTTGCCCGTGCTGGTCTTGGAGGTTTGCCTCCAGTTTATTGTGTGCCACGAGGACTCCCTTAGACATCCGGTTATCTGTCTAGGACAAAAAACTTTATGCCGTCTTTATACATACAAGAGCAGTTTGGCACATCAGGTTATTTTAGACAATAATCCCCAGCTGGGGATTATTTATGTACGTAGGTAGCATTTCAAAACAGGGGCTTTTAAGCACGTGCTGTCTGGGCTATGCCAGCCTTGGCGCCTGCGCGTTTGCCGGCGAGTTCGCAAAGAATCGCGCCGCCGATGATAAGCGCGGCACCCATCAGACGGACCGGTGTTATGGCTTCGCCCAAAAGGACGGCGGAGAACACGACCGCCGAAAGCGGCTCGAGGTAGCCGACAACGGCGACGGTCTGCACAGGCAGTTTGGCGACGGCGCTAAAGTAGAGCAGGCAACCAATGCCGGTGTTGACGACGCCGAGCATGACGACGGCGCGCCAATCGATGCCTGCGGCGACGCCGGCGGACAGGAATGAGGGTGCACCCTGCGTGATGAGCGTGAGGACCAGCGCGGTCACAAAGGCGGCACTCACCTGGAGCGTGGAGTTCTCGAGGCCTTCGATGTGTGGCGCGCCCTTGCTAGCGATGACCATCAGCGCATAGCAAAATGCCGAGGCGATGCCGCAGGCGATACCTGCAATGGGCATATTGCCGCCTAGACCTTGCGCTGCAATGAGAAAAGCACCGCAAGCAACGGCGATAAAGCCGGCGATTTTGCCGCCGGTCAGCTTTTCGCCAAAGATGAGCGGGGAGAGTGCCATGACAATGATGGGGCCGCAGTAGTACAGCAGCGAGGATACGCCGACGCCGATCGTCTGGTAGGCGCGGAACAGAAAAATCCAGCTGGCGCCCAGCGCAGCTCCCGAGAGGAGGAGGGCTGCGGCTTCGCGGGGGCGAGATGGCGCCTGCAACTTATGGCGTTGGGTGATGGCGAGAATGGTGACAAGCGAGAGTGCGCCCAAAAACGTGCGTAGTAGCACGATATCCGAGCTCGGCAGCGCGATGGCAGCGGCGATGATGCCGTTGAAGCCAAACAATAGCAATGCTGCTAAGTACGTAAACAGTCCGTTGTTCATGCGCTTCCGTCCCCTCTATATCCGAACAAGTTCACTATGGGTGAACTGGCTTTAGAAGAAAAGCGAATATAATGCATAGTTAACATGACAAAAACTCATGCATAGGTGGAGGCGCCTCGTGGAAACGAATATTCAAAAGATGCAGGTGCTGCTGGAGACGGTGCGCGCCGGAAGCTTTACGCGTGCTGCCGAGCGGCTGAGCTATTCGCAGTCGGGCGTGAGCCGTATGGTGGCCGATCTTGAGGCCGATTGGGGCTTTAAGGTGCTCGACCGCAGTCGCGAGGGCGTAGTGCTTTCTGCCGACGGGCGGCAGGTCATGCCGGCTGTCGAGGCGCTCTGTGAGGAATTCACTCGCTTGCAGCGACGGGTGGATGAGATGCGCGGGCTCATGCGCGGCAAAATCTGCATCGGTACGTTTTCGAGTGTGGCGACCCACGTGCTGCCGCCAGTGATTGCGCGCTTTCGCGCCGATCACCCGGACGTCGATTACGAGTTGCTGATGGGCGATTACTCAGAGATTGAACAATGGGTGTCAGAGGGCCGCTGCGATCTGGGCTTTATCCCGCATGAGCCCCGAGAAAACGGCATGGCATCGCGGCCTTTGGTGCGCGACGAGTTGATGGCGGTAGTGCCGACAGGCTCTTTGCTTGCCACGGCGGAGGCCGTCTCTCTTTCCGATTTGGCTAACGAGCAGTTTATTCTGCTAGAACGCGGCACCGATGACGAGATTACGCCGCTGTTTCGCCGCGCGGGCCTGGCGGTGCGCTCTAAGCTGTCGACTTGGGATGACTATGCGATTATGGCTATGGTCGAGGACGGCTTGGGCGTGAGCATTCTTCCCGCGCTCATCTTGCGCCGCTGTCAGTTCGATGTTGCCGTGCGACCACTCGAGGGACATCCCCATCGGCAGATCAATGCGATATATCGCACGGCTGACGTTTCGCTTGCCGCCGCTCGATTCCTTGAATACCTCTAAACGTGTGCACGTCATTGTCCGCTTTGGGCAAAACTCGGAGTTCCGTACGTTTTCTTATGAAATTGAACTTTCGAATGAGGTACGGCGCTATACTGCTTGCTAAATTGAACCTTGGTTCAATTCGTGTTCTATAAATTGAACTTTGCCAGCAAGGAGGTTCCTGTGGCCCAAGAGACGTTTTGCGATCGCCTGCGACAGACTATGTCCAATCGCGACGTTCGCCAATCGGACGTAATCCGCGCATCGGAGATGCTCGGCAAAAAACTCGGCAAGAGTCAGATGAGCCAATATGTGAGCGGCAAGACGATCCCGCGGCGCGATGTGGCTGAGCTGCTCGCCCGTATTTTGGAGGTCGATGTTACCTGGCTGCTCGCCGGCGACGCCGATCAAGGCGAGGCATCATCACCCCGCAACGATTCCAAGCCCGAACCCCATCCCTCAGCTCAAATTGCAAGGAGCACCACCATGCGTACTTTTTCTAAATCCACCAAACTCGACAACGTCCTGTATGACGTGCGCGGTCCCGTCGTCGACGAGGCCGCCCGTATGGAGGACGAGGGCGAGCGCATCCTCAAGCTCAATATCGGCAACCCGGCGCCCTTCGGTTTCCGCACGCCCGACGAGGTCATTAAGGACATGCGCCAGCAGCTGCCCGACTGCGAAGGCTATTCCAACTCGCGTGGCCTGTTCTCCGCGCGCAAGGCGATCATGCAGTATTCGCAGATCAAGGGCCTGTCCAACGTTCAGATGGAGCATATCTACACGGGCAACGGTGTGTCCGAGCTCATTCAGCTTTCGATGAACGCGCTGCTCGACAACGGCGACGAGATTCTGATCCCCAGCCCCGACTATCCGCTCTGGACGGCGTGCGCAACCCTTGCCGGCGGTCATCCCGTACATTATCTGTGCGATGAGCAGGCGGATTGGTATCCCGACTTGGAGGATATGGAGTCCAAGATTACGAGCGCGACCAAAGCCCTCGTCATCATCAACCCCAACAACCCTACGGGTTCCGTCTATCCGCGCGAGGTGCTCGAGGGCATCGTCGAGATTGCACGCAGGCATCAGCTGATGATCTTTGCCGATGAGATCTACGACCGCCTGTGCATGGACGGCTACGAGCACGTCTCGATTGCCTCGCTCGCCCCCGACCTGCCCTGCGTCACCTTTAGCGGCCTTTCCAAGTCGCACATGATCGCGGGCTATCGTATTGGCTGGATGGTGCTTTCGGGCAACCAGCGCTGCATGAGCGACTTCATCATGGGCGTCAACATGCTCTCTAACATGCGCCTGTGCTCCAACGTGCCGGCCCAGTCGATCGTCCAGACGGCACTCGGTGGCCATCAGTCCGTCAACGACTACATCCGTCCCGGCGGCCGTGTCTACGAGCAGCGCAACTTTGTGTATGAGGCGCTCAACAAGATCGACGGCATCTCGGTGGTTAAGCCGCGTGCGGCGTTCTACATCTTCCCCAAGATGGATGTTAAAAAGTTCAACATCACCGATGACGAGCAGTTCGCCCTTGACCTGCTGCACGAGAAGAAGATCCTGATCACGCGCGGCGGCGGCTTTAACTGGGCCGAGCCTGATCACTTCCGCATCGTGTACCTGCCGCGCATGGAAGTACTCAAAGAGTCCCTTGAAGACCTCGCCGACTTCTTTGACCATTACCGTCAGGCGTAACTAGTTCCGCCGTTCTACCGAACGGCGGACCGCTTGACGCTGCGCGAGCCGCATTCACACCAATCTGACGTTCAACTTCAAGGGCGCGACCAGAAGGTCAGCGCCCTTTCGTTTCACGCCACCTTGGTGCAAATGCGGCTCGCTCGCTGTCGTGTGCTCAGCCTGCGTCGTTACCATGGTCCATTAGGGACGGAGGAAAACAGATCATTTTCCTTGACTCGCGGAACTAGATTACGATTCCGCAGCAATGGTCGATTTCGTGCTGGATGATCTCGGCGGTGTAGCCCGAGAAGTTTTTGATGCGGTGGACGAAGTTCTCGTCCAAATACTCCACCTTAATGCGGCGATAGCGGGTACAGGGACGCTCGCCGATCAGCGAGAGACATCCTTCGCTCGTCTGATAGGCATTGACCTGCTCAAGAATTTGAGGGTTGTACATCAGGAGTGTCCTGTTGCCGTCCTTTACGCAGATGATGCGTTTGCGCACGCCAATCATGTTGGCGGCGAGGCCCACGCACTCGCGCTCGTGCTCGTGGAGTGTATCCAGGAGGTCCTGCCCGGTCGCGGCATCGTCGGGTCCCGCGTCTTCGGAAGGCAGGCGCAAAAAGAACTCGGATTTCATGATGGGCTTAATCATGGCGGGCTCCTCATGTCTTATGCTTTCGTGGACTTTTAATAATAGCGCGGAAGGAAAGCTGCGCGTCCGCGTTACAATCTTTCGACGTTGGACCATGTTGCCAGACTCGTCGTGTACGGCGTCTGGCGTAAGTCTAGGGCTCATTTTTCGCCCTGGACTGTTCCTCTGGGGCGATGCGACTGTCGTTCCAAGAGGAAGGAAATGCATGGGGAGCAAATCTCAGCAACAAGTTCAAGTAGCGCCATCGGCCACTGCGGCGATTCTCGTCGTAATGTATATTGCAGCCTTTGTTGCCGCGTTTAACGAGAACATCATTAACGTGGCGTTGCACGACATTATGGCGGCCTTTTCGGTGAGTGCCACCACGGCGCAGTGGCTCGTTTCGGGCTACATGATCGTGACGTCGATCTTTACGGCCATCATGGCCTTCCTGTCCGGCCGTTTCTCGACGCGCAAGCTGCTGTTTTTCGCATGCGGATGCATGGTCGCCGGCGAAGTCCTGTGCCTGTTCGCTCCGTCATTTAGCGTTTTGCTGCCAAGCCGTATTTTGCAGGCTGCGGGATCGGGCATCTTGTTCCCGCTCATGATGAACGTGGTGCTGTCTTGCGCCCCGCGCCAGAAGCTCGGTCTGTATCTGAGCCTGGGCGGTGCCTGCATTACGCTGGGGCCGGCGTTTGGACCCGTGATCAGCGGTCTTATGTGCACGTTGTTTGGCTGGAGGGCGGTGTTCGTAGTGCCGCTGGTGGCCGGCATTGTGGTCGCTGCGGCGGGCGTAAAGCTTGTTCAGAATGTCGGAGAGCGCTCGAACACCACGCTTGATATTCTGTCGGTTGTTTTGCTCGCCGCCGGCATTACGGCATTTGTGTATTCCGTAGGCGAGTTCTCGACCAATCTGATTGCCGGCATCGTGACGCTTATCGCCGCCATTGTGCTGCTCGGCCTGTTTGCGGCCCGCCAGCTCAAACTCGAGCATCCGGTGCTTAACGTGCGTCCCATGGCGAGCGTTCGTTTTTGGCCTGCGTGCCTGCTTGTGGTGGTGTCGATGATGACGACGTTCTCGATGAGCGTTTTGTTGCCGCTCTATTTTGAGGGCGCATACGGCATGACCGCACTTGTTGCGGGCTTGCTCATTTTGCCGGCGATTGCCTGTAACGCCGTGACCTCGATTGTGGGCGGACGCGTGATGGACGCCCGTGGCGCATGGCCGCTGCTGCCGGTCGGCTTTGCCCTGATTGCCGTGGGGCAGACTGCCATCTCGATGACGGCGGCGAGTATGAACATCGGCGTCGTTGTGGCGCTGACCGTTGTGGTGTATGCCGGAGTCGGTTTGGTGCTGAGCCCCTCGCAAACGGCCGGATTGGAGACGCTGCCTGCCGCTGAACATCCTCACGGAACGGCATTGCTTAACACGTGGAACATGATTGCCGCATCGTTTGGCCCGTCCCTGTTTATCGGCCTGCTCTCGAGTTCTGCAGCGACTGCCGGCGCGGCTGGCGCTGCGACCGACGTTGCCCAGGCGATTGGATTTGCAACTGCCGTGCGCGTGGCGGCCGTGATTGCCGTGGTCGGGTTTGTGGCGTCGCTGGTGTACGCTCGTCGCGAGTCACACATGTCGCATTAATGTGTGCACATAGATTCTGCAGCTAGATTAGATGGCGACACCATAAACTAATGGACGTTTTGCCGAGAGGCATGAATGTTTAAAGCGCAAAGAGTGCGCGACGGGCCCCGCGAATGGGGCGATGATGCCCGAGAGGGCCAAGAAGGAGTCTCATGTCCGAGAACGAAGAGATCATGAACGAGACCGAGAACGAGACCATGACTGCCGAGGTCGAGGCAGTCGAGACCGTGGAGACCGAAGCTGCCGAGGTTGAGGCTGCTGACGAGGTTTCCGCCGAGGAGGAGGCCGAGGTTGTCGAGGCCGCCGTTGATTACGATGACGAAGAGCTGATGGACAAGATGCAGAAGGCCGCCCGCCTGCTGCGTAGCCGTCGCTTTGCTATTTCTAAGGAGGAGGAGGCCAAGGCCGAGCGCATGGCGAACATCGAGCGCGCCATCAAGCTTCTTGACCTCAAGCCCAAGATGGAGCAGAAGGAAATGTCCGACCTGCTGGGCATGCGCCTTCGTGAGCTCGATGGCCTGATGGCCGAGGCCGAGGCTGCCGATCTGGTCGGCCGCATCGACGACGCCGAGGGTGATATGCGCAAGATTGTTGTCTTCGCCGCCGAGGATGCCGCTGAGGGCCTGGTCGAGCTTGCCAACAAGAAGGAGAAGCTCCTGCCCGAGCTTTCTTACGAGGAGGCCACCGAGCTGATGGCCGCTCTCGATAAGGTTATCGCTCCGCTCGTCGCCATGGGCCTGGACGAGGATCGCGGTCCTCGCGGCGGCCGTGACGACCGTGGTGGTCGTGGCGGCGACCGTGGCGGTCGCGGCGGCTTTGGCGATCGTGGTGGTCGTGGTGGCGACCGCGGCGGTCGCGGTGGCGATCGTGGCGGCCGTGGCGGCTTTGGTGACCGTGGCGGCGACCGTGGCGGTCGCGGCGGCTTTGGCGGCAACCGTGGTGGCTATGGCGATCGCGGTGGCAACCGTGGCGGCTTTGGCGGCAACCGTGGTAACGACCGCGGCGGTCGCGGTGGCGATCGTGGCGGCCGCAACGGCGGCGGCTTCCGCGGCAACCGCTTCTAGTTGGGTTACGCGGTTTTACCAAACCGCGTAACGGCTCGACGCTGCAAACCCGCCAGGGCGGCAATCTGCCTTTCAACTTCGGCGGCATGACCAGAAGGTCAAT
>CAUBGU010000064.1 GCA_958435545.1 uncultured Collinsella sp.
TAACGGCCTCCTTGGTCGTAGGGACATACCGCCACAAAGGTGCCTGTCCCCTTTGTGGCGGTCCTGTACCACCAAGATGTGCCAAATGACTCCATATGCCTAGGTTCGTAGATGCGAACCTAGGCCTCTACCTGCGGTTTAATTCAATATGATTTCGTTGTCGTCACACGCGTCCCAGGGACGCTACAATCGAGGACACGACTATTCCGTCCACCCAAAGGACTGTCCTTGAATCTGAGCAAGCCTAAAATCAACGCGCTTCTGGCACTCGCACTGTTTACCTTCGCCTTCCTTGCCGCCGAGTTTCGCTTCGACGTCAACGTCGGGCTGCTCGCCGGTGCCGAACGCGTTGTGATCGCACAGGGCTTTATTCTGGGCGCGAGTGTACTCGGCTTTATCGGATATGCGCCGCTGCTCGGGCTCGCACAGCGCAAAGGCCACTCATTGGCAGCCGCCAACGCCGCTGTTCCCGTCGCCATCCTGGGATTGACCCAGATCCAGTCCCCCACGGGCCCGCTTGCCCTCGAGATTCTGGGGTGCGTGGCGTTCTTTGGACTCGGCCTGCTGGGCGCCGCCACTCACCACGCCTTTTCGTTGGCATTTCAGGATGATCCCAAGCTCGCCACCGGTGCGGGAGCGGCCTATGCCGCGGGCATCCTGATGCAGTTCGCCGTCAACCTGCTCAATTGCGGCGGTATCGCAGAGCTCATCGTCCTTGGCACAGCGACGATCGCCATCTCCGCCCTCAGCGTCGTTCCCCAAAAGGCTGCCGAGAGCTCCAGCCCCGCCATCAATCCCTTTGTTGAGCCCTCTCATGCCCTCGCCAAACAGGCATGCTGGAGCATCGCGCTCGTCATGATTCTTGCCTGCTTGTTCTCGACCCTCGACAACGTGGTCACACTCTCCAACGCCCACGGCACCATTGCCGTGCAGACCTGGCCGCGCCTCTTTTTGGCGGCAAGCGGCCTTGCCGCCGGTCTTATCTTTGATCTTGCCGAGCGCCGATACATGGGGCTTGTCATGCTCGGCATTGCCGTGCTCTCGACCATTTCCATCCTGGCCGTCGAGGCCGGTGCCGATCCCAACCTGGGCCTTGTCGTCTTTTACCTGAGCTCGGGCTTTTTTGTCACGTTCTTTACCGCCACCTTTACACAGCTGGCACCGCACATGCATGCGCCCGCTCTCTGGGCCGGCATGGGACGCGCCGCCAACAATGCATGCGCATTCACTACATCGGGCATCTCGCTTGCCCTTGTGACCTCGGGCAACGTTGCCCTCATCATGATCGGTGCGCTCGTTTTGCTCGTCGCCGCCTGCGCGGCATTCGTGGCAGCCGGCCTGTTCCGCCTACCCCAAACCGAGCAGGAGCGCGAGCGCGAGCAGCTGGCAGAAGAAGTGCTCGCCGCGCCCACCGTCGAGGAGCAGCGCCAGGCCTTCATCGCCAACCACGCCCTCACCCCGCGCGAAGTCGACGTGCTCATAGCCGTGACCCAGGATGAACGCCCGCTCAAGCAGGTCGCCGAGGAGCTCGGTATCTCGATGCGCATGGTGCAGCGCCACCTGAGCTCTATCTACCAAAAGACCGACACGCAGACGCGCGCCGGTCTCGCCAAAGCCTTCCCCTCTGCCTAAAACAAAAACCACCACAAAGGTGCTGTCCCCTTTGTGGTGGTTTTGATCGGCTAGCCTTCGAGCTGCGCCACTTTGTAGCGGTAGGCAGCGGCAATGACGTCTTTACAGCCTTCGCGTCCCAACTTGGCGCGGTTGACAACGATATCCTTACCGCTCGTCATCTTCCACTTTCCGGCGCTGTAGCGCTTATAGAACGCCTCGCGCGCCTTCTGCTGCTGCTTGACCAGCTTGGCGCCCTTCTTTTTGTTAAGACCGCGCTTCTTGCGCACGATCTCGACGCGGTCCTCAAAGGGAGCGGTCACCAATACGGCAATGTGGTTGGGGTTGTTACGCAGCAGGTAATCGGACAGGCGGCCTTCGATAATGCAGCTCTCGGTCTCACCCAGATCCAAAATCACCTGGCTCATCTTTTGGAACAACTTGTCCGAGTACGAACGGGCATCGTAGCGGTCGGGCAGAAACGCCATGTTCTCCACGGCCAGGCGCTCGTCGTAGGCGGCCATCTTGTCGAGCGACTCGCCCGCGCGCAGCGACGCACGCACCAGCAGCTCGTTATCGTACAGCGGAATCCCCAACTCGTCGGCAAGCATGCGACCAATCTCGTGGCCCTCGGCGCCAAAGTCGCGCGCGATGGTAATGACCACAGGATTCTTCTTGTTCTCCAGATCGCTCATCGCGATTCCTTTCTAACAAATGAGAAATAGGCGATTCCTGATTCTCATTTTGTCACTTACGACCGTCCTGGTTTCCCAAGTGCGGCAGATTGCCCCGAAAGAGGAGCGCCGCGTACTAAATGTACGCAAGCGACGATTGAGGGGCAAGATGCCGTGCTTGGGGAAGCAGGACTACGCTGCCACAATACGACGTTGATACGCTCGGACCAGCAGCGAGATACCAAAGTTGAGCACAAAGTACATCGCGAAAACCAGGCCGTAGAGCATAAGCACCTGCGACAGGTCGATCGCGTGGGCCATCACGACGTTGGCCGTGTACATGAGTTCGGCCACGTTAATGCCCGAAAGATACGAGCTGTCCTTAATGACAGTTGTGCACTGGCTAAACAGCGCCGGAATGATCGTCTTAAACGTCTGCGGCAGAATGATGTAGCGCATGGTGGCAAAGAAGCCAAAGCCCTGGCTCTGCGCCGCCTCAAACTGGCCGCGCGGAATCGAGTTGAGGCCGCCGCGCACAATCTCGGCCATAACGGCGCTGGTAAACAGCGTAAAGGCGATGGTCGAAATCACAATGTCCAAACCCTGCACCGTAAAGTAGATAAAAAGGATCCACAGCAGGTTTGGCGTGCAACGGAACAGCTCGATATAGGCGCTCACCAAAATACGGAACGGGCGGGGCGCATAGCTTTTAACGAGCGCCAGTACCGTGCCAAAGATGAGCGAGAAAAAGATCGACAGCGCCGAGATCTCGATCGTCTTAACAAAGCCGCCCCAAATGTAGAGCAGGTTGGTCGCGTTGAAGATTTCCATGCGCTAGGCCTCCTCTACGTTGTCGAGCCCCAGCTCGGCCAGGCTCACACCGCGCGGACGCTCCTTGGAGCGGCGCTCGAGCCACTGCACCAGTATGGCGAGCGGAAAGCAGATGATGAAGTACATAAGGCAGCAGACGATGTATCCCTGCAGGTAACCGTACAGACTCACAAAGTTGTCGGAACGGTACATAAGGTCGCCGCCGGCCACAAGCGCCAGCACCGACGTATTCTTGACCAGGTTGAGCGCCTGGTTGCACAGCGGCGGCAGAATGATCTTGAATGTCTGGGGCAGTACGATGTACCAGTACGCCTGCGCACGGGTGAAGCCCTGGCTCTGGGCCGCCTCCATCTGACCGCGCGGAACCGCCTCGATACCAGTGCGGATGACCTCCGAAATGTAGGCCGCGTGATACAGACCCACGCCCAAGAAGCCCAGCACGAACGGCGCGATGCGCACCGGCTGGTCGGCACCGGTTATGGCCTGCAAAAACTGCGGACCGGCCATGTACATAAAGAGCACCTGCACGGGCAACGGGGTGTTCTGGTAAAACTCCACGTACACGCGGCTTATGGCGCGCAGCACGCGCGAGCGAGTGGTAGAGAACACGCCCAGCAGCGTGCCCAGCACCAGCGACAACAGCAGGCCGGCAACGACCACTTGCAGCGTCACGCCAAAGCCCTCCCAGAAGGGCCCCATATTTTGAAATGTCGTCGACCAACGGTCGGCGTCAAATAATCCTTCGAGCATTTGATTCCTTCCTTGGACGATGCGCCTATACAAGACCCCAGGTCTTGACCTCTTGGTCGAGCCAGCCGTCGGCCAGGCGATCGCAAATCACCTGATCGACCACGGCCGAAAGGTCGCAGCCCTTCTTGGTCGCCACGCCGTAGCCCTGCTCGCCAAACTTGACCTCGGGCTGCAGCAGCTCAACGGTCTCGTTCATGTAACCGGCCAGCGTGGAGCGGTCCATGGCAAAGACGTCGATATTGCCGGCGTCGAGCGAGCTCTTGATGATGGGATAGCCGCTAAAGGCCCTAAACTCTGGCTTGCAGCTAAAGCCGTTGTCCTTGATCATCTGCTCGATCAGGCCCTGCGTGGTAGCACCCTGGCTCACGCCGATGACCTTGCCGTCCAGATCCTCAATCGAGGTAAAGCCCGAACGCTTCTTGACCATGAGCCCCACGTAGTCGGTGCGGTACGGCGTCGAGAAATCCCAGCTCTTCTTGCGCTCGTCGGTGATGGTGTAGGTCGCCGCGACCACGTCGAGTTGGCCGTTATCGATCAGCGGGCCGCGTGTCTTGGGCGTTACGTCGGTAAACTCGACAAGCTCCTGGGCGCGGGCCTCCTTGTAGCTCACGCCAAAGACGGCAGCGGCGATCTGGTAGCACAAATCGACTTCCATGCCCTCAAAGCGGCCCTTGGCGGTGTCGTAATAGCCATAGCCGGGAACGTCCTTCTTAACGCCGGCATTCAGATGGCCACGCGACTTGATGGCCGCAAGCTTGGACCCCTTGTCGGAACCCTCGCCGCCGGCGGAGTTGCCGCAACCGGTAAGCGCGGTCCCCGTCAGCGCGAGCATGCCGGCGCCCGCCAGCTGCAAAAAGTGGCGGCGCGACACGGCCGCCCTCGTCATATCCGTCATGTCCATCACCGCGCCTAGTGCAGAATCTTGGACAGGAACTCGCGGCAGCGCGGGTTCTCGGGGTTATCGAAGAAGTGCTCGGGCGTGCCCTCCTCCAGAATGCGGCCGTCCTCCATAAAGATGACGCGGTCGGCCACCTGACGCGCAAAACCCATCTCGTGCGTCACGCAGATCATGGTGATGTCCTCCTGCGCGAGCTCAATCATAACGTCCAGAACCTCCTGGACCATCTCGGGGTCGAGCGCCGAGGTCGGCTCGTCAAACAGGATGATGGGCTGCTTGGTGCACAGGGCACGGGCGATGGCGATGCGCTGCTGCTGACCACCCGAGAGATTCTGCGGATACTCGCCGGCCTTATGTGCCATGCCGACGCGCTTGAGCGCAGCGATGGCGATCTCGGTCGCCTCCTCCTTGCTCTTCTTTTGCAGTTTGATGGGCGCGAGCGTCAGGTTGCCCAGCACCGTCATGTTGGGATACAGGTTGAACTGCTGAAACACCATGGAACTGTACTTGCGAGCCATCTCCAGGTGATTCTTTTTGGTGAGCGGCGTACCGTCGATGACAACCTCGCCCGACGTAGGCTCCTCCAGATAATCGACGCAACGGATGAGCGTCGATTTACCCGAGCCGGAAGGCCCGATCATTACGAGCTTCTCGCCACGTTTGACGGTGAGGTTGATATCTTTGAGCACATGCAGGTCGCCAAAGTACTTGTTGAGATGCTTGATCTCGATCATGTCTGCCATGAATGTCCCTTCCCTGCGTTTACACGAGTTGAACTATTGTACGGAAAGAACCACGTTTCCGCAGCCCACACTACATTCCCGTAAAGAACCCGCAACCTTCCACCCACTCATTGGGGACAGACTTAAATGAGTACCTGCTCATTGGGCACTCATTTAAGCCTGTCCCCAATGAGTGCCCAGCCCAGCAAAAAGGGGCGCGACCATGACGGCCACGCCCCCTCAGCCTCAACTGTGTGCCACTCGGCCCCTACGCGAGGCGGGCTCCGACGATCTTTGCTGCGGCCGGCTTATCGAAGTTGCCGCCGGTGGCCTTGCCCAGGGCACCCATGACCTGGCCCATCTGCTTCTTGGACGTGGCGCCCAGCTCGGCGATAACCTGCTCGATCAGGGCCTCGAGCTCCTCGCCCGAAACCTGCGCGGGCAGCAGGCTCTCCAGGATCTTGACCTGCTCGGTCAGGTTGTCGGTACGCTCCTGGTCGGTGCCGGCCTTGATGGACATCTCCAGCGTCTCGCTCGTCTGCTTGATCAGGCGCTTGATCATGCTGTTGACGTCTTCCTCGGTCACATCGCGGCGCTCGTTAACCTCGATATTCTTCACCTCGGCCTTGACCTGGCGAATGATGGACAGGCGAACCTTGTCCTTGGCCTTCATGGCCGCGATCATTTCTTTCTGCAGCTCTTCGTTGGTCATCTGCAAATCCTCTCTAATAGCGTGGGCGGCACTCACGCGAGCACCGCCCCATGGTTACTCAGTCTTCGACGAATCGTCGGTCGAACTCTTGGTGACGCCCTTCAGACTCACGTTATAGGGTACGTCCTTGGGCATGGGGTTGACGGTGATGTCGGCATCCTTCTTGTACTGCTCCAGCCACTCGCTGTACGCGGTGCTGGCCGCTTGCGTCTTCACCACGTTGGAGACGTACTTTTTGATGTCCTTGGGCACCTGGTTGATGTCATCAACCTGATTATCGACATGGAAGTAGTCGGTGCACTTGATGATGTGGTAGCCATAGGTCGACTCGACGACTTCGCTCACGTCGCCCTTGTTGAGTCCCTCGAGCGCCGTCTGGTAGCTGTCGACGAAAGTGGTGAGCTTATCCCAGCCCACATCGCCCTTCTTCTCCTTGGAACCGGTGTCCTCGGAGTACTGCTCAACGGCGTCCTCAAAGCTCAGCTCACCGGAGTTGATCTTGTCCAGGCACTCCTGCGCCTTGGCCTTGGCGGCAGCCTTGTCCTCGTCGGAAGCGTCAGAATCAACCTTGATCAGGATGTTCGACGAGCGGCGGGCGTCGTTGTAGCTGGACAGGTTTTCGTTGATGTAATCGACAATCTCGCTGTCCTTGGGCTTGCTCGTGGGCGCGACGGCATCCTTGAGTTTCTGCTGCGCCAGACTCTCCTTGAGTGAGTCCTTGTAGGTGTCCTCGGTATAGCCGTAGGTCTTGAGGGTCTTCTTAAAGGCCTTGGCGCCGCCCGCGCTCTTGCACGCGTCCTTCCAAGCCTTCTCGACCTCCTCGTCCGACACCGTCACGCCGTTCTCCTTCTGTGCCTGTTGAAGCAGAATCTGCTGCGTGTAGGAGTCGATGAGTTGCTTGCGGTACTTCTTGGGCGTGAGGTCGTTGTCAACCAGATACTGCGCCCAATCCTTATCCTTGGTGTAGCCGTAGGACGTGCGCATGCTCATGATCTGCTTGGTCACGGTGTCCTCGGTGAGGTTGGTGCCGTTGATAGTTGCAGCAACACCGCCGGTAAGCTTGTAGCTCGAGGTATCCTCTGCCTGCGACATGAGACCGGAGCATGCCATGGCCGAGACCGAGAGCAGCATCGCCAGCACGCCGATGACCACCAGGACGATCTTGACGGTCTTAGACACGTACGTCTTGCGCTGCTTCTTGCGAGAGCTGGAGGCAGCGCGAGCCTGCTGCTCGGGCGTCGGCTCGGGCGCAGGGTTCTTTTTCTTATTTGCCATAGTTGGCCTTTCGCATAACGAATCGAACAAACGCCATTGTGTCACAACGCGGCCCCCGCGGCACGCTTGGTGCATTGGGGACAGGTTAATCTGCACCATTTTGGTGCAAAGGGGACAGATGTGGCACTTGGCAGTTGGACGTTCTTTATGTGCCGACACTTGGGAACTGTCCCTAACTGCCGGCAGAGACGATATGAGCAGGACATAAAAACATTGAGAGCCCCTGCTGCATGAAAGACCG
>CAUBGU010000065.1 GCA_958435545.1 uncultured Collinsella sp.
TAGATGCCGGCCGCCGCGAGCGGGGTCACCTTAACGCCGAGCATCGTGCCGTCCGGGCGCGTGGTAAACCAGCTCTGCTCGACCTCGCGCTGGTGGAATTCGCGAATCTGGCGCGCAGCCTTCTCGAGCGCGGCAACAAAGGCCGGATCAAGACCTTCGAGCGCGGCATCGATCTGCTCTTGCGGCAGGCGGAAGCTCTGCAGCTCGACACCGTCAAAACGCTGACAGTAATCGCGCACCGCGGCATCGCCGTTGGCGCGCACGTTGGCCACGATATCGCGGGCGGCGTCGACGATGTTTTGCGGCAGCACGCCCTTACGGTTGAGTTGGTTGGTAACGAGGCGCTCACCGGGAGCAAGTTTGATGGTCTTCATATCGGTATCCCCTATCGGTCGAGGTTATGTTCGAAAAACGAGAGACCGGGCGGCGGCGCCAATCGGCCCGCAGCCCGTACGTTGGGGCGCCCGTGCGCGCTCGCGCTATTGTGCCGAGCCCGCGACGGGCTCAAAATGCTTGTCCTTAACGGCCGCGGCCAGGCGATCTGCCAGATTGCGTACGCGCGGATCAAGGCGCGCGGCACCCGGGTTGACAAAGAAGCGGGCCGTGCAGTCCATGATGCGACCGGTGATGACCAGGTCGTTGTCGCGCAGCGTGGCGCCCGTGGCGGTAATATCCACGATGCGATCGGTCATGCCGACGATGGGGCCCAGCTCGATGTTGCCGTGCAGCGAAACGATGTCGGCGTTCACGCCGCGCTCGGCATACCAGGCACTCGCGATGCGCGGGTACTTGGTGGCCACGCGAAGCGACCCGCGACGGGCATAGTTGCGCTCGGCCTGGCCGGCGCGCCATGCGGGCTCCGCCTCGATAAACGTGCACAGGCCATAGCCCAGGTCGACCAGCTGCAGCAGGTTAAGGTCTGCCTCGATGAGCGAGTCCCAACCGCAGATGCCGCAGTCGGCGCCGCCGCAGCCCACAAAGGCGGGCGCATCGCTGGGGCGCACGATGACAAACTCGATATCGCCGACCGTGCCCTCGTCGGCACGCGTGTCGCGGCCGCGCACGATTAGATGACGGCCGGGGTCACGCAGCTCAGAGACATCCAGGCCCGCGGCCTCGAGCACGTCGAGCGTGTCGGCCTTAAGCGAGCCCTTGGGCACGGCGATGCGCAGCGGGCCCTCGGCGCCACGGCCCGCGGCGTGATCGCCGTCGGAAGCGGCATCCTCGGCCGAGGTGCGCGCGGCCTCCAGGCGCTCGAGCGAAAAGGCGAAGCCCGCCGCCGGCACCTCGATACCGTCGCCAAATGCGCCGGTAAAGATGGAGTCATAGCGTCCGCCCGAACCGACCGGATCGGGCAGTCCGCCGGCATAAGCCTTAAAGACCAGGCCCGTGTAGTAATCGAAAGAGTTCATGATAGAGAAGTCGAACGACAGCACCTGGGCGTCCTCGGGTGCCAGGCCCTCAACCAGGGCACGCAGTTCGCGCGTGAGCGGCGCAGCGATACCGGCAGCCGCCAGTAGCGCATCCACACGGTCGAGCACCTCGGCACCACCGTGCAGGCGCGGCAGCTCGCTAATGGCGGCCTTGACGGCATCGGACTCGACGCTTGCTGCCACGCGGGCATCGAGGCCCACAAAGTCGTTGGCATGCACGCAGCGCAGAGCCTCGGCAGCCAGCTCACGATCCTCGCATACCGCGAGCAATTCCTTAAACGGACGCACGCTGCCTGCGATAATGTGTGCACCGGGAAGTGCCAGCTCGCGTACGGCCTCGGCAACGAGCGAGACAATCTCGACATCGCCCGCGGTATCGCCCGCGCCGATAAGCTCAAAGCCCAACTGCGTAAACTGACGCGAACCACCGGCATTGCGCTGACACTCGCGAACCACCGGCGCCTCGTAACGTAAGCGCAGAGGCAAGTCGGCAGCGCGCATACGGGTCGAAACCAAGCGCACGATCGGCAGCGTGTTGTCGGGACGGACCACCAACAGGCGGCCGTCGTCATCAAAGAGCTTAAACGGCGTGTCCGCAATGCGGCCGCCTTCCTCGAGCGAACCCTTGTCCTCGAGCAGCGGTGTCTCGACCGGAAGGTAATGATGCTCCCTGAAGCAGCCCTTCACCGTACATGCGATCTCCTCGCGCGCCTGAGCCTCCTCGGGCAATATGTCCCGGAATCCCCACGGTGTGGCCGTCATCTGATGAGCCTCCTCATGCTGTGTTTCATATAGAACAGAAGACCGGCATAGCTCCGCCGATCTTCTGGGTACTTTAGCATACTAGAGTGCTTGCGGGGAAAATCCTTGTCCGCAGCTCACACCGTATTCATTTGGAAACATAGGGGCAGACGCTCAGCTAAATCTGACGATTATCTAGGCCAACCAGAAACCATATCCCGTTTTTCGTCTAAAAACTGGGATGCAGTTTCCGCTGAGGACCTTTTCCGAACTGCTTCTGCAGCGGCTGTTTTGGCTCCGGGACCGCGTCAATCGCATATCTTTATGGCGCCTTTATCCTACACATGTTGTATAACTACCAAATGTGGAATATAACAAAGAGCAAAATATAGGCTGAGCGTTATGGAGGATTGAGGTTGAAAGAGAAGCTATTTCGATGGGTCGTGAAGCACCGCAAACCCATCATCGCGTTCTATGCGGTGGCAGCACTGGTATGCCTGTTCCTGCGCCAGTTTGTAGGCGTTAACTACGACATTACGAGCTATCTGCCCGACGAAGCGGCGTCGACCGTCGCTCTGAATACCATGGGTGATGAGTTTGAGGGTGACATTCCCAACTGTCGCGTTATGGTGCCCAATGTCTCGATCGCTCAGGCGCTCAAATACAAGGACAAAATCAAAAAGGTCGACGGCGTCGAGGAGGTCCTATGGCTTGACGACGCGGCAGATATCGATCAGCCGCTTGCCACGCAAGACAAAGACACCGTTGAGACCTATTACAAAAAGAACAACGCCCTGTTTACGGTGACGGTTAATTCCGAAAAGGAGATCGAGGCAACCGACGCTATTCGAGATATCGTGGGCGACGAGGGCGCCATTACGGGCTCGGCCATGTCTAACGCGCTCGCCACCACATCGACCGAGCAGCAGATCAGCATTATCACGGTCGCTGTCATAGCGATTATCTTCGTGATTCTGGTCATCACGACTACCAGCTGGGCCGAACCCATCCTGGTGCTGCTGGGCCTGGGCGTCTCGGTGTTTATCAACTGGGGCACCAACCTCATCTTTGGCGAGATTAGCTTTGTCACCAACTCTGCGGGCTCCATTTTGCAGGTTGCCATCGCGCTGGACTTCTCGGTCTTTTTGCTGCACCGCTTTAACGAGGAGCGTGGCCGCCACAGCAGCGTTGCCGAAGACATGGTGCAGTCGTGCTGCCTGTCCTCGGTCGCCGTGTTTTCGAGCGGTTGCACGGTCTGCATCGGCTTTATCGCGCTTGCCGCCATGCAGTTTAAGATCGGCCCCGACCTTGGTCTTGCCCTTGCAAAGGGTATCGCCATCAGCCTGGTATCGGTCTTTACCTTTGTTCCTTCGATGTTCGTTCAGTTCGATGGCTTTGTGCAAAAATCGCAGCACAGGCCCTTTGTCCCGCCGCTGGGTAAGTTCGCCCGTCTGGTGCTCAAGGTCTGTATCCCCGCTGCCGTCGTGATCCTCGCCGTGGTTTACCCTGCGCGTGTGGCATCGACCTCCAGCGATATCACGTACTACTACGGCACTTCGCACATTTTTGGTTCGGATACGCGGCTTGGTCAGGATATGGACAAGGTCAAGGAGGTCTTTGGCAACTCCGATACCTACGTTGTGCTCGTTCCCCGTGGAGAGGTGAGCGAGGAGCAGGCACTCTCCAATGAGCTCAAGGCGCTCCCCGAGGTCAAGTCCATCCAGAGCTATGTTGACGTTGCGAGTCCCTATATCCCCACGGGCATGGCCGAAAAGGACACGCTCGATCTGGTGGAGGGAGAGCACTACAGCCGTTTGGTGCTCACGGTTACCGCGCCCTACGAGGGTCCGAGTACATTTAAGCTGGTCAAGAAGATTCGTTGTATCGCGGACAAACATTATCCGGGTAAGGCAATGCTCGCCGGCGAGGGCGTGAGCACCACCGACCTTAAGGACACCATCACCGTCGATAAGGGCAAGGTCGACCTCATCGCCGTCGTGGCCGTGTTCGCGGTCTTGCTGCTGGCCACCAAGTCGCTGAGCCTGCCGATCATCTTGGTGCTCGTGATTGAGACCTCGATCTGGGTCAACTTTGCTGCACCGCTCTACACCGGTATGCACGAGTTCTTCCTCGCCTACTTAATTGTGAGCTCCATCCAGCTGGGCGTTGCCGTCGACTACGGCATCCTGATTGCTGACCGCTATCGTGAGGACCGCGTGACCATGCATAAGCGCGAAGCGCTACTCGAGACCATGGAAGCTTGCACGATTCCTGTTTTGACCTCTGGATCGGTTCTGCTAATCAGTGGCTTCCTGATCCATGCGATCTCGAGCCACGGCGTGCTCAAGCAGATCGGCTGGTTCCTGGGCGTCGGCGTGAGCATCTCCCTAGTCGCCGTACTCTTTGCGCTGCCGGGTTTCCTGTATGTGCTCGATGGCCTCATCGGCAAGACCACGCTCAAAGCTCATTTTTTGCCCAAGGATGCCCAGGATCCGGTTTCGGATACCACCGAGGCATCGGCTGCGGACGGCTCCGCTCAGTAACGTTTTACAAAGCAGTTGGAAGGAATACCGCAATGCATACCCATACCACTGATACCGCTTCGAAAGAGCTCAAAGCCCAACGCGATCTTGTACGTCGTCCCCATAAGCGCATCGCTGCGCTCGCTCTTGCCGCCGGTCTGACCGTGGCCCTTACCGTTCCCGGTGCCGTTGTGTTCGCCGACGGCGTAGGGTCGACGAGCGCTGCCTCGGCTACGAGTGAACAGATGGCGACGGACTCCGATAACAGCACGCCGGGATATAAGAAAAACCAGGTCGTATACGTCAAAACCGATGCCGACGGCAATCGCACGGGTGTTTACGTGGTCAATAGCTTCGAGGCCAATAAGGGCGTCAAGATCGACGATGCCGGCACCTATAACAAAGTGACCAACCTATCGACGACTCAAAAACTAACGGACGACAGCGGGTCGGTTGCCGTTACGGGCCAGGGAGTGCAGGACTTTGTCTACCAGGGCGATCTGGACAAGAACACTCAGATGCCGTGGAACGTCACCGTGGCATACCAGCTCGATGGCCGCGATATCGACGCCAAGGATTTGGCGGGCAAGAGCGGCAAGCTCACTATGAAGCTCAAGGTCGAAAAGAATGACGACTATACCGGTGGCGATTATGCCGATAACTACCTGGTTCAGATTACCGGTCAGCTTAAGGATGCCGAGGCACACGATATTGAGGCTGAGGGCGCCACGGTTGCTGCCAACGGCTCCAACACGCAGCTTACCTACATGGTGATTCCCGGCAGCACCGGAGACTACACCATTACGACCGATGTTGAGGATTTTGAGTTTGATGGCTGGCAGATTGTCGGCGTGCCGCTGAATCTTGCCATCGATGTGGACTCGAGCAGCATGGATACGAGCCAGCTCGTGGAGCTCTCCAACGGTATTGCTACGGCCAATAGCGGTGCTGGCCAGGTTGCCGACGGTGTCAAGACGCTCGCGGCCTCGCTTGCCACGGCCAATACCGGTGCCGGCACGCTGTCCAGTGGCGCCGCTGCGCTCGCGGCGGGTACGAGTCAGCTCAACGCGCAGGTCCCCACGCTGGTCGAAGGCGTGAGCAACCTTAATGCCGGTGCCGAGGGGGTTAATGCCGGTGCCGTGCAGCTTAAGGGCGGTGCGTCCGATCTTTCGGCGGGCCTTTCCAAGCTGCAGGGGAGCGCACAGCAGATCTCGGGCGGCATAAGTGGAATTGCCGCTGGGTCCGATACGTACGTCGACGCGCTGACGCTGGGCAAGCAGGCTCAGGAGGCAAACCTTGCCAAGGCGCAGGCTGCGGCCAAGGCGGCCCAGGACGCCGTGACCGCTACGTCGGGCAACGCCTACAGCGCGCTGTACGGGCCGCAGGGTCTTACGGCGGCGCTCAGCGGCGAGGGGCAGTACCTTGCCGGTGCACAGCAGGCGCTCGGCGGGGCAAAGCAGGCCGCGAGCGCCATGGGCAACGATGCGGCAAAGGCTAACGCCGAGAGCGCAAAGGCTGGCGCCGAGAGCACCGTTGCATCTATTGCCGCTGCCAAGGCGGCGGTCGCCGATGCTCAGGACGCGCTGGATAACGCGGCCGATCTCGACTCCGCCAAGGCTGCGGCAGCCAAGCTAAGCGAGGCTACGGCACAGCTGGATGCCGCCACCGCAAGTGCCGGCAGTGCTGCTACCAGCGCGGGTGCCGCCGCCACGGCGGCATCGAGCGCCGATGCGACGGGTCTTACCGCGCTTCTCGATTCTGCATCCAATGCCGTTGCGGGCGCGCAGGGTCTTAACACGCAGGTGTCGCAGGGCCTTAAGGGTGCCGAGTCCATGTTTGGCACGCTTACCGATCAGGTTACGACTTTGGCCCAGGCGGCCGGCGCCCAGGGCGGCGCCCAGGGTGCCGTCACCGCGCTCGATAGCGCCATTCAGGGCTACACCACTGTCCAGGATGGCCAACAGCTGAGCCTGGCCGGAGCCATCGCCTATATGAACAGCGCGATCAACCCGGCAAACCCCACGGCCGTGAACCCCGGTCTTGTCGCCGGTGTTGGCTCTGCAGCAACGGGCGCGGGTCAGCTGAGCGATGGCGCCGCGGCTCTTGCCGCGGGCACCGACCAGCTTGCTGCGGGCACACAGCAGCTCAACGGTGCCACGCCCGCGCTTGCCAACGGCGCATCACAGCTCAACAACGGTGCGGCGCAGCTCAAGACAGGTGCTGCTAGCCTTGCTAGCGGCATGAATCTTCTCTCCTCGGGTGCAGGTACGCTTGCCAGCGGCGCATCCGAGCTCGGCAACGGCATGCAGGAGCTTACCGACCGAACGAGCAATCTCGATACTCAGGTCATCGACACCGTTAAGGACAAGATCGAGGAAATGCTCAACCCCGGCTTTACGCCGACGGACTTTGTCAACGGCGAGCAGGGCGGACATATAAATCGCGTGCAGTTTATCTATATGACGGGCGCGATCAGCAAGTAGGCAGCCGCGCCCTTGTGGCGATTGGCATCGATAGCAAGTTATGAGGGGAGGGGCCGTCGGGCATTGTCTCGGCAGCCCCTCTTTGCTGTCAGCGGCCACTTCGCGTCTTTGCAGAAGCTGTACCGCAAGATTTGTGTTTGGAAGGAGACGCGCTTTCTGCAAGGGGCGGAGCGCGGAAAGCATGTCCCGGATTTGATGCTCGGAACGGGATGAGCTTTCCGGATCGGACCCCAAGCGGAAAGCGCGTCCCGTTTCGGGGCTTCAGAATGGGACGCATCCGGAAACCGCATCCCACTCTGAGCCGAAATTCCGGGATGAGATTCCCGCCGAGGACACCCTGCGCCGACGGCAACGCAAAAAGGGCGCCCGCGCGAATGCGGACGCCCTTGTGTAGGGTCGAGATATCAACCAGCCAAGATATCGGCCCTGCGGCCAGCTCTTAGTAGTCGAACTGGTGGTAGTAGCGGCGGTACTTGAGGTTGTGCTTGGTGACC
>CAUBGU010000066.1 GCA_958435545.1 uncultured Collinsella sp.
TACGAGCAATTGATTCGTAATCCATGCAGCTACCATGCCGAGCGGGATGAGGAGCGTCGCGCACCAAAAGACGCGGGCAATGGGTGGCTTTTCATTGTGTTTGATTGAAAAATACACGCGCACGACGACGGTGGCCACGATAAGGATGGCGATGAATATGGGCAGATTGGCCATGTCACTCGAAGTGATTTCAAGGGGGATATCTTCGGTCATGGACGTTCCTCTGTTACGGCAAATTAAGTTCAGTATTAGATTACTGTAACCTTTCCACGGCATTTCGAGAAACAAAGCGCCCGATACGCAAAGCTAAAGGTCTGCGAATCTTGTATTACGAACATCTGTGCGCGTCGAGTGCGCTAAACTCATCGACAGTATGATTCGATGCAATAGGAGGCAAGGAGCTTCCATGTCTGATTCTTCTATCGTTATTCGCGGCGCTCGTGAGCACAACCTCCGTGATATCGATGTTTCCATTCCGCGTGACCAACTCGTGGTCATTACCGGTCTTTCTGGCTCGGGCAAGAGTTCGCTGGCATTTGACACTATCTATGCCGAGGGCCAGCGTCGATACGTTGAGAGCCTTTCGAGCTATGCGCGCCAGTTCTTGGGCCAGATGGACAAACCCGACTTGGATTCAATCGACGGCCTTTCGCCGGCGGTGTCGATTGACCAAAAGACGACGTCTAAAAACCCTCGCTCGACGGTTGGCACCGTAACCGAGATTTATGACTATCTGCGCCTGCTGTTCGCCCGTGTGGGCACCCCGCACTGCCCCGAATGCGGCCGCGTCATTGAGCGTCAGACGACCGACCAGGTTGCCGACAAGGTCTTGGCGGCGGGGGAGGGCCGCCGCGCGTTTGTGCTGGCACCGGTGGTGCGCGGGCGAAAAGGCGAGTACACCAAACTGTTTGAGGACCTTCGCGCCGAGGGCTTTAGCCGCGTGCGTGTCGACGGTGAAGTGCGCTCGCTCGACGATCCGATCGATCTGGACAAGAAGCTCAAGCACGATATCGAGGTCGTGGTCGACCGCATCGTGATTCGGGAAAACTCTCTGGGCCGCATCGCCGAGTCTGTTGAACAGGCGACTGCCTTGGCGCACGGCAATGTAAACGTGTACATGCTGCCCGATCGCGATGCTCCCGAGGGGACCGAGGGCGAACTGCTGGAGTATTCGTTGGCCTTGGCGTGCCCGGAGCATGGACACTCCATTGACGATCTTCAGCCGCGTGATTTTTCGTTCAACGCTCCCTATGGCGCATGTCCTGAGTGCGACGGCCTGGGCTTTAAGAAAACCGTTGATGCCGAGGCGCTGATTGAGGACCCCTCGAAGTCCATTGCCGACGGAGTCTTTGGTAGCCTGTTTGGCAATTCGAACTACTATCCGCAGATTTTTGCTGCGGTCTGCAAACACTTTAAGGTGAGCGCCGATACGCCGTGGGAGGACTTGCCCCCTCGCGTGCGTCGTGCATTCTTGGATGGCCTGGGCGATACGAAGATCTCGGTCGACTACCAAAAGCTCGACGGACGTCGTAGCCAGTGGGATACAAAGTTTTCGGGCGTTCGCAACATCCTGTACGAACGCTATGCCGAGACGACGAACGAGAACACCAAGGCGCGCCTGGAGAAGTACATTCGCGAGGAACCGTGCTCGAGCTGCCACGGCGCTCGTTTGCGCCCTGAGATGCTCGCCGTCACCGTGGGCGGCAAGTCCATTTACGAGGTTTGTTGCCTGTCGTGCCGTGAGTCGCTCGAGTTTTTTGAGGGCTTGGAACTTACCGAGCGTCAACGGTTTATCGGCGGCCGTATCGTCAAGGAGATCCTGGAGCGCTTGCGTTTTCTGGTCGATGTTGGACTCGACTATCTGACGCTCGATCGTGCTTCGGCGACGCTTTCCGGTGGCGAGGCACAGCGTATTCGACTGGCAACGCAGATCGGCGCGGGTCTCATGGGCGTGCTCTATATTCTGGATGAGCCCTCGATCGGTCTTCATCAGCGTGACAACGAGCGCCTGATCAAGACGCTCGAGCGCCTGCGCGATATCGGCAATACCGTTATCGTCGTCGAACACGACGAGGATACAATCCGTGCCGCCGACTACGTGATCGACATGGGGCCCGGCGCCGGCGTCAACGGCGGACACGTAGTCGCGGCGGGAACGCCTGCCGATATCATGGCGTGTCCTGAGTCGATGACGGGCGCTTATCTGACCGGCAAACGAATGATCCGGGTGCCTGATGAACGGCGCAAACCCGGTCGCGGCTGCCTTAAAATTACGGGCGCTCGAGCCAACAACCTCAAAAACGTTACTGCCAAGATCGAGTTTGGTACGCTTACGGTTGTTACCGGCGTGTCGGGATCGGGCAAGAGCTCCCTAGTTACCGACACCATTGCGCCTGCCCTTACGAATGCCATTCACCGCTCGACGCGCCCTGTGGGTCCGTATAAGAAAATCGAGGGCATCGAGTGTATCGATAAGGTTATCGATATCGACCAGTCGCCGATTGGCCGCACGCCGCGTTCCAACCCTGCTACCTATATCGGCCTGTGGGATGATCTTCGCGCACTGTTTGCGAGTACGCCGGAGTCGAAGGCGCGCGGCTACTCGCCAGGTCGTTTCTCCTTTAATGTGAGTGGCGGGCGCTGTGAGGCGTGCAAGGGCGACGGACAGATCAAGATCGAGATGCACTTCCTTCCCGATATCTACGTTCCCTGCGAAGTTTGCGGCGGTAAACGCTACAACCGCGAGACACTCGAGGTCACCTATCGTGGCAAGACCATCTCGGACGTGCTCGACATGAGCGTTACCGAGGCGCTGGCCTTCTTTGGGAATATCCCGCAGATTAAGCGCAAGCTCCAGACGCTGTACGATGTAGGCTTGGGCTACGTGAGCCTGGGCCAGCCCGCCACGACGCTTTCGGGCGGCGAGGCGCAGCGTGTAAAGCTCGCCAAGGAGCTTCATCGACGCCAGACGGGCAAGACGTTCTATATTTTGGACGAGCCGACGACCGGCCTTCATTTTGAGGACGTCCGCCAGCTGCTCGATGTACTGCAGCGCTTGGTCGATGCGGGCAACACGGTGCTGGTGATTGAACACAACCTTGATGTCATCAAGGTTGCCGACCGCCTGATCGATATGGGTCCCGAGGGCGGTAACGGCGGCGGAACCGTCGTGGTTTCGGGTACACCGGAGCAGGTTGCGGACTGTCCGCAGAGTTATACGGGCAAGTTTTTGGCGCCGTTGCTCAGGCGTGACCGGGAGCGCCAGGCTCAACTTGATGCTCAATAAATAGGCGATTCAGTTTATGGGCGCCATCGACTCCTTGTGATTCGATGGCGCTTGCTGTGCCGAAGTGACGTATGCAGCCGAATTGGACATATACTTAATCCTTGCGTCCGAATGCGAGGGAAAGGATATGTCATGGCAAAGGCTGTAAAGACGCCAAAAACCAATGCGATGCGCGAGCTGGAAAGCGCCGGCATTTCCTATGTTCTACATACGTACGAAGACGATGGCGATGAGTCGGTGGGCCTGGGGGTCGCGATTTCGGAGCAGCTTGGCGAGGAGCCCGGTCAAGGATTTAAGACTTTGGTCTGTGTGACACCGTCCAACGACTATGTCGTGTGCTGCATCCCTGTTGCCGACGAGCTCGATCTAAAGTCCGCCGCGCGTGCCGCGGGGGAGAAGTCCTTGGCCATGATGCATGTGAAGGATTTGCTTGCGGCGACTGGCTACGTTCGCGGCGGCTGCAGCCCGGTCGGTATGAAAAAACGCTACCGGACGCTCATTGATGAGACATGTGTCCTTTGGGATACCATTTTTATTTCGGGAGGCAAGCGTGGTTATCAGCTCGAGCTTGCACCCGATGATTTAATTGCATTTTGCGGGGCGACGGTTGCCGCGATTACGAGAGAGGACTGAGCGATGCCGCAGGAAGAATTGAAGCGCGGAGCTCATTTTGCAAAAGAATCTGCGCCTCAGACACCCTCATCCGAAGCTTCTTCGTCGCGAGATGACACTGACGACATGGGCTCGTCGGACTACTCCACGGTTGGTCGTTCCGCCGGGCTTATGACCATCCTGACTATCGTGTCTCGCGTCACCGGTTTTATCCGCACGTGGGCAATGGCGGCCGCTATCGGCATGTCGCTACTCTCGTCCTCCTATCAGGTCGCCAACAACCTGCCCAATATGCTCTACGAACTCGTGATGGGCGGCATGCTCGTGACGGCGTTTTTGCCCGTGTACATGGGCGTGAGGCGTGAGCAGGGTCGCGAGGCCTCAAACGAGTACGTGGGCAACCTGCTCGGCATTCTGCTTTTGGTGCTGGGTGGCATTTCGTTGCTGGGGACCGTGTTCGCCCCGGGCTTTATCTGGACGCAATCGTTCCTTTCGGGTGACGGCGGCAGCATGGATACCGCTGCGTTCATGTTCCGTTTCTTTGCCATCCAGATTCTGTTTTATGGTTTGGGCTCGGTGTTCTCGGGCGTTCTCAACGCACACCGCGACTACTTCTGGTCGACGTTTGCTCCGGTCCTCAACAATGTGATCGTCATTGCGAGCTTTATGGGTTTTGCGCCCGTGTCCGCACAGTTTGGCGAACGTGCCGGCATCATCTTGATTGCGGCCGGTACGACCCTCGGTGTCTTTGTTCAGATGGCATGTCAGATCCCCGCGCTTGGCAAGCACGGCGTGCACCCCCATATCCATATCGACTTTAAGGACCCCGCACTGCGGCAGACGATTGCGCTCGGTATCCCGACGCTGCTCGCCACGGTGTGCATGTTTGTCTCGACTTCTATCACCAACGCTGCCGCGCTGGTGGTCCAGCCCGAGACTGGTCCTTCCGTCATCGCCTATGCGCGCCTGTGGTACACGCTGCCCTACGCGCTGATTGCCGCCTCGCTTTCGACGGCGCTCTATACCGAGCTCTCTCACGACGCGCAGGAGAAGGATTACGACAGCGTTCGCACGGGCATTTCGCGTGGCGTCGCCCAGATGCTGTTCTTCCTGATTCCGTTCGCGCTGTACCTGATTGTCTTCGCGCGTCCGCTCAACATGATCTACTGTGCTGGCAAGTTCGATGAATCCGGCGTGACGCTGGTGTCCGAGTACCTTGTCTACCTGGCGCTCTCGCTGCCGCTCTACGGCGTGGTCGTGTTGATGCAGAAGAGCTTCTCTGCCTTGCTCGACATGAAGCCCTATAGTCGCTATTGCCTGTATTCTGCCATCGGCCAGGCCGGCTCGGTTCTGCTGTTTGGCGTTGTGCTGGGCTTCGGCATGCCGGCAATCGCGCTTTCGTATGTCGTCGACTACGTGATCTTGGTCGGTTGTTCGCTGTGGTGGCTGCGTCGTCGTCTGCGTGGCCTTCAGGTCAAATCTATCCTACATGGCGGTTTCTTTGGCCTTTTGCTCGGTGGCCTGGGTGCTGCCGCAGGCGCCGGCGTCATGTGGGCGCTTGAGCACTTTGTCGGGGCGCTTGGCGGTTCGATTCTGATTACTCTTGGCTATGTTTGCGTTGCGGGTGTCGTCTCGCTTGCTGTTACCTTTGGCCTTGCCGTCGTCCTTAAGATGCCCGAGGTCTCGGCGCTGCTTCGTCGCAAGTAGGTGCGCGTGGCCGGTCACGACAACATTCCAACGCTTGCCGAGCAGGTTTCGCGCGTTCCCACACAGCCCGGATGCTACCTTTGGAAGGATGCCAAGGGCGATGTCATCTACGTGGGCAAGGCGAAAAACCTACGCGCCCGCATGCGTCAATACGTGACACTGCAGGATGAGCGTCAAAAGATTCCGCTGATGATGCAGCTGGTGGCGAGCTTTGACTATATCGTGGTGGAGACCGAGCATGAGGCGTTGGTGCTCGAGCGCAATTTGATTGGTCAGTACCATCCGTACTTTAACGTCGACCTCAAGGATGACAAGAGCTACCCCTTTATCGCCATTACAAAGGGCGACCTGTATCCCGCTATCAAATATACGCGTGAGCGTCATAAGCCGGGAACGCGCTATTTTGGACCCTATACCGATAGCCGTGCGGCACGTGAGACGATAGATACGCTGCGCAAGGTTATTCCCATCTGCTCCGCATCCTGTGCGGAGTGGCGTCGTTGTCGCCGTATCGTTGAGTCCCACAAGGGCGAGGAAGACATCGTCAATATGATTTGCGCGCAAAACGGGCGTCCCTGCTTTGACTACCATGTCGGGCGCGGCCCGGGTGCGTGTGTCGGCGCGATTTCCCCGGCAGACTATGCCAAGAACGTCAAGCGTGTCGAGCGCTTTTTGTCGGGCCATCGCAAGGATGTCGTCGATGAGCTGACCTCCGAGATGACGGATGCCGCCGAGGCGCTCGACTTTGAGCGCGCGGCACGCGTCAAACGTCGTTTGGAGGTCATCAGGGGTCTGGACGATCGTCAGCAAGTCGTTTTTCCCTCCAGTGTCGATATCGATGTCATCGGGTTCTATCGCGAGGAGACCATCTCCGCCGCTTGCGTCTTCGTCGTTCGCGAGGGCCGAACAGTTCGCACCTGCGAGTTCATTCTCGACAAGGGTCTTGATGTTGACGAGGAAGAGCTCCAGTCGGGCTTTCTTAAGCGCTATTACGACGAGACGGCTGATATTCCAGCTGAGGTCAACCTTTCCGTCGAGCTTGAGGATGCGGAGGCGCTGGGGGAATGGCTTGCGGGCAAGCGCGAGCGTTCCTGCCATCTCCATAGGCCGCAGCGTGGCGAAAAGCACCGTTTGCTCGATATGGCATCCAAAAATGCGCGCCATGCCCTCATGCGC
Source organism: uncultured Collinsella sp. (assembly GCA_958435545.1). Next base: position 6,782 of record CAUBGU010000066.1, read on the forward strand.
TACATGATGCGAACGGGGTACGCTGACGACCGCACCAATCAGGCGCTCCTGGAGCTCGAAAGCGCGCTGGCGCTGCCAGCGCCGCCGATGCGTATCGAGTGCTTCGATATCTCGACGCTGCACGGAACCTTTACCGTCGCCTCGATGGTGGTGTTTACCAACGGACGCGCCGACAAGAGCCAGTACCGTCGTTTTAAAATTCAGGCCGAATTGGACGAGGCAAACGACTTCGTGTCGATGTCCGAGGTTTTGGGACGACGCTATGCTCCCGAGCGCATGGCCGACGAGCGCTTTGGATCGCGCCCCGATTTGCTCGTTGTCGATGGCGGTAAGCCGCAATTGACCGCTGCGATCAAGCAACTTGAGGCTCTTGGGCTCGATATACCAGTTTGTGGCTTGGCAAAGGCCGATGAGGAGGTTTTCGTGCCTTGGGACGAGACTCCAGTCGTGCTTCCGACCGGGTCCGCGTCGCTCTATCTAATCAAACAGGTGCGCGATGAATCGCACCGTTTTGCCATCACGTTCCATCGCGAATTGCGCGATAAAGCCATGACGGTTTCGGTACTCGATGACGTTCCAGGCGTGGGACCCACCAGAAAACGTGCCCTTATGCGCCATTTTGGCTCGATGAAGCGTTTGCGCGCGGCGAGCGAGCAAGAGATCGCGGAAGTTCGAGGCGTTCCGGCCGATGTCGCCAAAGCGGTCCACGAGGCACTTGTTGCATGGAATGCCGAACGCGCCC
>CAUBGU010000067.1 GCA_958435545.1 uncultured Collinsella sp.
TCAGCCCGTGGGAGGCCAGGGCGCCGCTGACCGGTGGACGGCACCGAGCCGCCATCGAGATTGAGAAGGGGGAGGCCTCGCGGCCTCCCCCTTTTTGCGTTTATAGGGCCATCACTCCACTCTCGCTGTGTTTTTGACCCTCGTTTGTCGCATCTTCTGCGAACGGGCTACAATGTCATAGTCTGTGCAGCATGGAGGTGATTATGGCCGAAGCCGGAATCGGCGTTGATATCGTCGAGATTTCGCGAATGAAATCAATCCTTGAGAATACGCCCGCGTTTGTTCGGCGCGTGTTTACCGATGAAGAGCGTTCGTATTGCGATGCCTCGTCTCGTCCTGCCGCGCATTATGCCAGTCGTTTTGCTTCTCGCGAGGCGGTGCTTAAGGCGCTTGGTACGGGTTTTAGCCAGGGCGTTGGCCGTAAAGACGTTTCCGTAACGCGCGATAAGCTCGGCAAGCCAAAAGCGCTGCTTTCGGGTCGTGCTCTCGAAATCGCCCAGGAATTGGGCGTTGTCGAGGTCGCTCTTTCTATTACTCTGACGGGTGACTTGGCTGTCGCTAATGCCATTGCGATCACCGAGGATGCTCGACCTAAACCCAAGGAAGAAAAGGTGAGCACGAAGGAGCGCGTTGCTCAGACATTTAAAGAGGCTCGTTCTGTCTTAGACGAGCTCGAACAGCTGCAACAATCTGCTTTGTCGGAACATCTGGATGATGATCCGCAAGATATGCTAGGAGCATAGATGAAACCGGTTTTGAGTACCGAGGAAGTCGTTCGCCTCGAAGATATTATCGAGCGTGAGGGTACCTCGAAGGCCGAACTCATGGAGTTGGCGGGCGAATTTGCTGCTAACGAGATTTTAAAGCTCAACCCCGATCGCGTTCTTGTATTGGTCGGTTTTGGCAACAATGGCGGAGATGGCTGGGTTGCCGCTGACATTCTGACGCATAAGGGCGTTGATGTAGATATCGTCTCTCCGGTTGAGCCGGATGAGATCCCTGCCGCTCTCGCTCGTCATGTCGCCCGTCGTACTGCTGGTCGCGACGTGCATGTGTGTGTCGGCCCCTCTCGTGATGAGCTGGAGGTGCTGATTGATAAGGCTGATGTTGTAGTCGATGCCATTTTTGGTACCGGTTTTCATGGTGATCTTCGTGCGCCGTTTTCAATCTGGATCCCCACGGTCAATGAAAATGCCGATCGCGTTGTCTCCATCGATGTTCCCTCGGGCCTGAATGCCGAGACGGGTGTGGTGGATGACGACTGCATTCGTGCCGAGCGTACGGTGACGATGATTGCTCCCAAGATCGGCTTATACAGCGCTGACGGTCCCGAATATGCAGGCGATCTGGTCTGCGGCGGTCTGTATGACCGCCTTGATGAGGTTATTGACGATGTCGACCATGCTGCCGAGATCGTGGAACCCGGTGACCTTGTGGACTATTTTGCTCCGCTGCCTACGAATATCGATAAGTACTCGCGCGGCTCGGTGCTCATTGTTGCCGGATCGGCGCAGTATCCTGGTGCGGCCATTATGGCTGCCAAGTCCGCTGCCCGCGCAGGCGCCGGCTATGTGGCAGTCGCGACTCCGGATGCGTGTGCCAACCTTATCCGCATGGCGCTCCCCTCGATTCCGGTCTTTGCTATTCCATCTGATTCCCGCGGTTCTTTTGGTGCCGCTGCGCGCATGACGGTATGTGAGATTGCCAAGAAATATAGCTGCGTGCTGTGTGGTCCCGGCATGACGACATCTGCCGGTGCCATGCAGGTGGTTTCGGGTCTGCTTGAGCTCGACGTACCGCTTATCTTGGATGCCGATGCTCTCAACTGCCTTGCCAAGATTGCAATCGATGGCATCGACAGTAATCCCGAGATGTATCGTCGTGAGCAGCCGCTCGTTATGACGCCGCATTATCGTGAGCTTTCGCGTCTCGTCGCCGGTGATGAGGTCAATGATCTTGGAACCGCGATTGCCGCCGCGCAAAAGGTTGTCTGGGCCGCCGGTTCCGATAACCTCGTTGTTATCGCTAAGGGCCCGACGACGGCCATTTGCGGTGTTGAGCGCGTGCTGCTGCCGCTCTCTGGCCCGGCGTCGTTGGCGACCGCTGGCTCGGGTGACGTCCTTGCGGGTATTCTGGCCGGCACGCTAGCCACCATGCGCGACGAGATGGACCGCTGGGAGCTGCTGTACTCGTATGCCGTCGCGCTTCATAGCTATGCCGGTTTTGCCGCGGCGACGGAGTTTGGCGAGAAGAGCGTTATCGCGACCGATCTTATCGACTTGATCGGTCCCGCCATGGAGTTGGCGGCAAAGGATGCACTCGATGATCTGGGAATCACGGACGAAGGGTCGGATGACTAATTATGAATAAAGCCGATTTGACGCGTTGGTCCTGGGTCGAGATCGACCGCGGGGCGCTTCGCCGCAACACGAGGGCCTATAAGAATTTGCTGAATCCGCGTCAGCGCCTGTGCTGCGTGGTTAAAGCCGACGCTTATGGTCATGGAGCTGTTGAGTGCGCCAAGATTATGTATTCGGCCGGCGCCGACATGTTTGCCGTGGCGACGGTTAACGAGGGCGTTGAGCTCCGACAGGGCGGGATTACGAAACCCATCCTCATCCTAAGCGAGCCGCCTATCGAGGCCATTCCGACGTTGCTCGAGTTTGATATCATGCCTTCGGTCTATACGTCTGACTTTGCTCTTGCGTATGGCGAATGTGCCGTCGCGGCGGGCAAAGTGGGCAAGTATCATCTCGCCATCGAGACGGGCATGAATCGTATCGGCGTTCACTACACGCAGGTGCTCGACTTTGTCCGCGGTATAAATTTCCATCGCGGTATTCAGTGCGACGGCGTATTTACGCACTTCGCCACGGCCGATGAACCTTCGGGCTGGGACTACAAGCTGCAGTGTCAGCGCTTTACCGAGGCCGTTCAGGCCATTAAGGATGCGGGTTTTGAGTGCGGTATCGTGCACTGCGCCAACACGCCGTCCTCGATGCTCGACCCCTCGATGCATTTTGATATGATCCGCGCCGGCGTTGGCTTGTATGGCATGCAGCCGTGCGAGCTGAGTGGCCGCGTGATGCAGCTTGATCCCGTTATGAGCGTCCATGCGCGTGTGACGCGCGTGGCACACCCTGCGATGGGTGAGGGCGTGGGCTACGGTTTTACCTACCGCGTACCGCGTACGCGCGTTCAGATCTGCACGCTGCCGATCGGTTATGCCGATGGCCTATCGCGTACGCTTTCCAATCGTATGGATGTGCTGTATCGCGGCGAGCGTGTGCATCAGGTTGGCAATATCTGCATGGACCAGTTTATGGTCGCCATTCAGTCCAACCCGGCACACGAGATTCCCGAGGCCGAGTATGGTGACGAGATGATCATTGTCGGCCGCGATGGCGATGCCGAGATCACTATGGACGAGATGGCCCGACTGCGCGGAACGATTAACTACGAGGTCGCCTGCGGCTTTGGCATGCGTCTCGACAAGGTCTACGTGTAGGAGCCGCTATGGGCGTCATGCACATCCCCGGCCATACCCATCAGGCGCCACGTGAGGTCGCACTCGAGGAGATTGAGGCTGTTTTAGGCGACTGCCATCTCTGCCAGCTCTATCAGTCGCGCCATAACATCGTGTTTGGCGTGGGAAACCCCCACGCTCGCGTCATGTTTATTGGCGAAGCACCGGGTCGCAACGAGGATTTGCAGGGCGAACCCTTTGTGGGGGCGGCGGGTGAAGACCTCAACGGCATTTTGTCCCTGGCAGGTCTTAAGCGCGAGGACGTCTATATCGCCAACGTGCTTAAGTGCCGCCCGCCGGGAAACCGCAATCCGCGTCCCGAGGAAGTGCTGGCTTGCTCACCGTTTTTGCGCGAGCAGATTCGAAGCATCTGGCCCGATATCATCGTGACGCTCGGTAACCCCGCAACGCACTTTGTGCTCAAGACCGAGATCGGCATTACCAAGCTGCGCGGCAGGTTCCATCAGATGGGCCACTTTGTGGTGATGCCGACGTTTCATCCTGCGGCGGCGCTGCGCAATCCGGCGTGGCAGGAGTTGCTGGAGGAAGACTTTAAGATGCTGGGCGACTATCTGGAGCGGCACCCCGCGCCGGAGACCGCCTCGGAATAATAATAAGGAGCGTATATGTCCCTGGAGCGCCTGGGGGTAGGTATCTATAGAACGGCCCGTACTGCCGATACGGAGCATTTTGGCGAGCTGGTCGCACCGTGTCTAGAAGATGGCGATGTGCTGATCTTGACCGGCGGCCTCGGGGTGGGCAAAACCCACTTTACCAAGGGCGTTTCGCGCGCTCTGGGCGATGAGCATATGGTCACGAGCCCTACGTTCGCACTCATGGCCGTTCATGACCAAGGGCGTATTCCGCTGTTCCATTTTGATCTGTACCGCCTGGAGCATGCCTACGAGCTTGAGGATACGGGCATTTTTGACGTGCTGGGCTATGAGGGTGTTTGCCTGCTGGAATGGGGCGAGCAGTTTCAGGATGAACTGACAGATGAGTATCTTTCGGTGACGCTTAAGCGCGACGAGGACGACAGCGACGTGCGAACGATAACGCTCGAGGCGCACGGCGAGCGCGCTAGGGAGCTTTCCCATTTGATAGATAAGGCTGTACAAGATGAGCTTGCATAACGATAACGCGCTGGTGGTGGCGCTCGATACATCGACCGACATGCTTGCCTGCGCGGCAAGCTGGATTGATGGGCAGACGGGTGAGGCGAAGCTGGTGATTGGCGACCATATGTGCCGTCGCCATGCCAACGTGGAGCTCGTGAATACTGTTGATGGCGTACTGAAGCAGACCGGCCTGGATCGCAGCGATGTCGGCTGTTATGTGGTCGGCCGCGGCCCGGGTTCGTTTACGGGCGTGCGCATCGGCATCTCCACCGCAAAGGGTCTGGCACGCGGTGCCAACGTGCCGTTGCTGGGCGTGTCGACACTTGACGCTTGCGCCTGGACAGCATGGAAGGCCGGCGTACGCGGCAAGCTTGGTGTTCTTGCCGATGCCATGCGCGGCGAGGTGTACCCGGCGCTCTATGTGCTGGGGGATGAGGGTCCCGAGCGTCTGTTTGAGCGCGAGCGCGTGGTCAAGGCCGCCGTGGCGCTTGATGAGTGGCGCCAGACCGCGGACTGGGATCAGGTTCAGTTAACTGGTGACGGTCTCGTGCGTTATGGCAAACTGCTGGGCGAGGATGAGACGGCGCGTTGCGTGGAGCGAGACCTGTGGTGGCCCTCGGGCGAGGGCCTGCTGATGGCGCACGCCGCAGGCGATGGCGATCCGGCTCGCGTCTTGCCGATCTATACGCGCCTTTCGGATGCTGAGGAAAACGAGCGCAGGCGTCTTGGGCTTGCCGAGAGCGCGCAGAGTGAAATTACGGGCGTGGCTGATGAGCTCGCCGGTCGCCATCTGCAGTTCCGCCCCATGGGTGCGGCTGATGCCGAGGGTGCGAGCGCTCTGGAGGCAGCCTGCTTTGAAGGCGCCGGGCACGAGGCATGGACCCCGAGTATGTTCCTGTCCGAGCTGGGTCAGGACGTTGCCGCTCCGCGCAGCTGGTGGGTTGCGCACGATGACGGCCAGCTCCTGGGCCTTGCCGGCGGTATGGTCGTCGACGGGGACGTGCAGATTATGGACGTTGCCGTCGATCCGGCGCATCGCCGCGAGGGCATCGCCCGCAAGCTTCTGTCGCACGTGAGCTATGACGCGCAGATGCTCGGCTGCACCACGGCTTCGCTTGAGGTTGAGGACGGCAACGAGGCCGCAATTGCGCTCTATGCCGCTCTGGGCTTTACCGAGGCGGGTCGTCGCCGTGGCTATTACGGTGCCGGCAAGGATGCCATCGTCATGACGGCGCCGCTGCCCCTGGTGCTTCCTCTCGACAATGCCTCGCCCGAGCCGACGGCTGCCGAACAGCGTGTATGGCCGCTGCCCGCGCCCGAACGCAACGCTGAGGAGCGTGCCGAAATCGAGCGCCGCCGCCTGGTGCTTGCCATCGAGAGTTCCTGCGACGAGACAGCCGTGGCAATTATCGATGCGGACGGCAAGATGCTGGCCAACCAGGTGTCGACGCAGATTGATTTTCATGCCCGCTTTGGCGGCGTGGTACCCGAGATTGCCTCGCGCAAGCACGTTGAGGTCATCGTGGGCGTCGTAGATGCGGCGCTTGAAGATGCCGCGGCGTCGCTTGGCCTTGAGGGCGGGGCGATTGCGCCAAGTGAGCTTGCCGCCGTGGGCGTGACGCAGGGTCCGGGCCTGGTAGGTGCCCTGGTGGTGGGTGTTGCCTTTGCCAAGGGCTTTGCGTATGCTGCTGGCAAACCGCTCGTGTGCGTCAATCATCTGGAGGGTCACCTGTTTGCCAACCTGTTGGCGCAGCCCGACCTTAATCCTCCGTTTATCTTTACGCTCGTTTCGGGCGGGCACACCATGCTCGTGCACGTAAAGGCATGGGGCGACTACGAGGTGCTTGGCGAGACGCTGGACGACGCCGTGGGCGAAGCCTTTGACAAGGTGGCAAAGGCACTGGGCCTTGGCTATCCCGGAGGCCCCATCATCTCCAAGCTTGCCGAGACGGGCAACCCCAAGGCGATCGATTTTCCCCGCGCGCTGAACAGCAGGGGAGACTACCGCTTCTCGCTTTCGGGCCTCAAGACGGCGGTGACGCTCTACATCGAGCAGGAGACCAAGGCCGGGCGCACGATTCACCTGCCCGATTTGGCGGCTTCGTTTGAGGCGGCGGTCTTTGACGTGCAGTACAAGAAGGCCAAAAACGCCCTGCATGCTACCGGGTGCAAGGAGTATTGCATCGGCGGCGGCGTCTCGGCCAACCCGCATCTGCGCGAGATGATGATCAAGAAACTCGGGCGTCAGGGAATCCGCGTAACGGTGCCGCCCTTGTCTGCCTGCACCGATAACGCCGCCATGATCGCGGAGGTCGCTCGCCGTAAATTCGACCGAGGTGAAATCTCGCCGTTCGACGTCGACGCCGATCCGAACATGACGCTGTAGCTGGTACGGCGCGGTCCCCGGACGGAGGGGCCGGATATAAGGTTTCCTGCTCTACAGTCCTGCGCAAGACGAAGGCCACATTAAGTGGCCTTCTTTGCGTGCGGAACTCGCGATAAACCTTATATCCGGCCCCTCCGGTCGGGGGCCTTTCTGTATCGATATAGCTTCTGGGCTGGATCGGCGTCGACAACGTCCAGCAAGGTTAACAAGCCAGCGTCGAATTTCCGACGTTCTTTAGCTGAAAGAAAAAGTTGGCGTGCGGAGCTTTGCTCCGCACATTTGGGATGGGAGTCCCTGCGCGCCGCGGGAACCGGGCTGCCTATATGAACTTTATCGCGAGTTCCGCACGCAAAGGAAAGCACTTAATGTGCTTTCCGTCTTGCG
>CAUBGU010000068.1 GCA_958435545.1 uncultured Collinsella sp.
TGCTCCTAACGTATGTTCATGGGTCAAGATGATAACGCGTTTATTGGAGGGGCGGTGCGTAAGTAGGCGAGGGGCGGGAGAGGGACGCGCGTGGTGCGGCATGTGCGATGGGTGCGGCGCGGCCGCGCTTGGCTAACGGTGCCTTGGCACATCCTCGGCAGCTTGCCCTAGAGCTTGTGGTGGCGCTCTTCTTTGCGCTCCTCGGCTGCCTGCTCCTCCTGCTTAAAGGCGGGGTCGTCGGGGGTGACGAGCTCGTCCTCGTGCGTGCGCTTGTTGTAATGGTGGCGTAGCACGGGTTCAAACAGGTGCAGGTGCTTGGCAAAGGCCGCCGAGCCAATGGCGAGCACGGTAAAGATGAGCACGCGCATGGGCACCTCGACCTGGTTAATCGCGGCGGCGCCGGCCGAAAGCATGATGCACCAGGCATAGATGAGCAGCACGGCCTGTTTTTGGTTGTAGCCTTCTTGGATCAGGCGGTGGTGGATGTGACCCTTGTCGGCCTGCCCGATGCTAATGTGGGCGCGCTTGCGGCGCACGATGGCGCTAAACGTGTCGATGATGGGTACGCCGGCAACGATGAGCGGGATGATAAGCGAGGTGAGCGCGGCGGTGCGGCTCACGTTGAGCAGCGAGATGGAGCCCAGTGCAAAGCCCAGAAGCAGTGACCCCGAGTCGCCCAAGAAGATGCTTGCGGGGTTGAAGTTGTAGCGCAAAAAGGCCAGACAGGCGCCAAAGAGCGCAATGGAGAGCGCGGCGGCGTCGATGCGGCCCGAGAGAACGGCCATCGAAAACATGGTGAACGACGCGATGCCGCAGATGCCCGTGGCCAAGCCGTCGAGGCCGTCGATGAGGTTAATGATGTTGGTGAATGCCACCAGATAGATCACGGTAATGGGGTAGGCGAGCCATCCGAGCATGATCTCGCCGGGGGCAAACGGGTTGACGATGACGCCGATCCGCAGGCCGCCCATGCAGGCGATAAGCGCGGCGAGGACCTGTCCGGCCAGCTTTTGTTTGGGCTTGAGTTGGAAGACGTCGTCGATAGCGCCGGTCGCAAAGATGACGGTAAAGGAGAGCGCCAGCATGGGATAGCTAATGTGAAGGCGCGGGTGCGGCACCAGGACGGGTGGCCAGCCTAGGTGCCAGGTGCCTAGGATTTGCACAATGCAGGCAACGACCAGGCCCAAAAACACCGCCGTTCCGCCCAAACGCGGGATGGGCTTGGTGTTGATGCGGCGCTTAGAAGGATAGTCGACGGCATCGAGCTTAATTGCCAAGCGCTTGACCAGGGGCACCGCGAGGAAGGTCGTGATAAAGGCCGCTGCTGCCACGCATAGGTACGGTATGTAGCTCGGGGATGAAGCCATGAATCTAAAAACCGCCAAGCGTCGAAGGAAAAGGTCAGAAGAACGCCATGCGCAAAGGGCATAGCCGAACCATAATACTCGACAAAGGGGGGTGCATGTAATTGCACGCAGCGATAATCACGCGCTTACCAGATATTGGGATGTTGTCGATGGCTTGTCGGGATGCCGGCGGGAATCCATATGGACCGTAATGGTGATTTTCGGCAAAAGAAAACCACCCCCCACGTTACGAAAATGAACCCACCTAAAACAGGTGGGTGCCCTCATCGACTGTTCCAGCGTCCTTAACAACGAAGGATACCTGTACTAGGTACGACTGTGTGGGCTCCCTAAATAAACGCGACGGTTCACCCAGTTGCTCCGCGGGGGGCGGAATACCTACATCATAAAGCGGCACTTTGTGGATTCCAGTCTTGACATTACAAAAATCGTGTCGGACGATTACGGCGCCTTAGGGACGGAGCCGTCTGCGCGGTCCGGGCCTTTACATTTGAGCTGCTGAATTGTTGTTTTGGAGCATGTTTTTATGCCGACGTCGTTGACCGATCTTTTTTCGCCCGCCTGCCATTTGTGTCCGCGCCGTTGCGGTGCGGCGCGCGATGAGGGCGCGCACGGCGTATGCGGTGCTAACGACACGCTCAAGGTGGCCCGAGCGGCGCTTCATATGTGGGAGGAGCCGCCTATCTCGGGCGAGGCCGGTTCGGGCACGATCTTCTTTAGCGGCTGTTCGCTTAAATGTATCTACTGCCAGAACCACGAGATCTCGACCGGCAATTTTGGCCTTGAGATTTCGCCTGAGCGCCTGGTCGAGATTATGCTGGAACTGCAGGACCAGGGTGCCAACAACATCAATTTGGTAACGGCGACGCACTATGCGCACCTGTTGCCTGCCGCGATTGCCGCGGCACGGGCGCGCGGGCTGGTCATCCCGATCGTCTACAACACGAGTGGTTACGAGCGCGCGAGTGCCGTGGCGGCGCTGGGCGACCTGGTCGATGTGTGGCTCACCGACTTTAAATATGCCGATGCCGGGCTTGCGCAGTCGCTTTCTCATATTAAGGATTACCCGCGCGTGGCCGTGTCGGGCCTGGCACAGATGGCGTGCGAGATCGAGCGCCGCGGGGGAGAGCTGGTGGACGAGGACGGGCTCATGAAGCGCGGCATCATCGTGCGCCACCTGGTGCTGCCGGGGCATGCGGATGACTCGTGCCGCGTGTTAGACCTGGTGTGGCAGACGGTGGGCGACGTGCCGATCTCGGTCATGAACCAGTACACGCCCAATGCGCTCATGCGCGAGCAGGGCGGCGACCTGGCACGCGCCGTGACGCGCGAGGAGTACGAGCAAGTACTCGACCATGCCGACGACCTGGGCTTTACGACGATGTTCTGGCAAGAGGGCGGCGCGGTAGACGAGAGCTTCACCCCGGCCTTCGACACCACCGGTGTTCTTACCAGCGCAAAGTAGTGCGTTCGTCGATGATTTTTCTGGGACGGGGATTAAAAAAATCATCGGGCGAATGGTAGTCAAAAAAGCTCCGCCCCAAAAAGACTGGTTATTGGGCGTTGACAGTTGGCGAGCCGTAGGTAAAATATCGACTTGTCCTGGGGACGTAGCTCAGTTGGGAGAGCGCTGCCGTCGCATGGCAGAGGCCGAGGGTTCGACTCCCTTCGTCTCCACCCTTGGATTTGATAAGCCGCTGACATTGTGTCGGCGGCTTTTTTTAAAAGAAAGGGCTGTACCATGGCCGAGCTTGAGTCCCAACCATTGTCCGACGAGGAGCGCGCTGAGTTGGAAGAGCTCCGCGCCGAGAAGGCCCGCCGCGAGGCTCGGGAAGAGGCCCGTCGCGAGCGTGAGGAGCTGGCTGCCCTGCGTGCCGAGCGTGCGAAGGCCGAGGAGGTCGCCTCGAACGCCGCATCCGAGCGCAAGCCCGCGCCCGCACCCAAGCCCGCTGCTGCGAAGCCTGCACCTGCCGCGCCCAAACCTCAGCCTAAAAAGGCCGCTCGTCCCAAGTCCGTCGAGCCCAAGCCGAGCCGTGACGAGATGACCTTTGCCCAGCGCATGGTTACCTCCAAGGAACCTACGGGCGAGAACGAGATCCCTGGCATGGCGCCGGCTCAAAAAATCATCATTGTCCTTGCCCTCATCGCGTTTGTCATCTTTATGGGCTACACGATCCTGACCAGCATGGGCCTGCTCTAACCTATTTGCATCGGGCGTTATGTCCGCATCCTCTGCTCTCGTCTAACCCTCAAATTCTGTACCACACATCCGAAAGGTCGCCCCATGGCTTTGACCGACATCTCGCATCCCACCGACATTGCAATGCTCACCGATCTGTACGAGCTCACTATGGCCCAGGGCCTGTGGGAGAGCGGCAAGGCCAATGAGCAGGGTTGTTTTACCGCGTTTTACCGCGACCACCCCTTTGGCAGCGCCTATGCCGTCATGTGCGGCACCGCCGAGCTGCCCGAGCTGGTCGAGAACCTGCGCTTTACGCCCGAGGATATCGACTACCTCGCATCGCTTGAGGCCCCGGCCGGCGGCGCGATGTTTAAGTCCGCATTCCTCGACTATCTGCGCGATTTTCGTGCGCATGTAAACATCGACGCCGTGCCCGAGGGCGAGCTCGTCTTTCCGCGCGAGCCCATGGTGCGCGTCACCGGCCCCGCGCTGGAGTGCCAGCTGCTCGAGACGGCGCTGCTCAACATCGTCGGGTTCCAGACGCTTGTCGCCACCAAGACGGCGCGCGTGGTGCTCGCCGCTGACGGTCGCCCCGTGGCGGAGTTTGGCCTGCGCCGTGCCCAGGGCCCCGATGGCGGCCTAGCTGTTGCGCGCGCGAGCTACGTTGCCGGCTGCTCCTCTACGTCCAATGTGCTCGCCGGCCGCCGCTACGGTATTCCCGTCTTTGGCACGCATGCGCACAGCTGGGTGATGAGCTTCGATTCCGAGCTCGAGGCCTTCCGCGCCTTTGCCAAGTCGAGCCCCAAGAACTGCACGCTGCTCATCGACACCTATGACGTGCGCGAGGGCTGCGAGCATGCCATTACGGTTGCCAAGGAGATGGAGGCGGTGGGCGAGCGCCTGTCGGCTATTCGCATCGACTCCGGCGACCTTGCCAAGCTCTCCAAGTATGTTCGCGGCCGTTTTGATGCCGAGGGCCTGCCCTATGTGGGTATCTCGGTGTCCAACGACCTGGACGAGTACACGATTCAGTCGCTGCTCGACCAGGGCGCGCCCATCGATAGCTTTGGCGTGGGTACCAAGCTCGCGACCTGCTACGACCAGCCGGCGCTGGGCGGCGTGTACAAGCTTTCCGCCCGCCGTGCGAGCGAGGCCGACCCGTGGACGCCGGTGGTCAAGCTCTCCGAGCAGCCCTATAAGCGCACGATCCCGGGCGTACAGCGCGTGCGCCGTTATTACGACGGCTTTGGCGGCCCGGTCTGCGACATGATCTACGACGAGGACCATCTGGCGGGGGAGGGCGCCGCGCGCGGCAATACCCTCGTGGCCGTGAATGATGCCGCCCTGGTGACCGACGTGTCCGAACTTGAGTATCGTGAGCTGTTGGTGCCGATCGTGCGCGACGGCAGTGCGGTGGCTCCGCGTGAGAGCATCCAGGACGCGCGCGAGCGCTGTGTTTGGGCGCTCGATCATCTGGACGCAGCTTTCAAGCGTTTCCTGTACCCGCAGACCTATGTGGTGGGCATGGAGCAGGGCCTGGCTCAGGTGCGCGACGAGCTCGTGCGCAAGAATATGGCCGCGGCCTCGGCTTTCCCCTGGTCAAAATGATTCCTTGGGCGGTAGGGGCGAGTCACGCTCCCTTGGCCGCCAGCTCGGCCGTTCGCTGAACAGTTGATTGGTTTGACGTATGACGACTTCTTATAAAACGATGGTGGTAAAGATCGGTTCGTCCACGGTGGTGGGCGCCGATGGCAAGGTCAACCGCGCCTTTATCGGCGGACTTGCCGATCAAGCCGCAGCGCTGCGCAAGCTCGGCTGGCGTCTGGTCGTGGTGAGCTCGGGCGCTATTGCCTGTGGCTATCCCGTGTTGGGCTTCGACCGCAAGCCGGTCGGCGACCTTCCGAGCCTGCAGGCCTGCGCCTCGGCTGGTCAGTGCATCATCTCGTCGGCCTACGACGAGGAGTTCCATGCGCGCGACCTGCTTACCTCGCTCGTGCTGCTCACGCGTCACGACACGGCGCGTCGCACGTCCTACCTGCACGCGCGCGACGCCCTGCTGCGTCTGGTGGAGCTGGGCGTGGTGCCGGTCGTCAACGAGAACGACACCGTTACCGTCGACGAGATCAAGTTTGGCGACAACGACACACTGGCGGCGCTCGTGAGCTGCCTGGTATCTGCCGATCTGTGCGTGACGCTCTCGGACATCGATGGTCTCTATACTGCCAATCCGCATGAGGACCCCACGGCCGAGTTTGTTCCTGTCGTGCATAAGATCGATGCCAAGATTATTGCCTCGGCGGGCGATTCTTCCACATCGGTGGGCACGGGCGGCATGATTACCAAGATCCGCGCGAGTCGCATCCTGATGACGGCGGGCATTCAGAGCGTGATTTGCTCGGGCGAGGAGCCCGATGCGCTCGTGCGCCTCGCCCGCGGCGAGAGCGTGGGCACACTGTTCGATCCGCCGGCGGAGCGTCTGGACATCGCGCCCCGCAAGCTGTGGATCGCGCTGGGCGACAAGGCACATGGGTCGGTGACGGTTGATGATGGTGCTGCGAAGGCGCTGGTTAGCCGTGGCTCTTCCTTGCTTGCGGTGGGTATTCGCGAGGTCGATGGCCAGTTTGCCGAGGGCGATGTGCTCGATGTGTGCGATCCGAGCGGTATGGTCGTCGCCCGCGGTATCGCCGAGGCCGATTCGGACGTGCTGGAACTTGCTGCCGGTCGCCGCCAGGACCAGATCGCCAGCAACCGCCTGCTCGCTAACCTGGCCGAGAAGCCGGCGATACACAGGGATAACTTGATCGTATTTGCATAAAGAAAGACAGCACTGCGGATCGTTTCCCGCAGCGCTGTCTTTCTCGTGCCGGCACTTGGGGACGTTCCTTTTGTGCCGGCAGGTGGGGACACTCCTTTGTTAGAAGATCCGGCGCAGGTCTCCGCGGTTGAGCGCTTCGTCGAAGAGGTGCTTGAACACCGCGCTGCCGTGCAGGCCGTCGTGCTCGAACTCGTTGGTCACCCAGGCATGCGAGTCGCCCACGCGGCTGAGCGTATCGAGCTGCATGCCCGAATCGACGTACATATCGTCGAAATACACCGCGGCCTGGAGTGGCACCTCGTTGCAGGCTAGGCGCTGCGGGTCGTAGATCTTGTCCCAGCTGGTGTCTTCCATCAGCAGGTCCATGGCGGGCTTAAACGGCATAAGCTCGGGCATCTGCTCAAACATCCACGGGAACATGGCCTCGCCGGTAAACATGAGCGGGCGCGCGAGTGTGTCGAACTCGGCACGATGGGCCTTCTCCTCTGCTGCGGCCCAGCGAATGGGCATGGTGTCGCCGTCGGCGTAGATAAACTCCTGCAGCGTCCAGTACAGCGGGTTTGTACGCGTGTTGGTGCGCTCGAAGGCGCGCATCAAAAAGCTGTCGGATACCGAGGAGCCGCAGCTAAGCGTACCGTCGCCAGTAACAAACGCGTGATCGATAATCCAATGCATGCGCTCAAAGCTCGGCTTCATGCCAAAGTCGCTGCCCATGAGCTGTAGGCGCTCGACCGTCATCGGCGAGCCGTCGGGCAGCACGGGCTTCTGGGCCTCGAGCGCATCGGCCAGGGCTGCCACGCGGTCGACGTCAGCGGGGTAGCGGTCATAATACTGCTGCGTCTTGGCGGCCATGCGCGGGAAGGTGTGCGCGTAGACCTCGCTTGCGCTCGCCGGCACGTGGGGGATGCCGCCGCAGGTAAAGCTTGCCGCTATGCCCTCGGGGAAGAGCGACAGATAGCTCAACGTCAAAAAGCCGCCGTAGCTCTGCCCGAGTGTGACCCAGGGCT
>CAUBGU010000069.1 GCA_958435545.1 uncultured Collinsella sp.
ACCCCGCGCCGAGGCCCGCTATCGTCGGACGCATGTTAACGTACTCTACTTTTTCAATCCGCAACTCTTCTGCTCTATAAGTCCATACGGCAATACCGTTCACGGCTGAATTTCTACCGATTACCAGATTCTCAAAAAGTGATAAGCGTTGTGTTATGAGTACGTTAACATAGCCCGTAACGTGCGGCATCGTAGATGCTGAGTTCACGCCGCTTCAGATTGTTAACGTACTCACTACGACGGAAAACTCGTCAGTATGCGCCAAGGAAAGGACTCCCATGACCACCCCCGACGAAAAGACACTCGCCACGCTCACCAAGCTGTTCGAGGAGGAGTTTGGGCCCATCGGCGATCGCCAGGTGCTCTATGTGCACGCGCCCGGCCGCTCCGAGATCAGCGGCAACCACACCGACCACGAGGGTGGCCACGTTATCGCCGGCTCGCTCGATGTCGCCGTCGACGGCATCGCCGTGGCAACCGATTCCAACAAGGTTCGCGTAGCCGACGAGGGCTATCCCACGTTTGAAATCGCGCTCGACACGCTAGACGTTCAGGAGTCCGAGAAGGGCACGTCCGCAAGCCTCGTCCGCGGCATGGCCCACGAGATTGCAGCCCTTGGCGTTGAGCCCCACGGCTTCGACTTTGCCTTTACCTGCTCCGTCCCCTCGGGCGGCGGTCTTTCCAGCTCTGCCGCCGTCGAGGCCGCGTACGGTCGCGCCATGGAAACCCTCTGGGGCGCACCCGCCATCGAGCCCGTCGCGCTCGCGCAAATGAGCCAGCGCACCGAGAACAACTATTACGGCAAGCCCTGCGGTCTGATGGACCAGGCCGCCGTGTGCCTGGGCGGCCTTGCCTACATGGACTTTGAGGACCAGGCTCAGCCTAAAACCCAGAAGCTCGAGCTCAACTTTGAGGATCACGGCTATGCGCTCGTGCTCGTTAAGGTCGGTGCCGACCACGTGGCCGCCACCGACGACTACGCCGCCGTTCCGCGCGAGATGCAAGACGTCGCCGCCGAGTTTGGCAAGGCACGCCTGTGCGAGGTCGATGTTGCCGATTTTGACGCCAAGCTCCCCGAGCTGCGTGCCAAACTGGGCGACCGTGCCTGCCTGCGCGCCGTTCACTACTGGTACGAGAATGGCCTGGTCGATAAGCGCTGGGCGGCCCTGAACGCCGGCGACATCGATCAGTTCCTGGTCCTGACGCGCGAGTCCGGCGCCAGCTCTGCCATGTACCTGCAGAATGTTGTTGCCAAGCTGGGTTCCGAGCAGCCTTCCATGTATGCCCTGGCGCTGGCCGAGCACGTGCTCGACGGCCGCGGCGCCGTCCGTATCCACGGTGGCGGCTTTGGTGGCACCATCCAGGCCTTCGTGCCGCTCGACCTGGTCGACACCTTCATTGCCAAGATGAACGGCTGGCTGGGCGAGGGCTCTGCCCGTCACTACGCCATCTCTGACAAGGGGGCTTACGCGGCATGGCTGTAATGACTGACGTGCGCGAGGCCGCACAGAACCTGATCGAGTACGCCATCCACCGATCGATGATCGGCCAGGACGACCGCATCTGGGCATACAACACCATTTTGGAGTGCATCGGCGCTACGGGGCCCGCGCTCGATATGGCCTGGGCGCTCCAGGTTGAGAAACTCTCGCTCTTGCACCCCGATACCCTGCCCGACTTTGACCTGGAGGGCACGCTTGCCGCGCTTTCCGAGGCCGCCGTTGCCAATGGTGCTGTCGAGGATACGACGTCGGGCCGCGACCGCATCGCCATGCGCATCATGGGCGCGCTGATGCCGAGGCCTTCGGTTGTAAACGAGGAATTCAACGGCCGCATGGGCGTCAACGAGCCCCGCGCCGCGACCGACTGGTTCTACGGCCTATGCTGCGACGCCGGCTACGTGCGCCGCGCCGCCATCGCGCGCAACATCAAATGGAGCACTTCCACCAACTGGGGTGACCTGGAGATCACCATCAACCTGTCAAAGCCCGAAAAGGACCCGCGCGATATTGCCGCGGCCGGCGCCACCAAAAACACGGGCGAGAAGTATCCCGCCTGTCAGCTCTGCATTGAAAACGAGGGCTACCCCGGACGCTCCGCCGCAGCCGACGGTGGCGCTCACCCCGCCCGCCAGAATCTGCGCGTTATCCCCATCCAGCTCGACGGCGAGCGCTGGGGTTTCCAGTACAGCCCGTACGCGTACTTTAACGAGCACTGCATTGCCATGAGCTCCGAGCATCGTCCGATGCACGTCGACCGCAAGGGCCTGACCTGCCTGCTCGACTTTGTGGACCTGTTCCCGCACTATTTCATTGGCTCCAACGCCGACCTGCCCATCGTGGGCGGCTCGATCTTGTCGCACGACCACTTCCAGGGCGGCGCGCACGAGTTCCCCATGATGCATGCCGCTGAGGTCTCGCAGTTTAGCGTGCCCGGATTTGACCAGGTCACCGGCACTGTGCTGCAGTGGCCGCTCTCGGTGCTGCGCCTGCACTCGCATGACCGCGCTCAGCTGCTCGACGCTGCCGAGAAGATTATCCTCGCCTGGCGCGAGTGGACCGATGAGTCTGTGGGCGTCATCGCGTACACAGCCGATGGCGTGGCGCACAACACCGTGACGCCCGTCATCCGCCGCGTCGACTCTCGCGGAAATGCCGGCGGCGAAATCTACGAGGCCTACCTGGCGCTTCGCTGCAACATCACGACCGACGAGCATCCGCTGGGCGTTTTCCACCCGCATGCTGAGTACCACCACATTAAGAAAGAGAACATCGGCTTGATTGAGGTCATGGGCCTGGCCATTCTGCCGCCGCGCCTGGTTCCCGAGCTTGGCGCTGTCCGCGAGCACTTGCTGGCGGCCAAAGCCGATGCCAGCTACGACCTTGCTGGCGCGCTCGAGGGCGACGACCTTTGCCGCAGCCACGCCGCATGGGCCAAGGACGTCTTTGCCCGCCGCGCCGACGAGCTTACGGCCGACAACGCCATCGATATCCTGCACGAGGAGGTCGGCGTGGCGTTTGGCCACGTGCTCGACAACGCCGGCGTCTTTAAGTGGGACGAAGCCGGCCGCGCCGCCCAGCAGCGCTTTATCGACTCGCTGTAGAGCACAGACCCGGACGCTCAACGGCAGCCCCCACGACATAGCCACCTACACGACCACGGAGCCCGCCGGCAACATCGCCGACGGGCTCCGTTTTCTGATGCAAGGGTAGCTAATTTGCACCAAAACAAGGAGTGTTCCAAACTGCCGGCAGAGAAGGAACGTCCCCAGGTGCCGACCTAAACCCCCACATTATTCGATGGAAAAACGTGGTTGTCTCACACATTATTCGATGGAAAAACGTGGTTTACTCCCACATTTTTCGATGGAAAGACCGAAACGGTCTTATACTAACCATGATCGTTAGGAGGCAGTATGCAGCGACAGCTAATGGACGAACTCATCGCTTGGAAATCTAGGGAAAACCGCAAGCCCCTCCTGCTTAAGGGGGCCCGCCAGACGGGAAAAACCTGGCTTCTCAACGAATTCGCAGGTCAGCAGTATCAAAACGTCATCCGTTTTGACTTTATGCTCGAACCGGGCGTACGTTCGCTGTTCGACGGAAGCCTTGACCCCAAACGCATCATCTCCCAGATAGAGCTCCTGCGCGGCCAGACCATAACGCCGACAGACACGCTCATCATCTTCGACGAAATCCAAGAGGCACCGCGTGGCATCACCTCGCTCAAATACTTCAACGAGCTGGCGCCGGAATACCATATCGTGGCAGCCGGCTCCTATATGGGGCTCGCGCTCCGACGCGAAAACGAGTCGTTCCCCGTCGGCAAGATCGACCAGCTCACCATGCGCCCCATGGGGTTTGTCGAGTTCGTTCGTGCCGTCGATGGCGATCCACTCGCAGATGCCATCCTTGCCGCAGACATGGACCTGCTGGCAAACGTTTCCGAAAAGCTCGAGCGCCTGCTCAAGGAATACCTCGTTGTCGGTGGCATGCCAGAAGTTGTCTCCGCTTTCGCCGCTTCCCACGATTTCATCGAGGCCCGCAGGCTTCAGCAGCAAATCATCGAAGCTTATGAATCCGATTTTGGCAAGCATGCGCCAGCCCGCATCGTCGAGCGCATGAGGCTGGTTTGGAAATCCCTTCCCGGCCAGCTCGCAAAGGAAAACAAAAAGTTCGTCTACGGTGCGCTTCGTCCCGGGGCGCGCGCACGCGATTTTGAGGAAAGTCTCCAGTGGCTCATGGACTATGGAATCGTTCATAAGGTACCACGTGTTTCCGCCCTAAGAGCACCGCTCACAAGCTACGAGGATCTCTCGGGCTTCAAGCTGTTCTGCATCGACACCGGCATCCTCGGAGCACTCTCCGCCCTCACGCCAGCCATTGTTCTGAACGGGCCCGCTGTTTTTACGGAGTTCAAAGGCTCGCTGACCGAGCAATACGTCGCACAGGAGCTTTTGCTCCAAGGCAAAACTCCCGCGTATTGGTCATCCTCCTCCGGCAATGCAGAGACTGACTTTGCCATCGACCATGCGGGGACCGTGCTTCCGCTCGAGGTCAAGGCGGCAGAGAACCTCAAAGCAAAGAGCCTGAGGATTGCCTGCGAGAAGTTCAAGCTCGAGCGCTGCGTGAGAACATCGTTAGCGGCATATAGAGACGAGGGCACGCTCGTCAACATTCCGCTCTGGGAGATTGGGCAAATCGACAAGCTGGCATAGGCGCTGTGGAGGGGGTGCCCCGTAAGGAGTGTCCCAAACTGCCGGCAAAAAAGGAACGTCCCTATCTGCCGCATTCCCGAAGCAAGGCAACGCCGATGTCTTGGAAACGACAGCGAGCGGGTCGCATTTGAGACAAGGTGACGTGAAACGAAAGGGCGCTGACCTTCTGGTCGCGCCCTTGAAGTTGAACGTCAGATTGTCCAAATGCGGCCCGCGCAGCGTCGAGCCGTTACGCGGTTTGGTAAAACCGCGTAACCCTAAAGCTCCGTTACTTCAACGTTGTTGTAGATCTCGTCCCAGCGGTCCATGACCAGGTGACCGGTCTTGGGATCCATGGCGTTGAGCTTGCCGCAGGTATTGGCGGTCTTGAGCACCGTGACGTCGTCGGCACCAGCAGCAATCGCATGCGCAAAGCCGGCGATGGTCGAGTCGCCGGAACCCGTCGCGTTCACAGCCGCAATCGCGGGCGTCTTGGCGCGGAACGCACGACCCTCATGAAAGCCCACCGAACCGGCAGCGCCCATCGAAACGACAACCCAGGGAATACCGGCAAAGCGGTCATCGGCGGCGAGCGCCTCGCGCAGGGCATCGACATCATCGGTCGTAAAGGACGTACCCAGCAGGCCGTTGATCTCGGTCAGGTTGGGCTTTACGAGCTCAGGCTTAGCGTCGGACTCCAGCGCGGCCTCCAGCGATGCACCCGAGGTGTCGAGCAGCACCTTGGCGCCCGCCTCCTCGGCGATCTTGACGAGCTCGGCATAGTAGCCGGCATCGACACCACGCGGCAGCGAGCCCGAAAGCGTCACAACGTCCGCCTTCGCTGCGAGCTCGGCAAACTTGGCCGTAAAGGCCTCGAGCTCGGCCGGGGCGATCTGCGGGCCGCTCTCCAACAGCTCGGTCTGATTGCCCTCGTGCAGGATATTCAGGCAAATGCGCGTCTCACCGGCGATGGGCACAAAGTCATTCTTTACGCCATCGGCATCCATAAGCTCGGCCATATAGGCACCCATGTGGCCGCCGAGCAGACCGGTCGCGAGCACATCGTCGCCCAACTGCAGCAACACACGGCTCACGTTGAGGCCCTTGCCGCCAGCGGTCTTTTCGGGCGTCACACGGTTTACATCGTCGATGATCAGCTTGTCGAGCTGATAGCGCGTATCAATCGACGGGTTCATGGTAACGGTCAGAATCATATTGAACTCCTGTTTCCGGGGCACGACACGCGCGGCCCCAAACATACGATAGCTCGTTAAAGGATCTCGATCTCAAAGCCGCGGGTAACGGTCTCCCCCGGCTTGGCCACCAGGCAGCCGCGCTTGTGCTCCAGGATATCGTCCTCGTCTGAGCAGGTGGACAGGCCGCCCCACGGTTCCACGGCCACAAAGTCGCCCTCGGGCTTGCTCCACACAATCAGGTACGGCATATCGGGGAACGTCAGGCGCACGCCCTTGTCCTCGGTTTTCTTGGTAAGCGTAACCACGCGGCTCTCGAGTACGTCAAAGATGGTCTCCGCGAAGTCAAAGAGTTCGTGGGTCAGCGACAGGTCATGGCCAACCATCGGGTTCTTGCTGCGATGCTCAACGTCAATCAGGCCCGTCGAGGGAACGGCAGTACAGAGCTCGGCGGCCTCGCGCTGCTCAAAACGGAGCTCGTAGTCGTCATAGGACTCGCCCTCGTCGAGCGGGCACTTAAAGCCGGGGTGACCGCCCACAAAGAACGGCATGTCCTCGGTGCCCTCATTGGTCACCTCGTACGACACAGCCACCTTCTCCGCATCGATCGTGTAACGAGCAACGATCTTAAACGGATACGGGTACTGCTCGAGCAACTCGGCATGGTCGGCAGAGCTTAGGCTCAGCGCGACCATGTTGTCGCCCTGCTCCTCGAGCTTCCACTCCTGTTTGCGAGCAAAGCCGTGACGGGCAAGCTTGACCTCGCGGCCGCCCATGGTCATCGCGCGACCGTCACGAAGGCCGCCGCAGATCGGGAAACAAATGGGTGCCTGGCCCGACCAGACCGCCGGGTCGCCCTGCCACAGGTACTCACGGCCGTTGGCCGCAATAGAAGTGAACGATCCGCCAGCCGTGCTCAACGCAATGCGGACAGAGCCGTTATCAAGAACAAACTCCATAGGAGCCTTCCCTTTCTTACGACAGCCCGCCAAGTCAATAGGGCTGATAGAAAACCGGCCCGCGCCCCCTCACAGAAACGCGAGCCGTCAATTGAAAAGCTGCAGAATGCCGAGTACCGCCAAGAGCGAAGCACACAAGCTCAGCAAGCAAACGTGTTATCGGAGCAACTTGCCGTACCAGAACGCTTCGCAACAACAGCGGTAACCCCACAGGCACCCTCAACGTCAGCGAGCGTCGCGCAGCGTCGACCCGTTACGCGGTTTGGTAAAACCGCGTAACCTCCTTAGTCGTGGTATTCGCCGCGGTTCCACTTCTCGAGGAACTCGTCAAAGAAGTGCGGGTCAGCCTGAGCCTCGGCGTCG
>CAUBGU010000070.1 GCA_958435545.1 uncultured Collinsella sp.
CGGCAATTTGCTGTTTAGATGTAAGGGCATGGCCGCAACGGTCCATGCCCTTTTGCTTTACGATGCAGCCACCATGTTAAGGAGGCAACCATGACAACTTCGCCTTTGGCAAACCCCACGGCAACTAGGGAGCTGCTAGAGGAGTTTGGCCTTGCGACCAAGCATCGCCTGGGCCAAAACTTCCTGATCGACAACCATGTGATCGAACGTATCTGTGAGCTCGCTGAGCTTGCGGGCGATGAGCGCGTGCTCGAGGTCGGCCCGGGTTGCGGCACGCTGACGTTGGCCCTGCTGCAGGAGGCGGCGTGCGTTACGTCGATTGAGGCCGATCCCGAGCTTGAGCCGGTGCTCGACGCCCACGCCGCCGACTATGCCAACTTTCGCTTTATCATGGGCGATGCGCTCAAGGTGACGCCGGGGCAGATTGAGCAGGCCGCCGGTGGTGAACCTACGGTGTTTGTCGCGAATCTGCCCTATAACGTGGCGGCGACGATCATCCTTCAATTCTTCCAGACGATGCCCGCGCTTAAGCGCGCTGTCGTCATGGTGCAAAAGGAAGTTGCAGATCGTATTGCCGCAACGCCGGGCAACAAGACCTATGGCGGCTATACGGCAAAGCTCGGCCTGTATGCGCAGGTGACGGGGCGCTTTGAGGTGCCGCCGCGCTGCTTTATGCCGGCGCCGCATGTTGATTCTGCCGTGGTGCGCATCGACCGTGCTGACGGCGTGGTGCCCGAGGGGCTCGATCGCGAGTTTGTGGCCCGCGTGATTGACGCTGCATTTGCTCAGCGTCGCAAGACCATCCGTAATTCCATGAGCGCCAACGGTTTTGCCAAGGACGTGCTCGACGCCGCCTTTGAGGCCTGCGGTATCGCACCTACCACGCGCGCCGAGACGCTCGACGTCGCTGCCTTTGTCCGCTTGGCTCAGGAGCTTTCCCATGACGCCTAATGTCGAACGCGTGACGTTTACCAAGAAAAAGAAGACGGTTGCTTGTCCCGTGCCCTTGGCACCGCTTGCCGACACGCATGCGCATCTGCTTTCGTTCTGGGGCAAAGAAGTGCCCGAGACGCTCGTGCGCGCTAAAGCCGCGGGCGTCGACCTGCTGGTGACGATGTTCGACCCCATCGCCGACAAGCGTAGCGTGACGGACTATAGTGACTGGCTGGTGCGCGAGATTTTGCCGATGCGAGATATTCCGCAGATTAAGTATCTCGCCGGCGTGCACCCCTATGGCGCACCGGACTACACCGATGATATCCATGCCCAGATTGTGACTGCGCTCGACGATCCGTTGTGTGTTGGCATCGGCGAAATTGGCCTGGACTACCACATGGACTATGACGACGATATCGCGCCGGCACCCCATAACGTGCAGATTGATTGCATGGCGCGCCAGCTCGAGCTTGCCGTGCGCCGCAATGTGCCGGTGGAGCTGCACCTGCGTCATGAGGACACGGACGAGGAGCGCACCTCGCATGTGGATGCGTACAACGTGCTGCGCGAGGTGGGTGTGCCCCAGGCCGGTTGCGTACTGCACTGCTTTGGCGAGGACCGAGCCACAATGGAGCGCTTTGTGGATTTGGGTTGTTACATCGCCTATGGCGGCGCGGCTACCTTTAAGCGCAACGACGACGTGCGCGAGGCATTCGCGGCAACCCCGCTCGACCGTATTCTGTTCGAGACGGATTGTCCCTATATGGCTCCGGAGCCCATTCGCGGTCTTGAGTGCGAGCCTGCAATGATTTCCATTACAGCAAACACGCTGGTCAACGACCGCGTCGATCGTACCGGCGAGGACGCCGAGGCAATCGCTCGAGCCGCCTGGGAAAATGCCTGCAAACTTTTTCAAAAATAGTTCTTGCGTTCACGGTGGCGCTCCGTTATTCTAATTCCTGCACGCGGGCGTGGCGGAATTGGCAGACGCGTACGGTTCAGGTCCGTATGGGGGCAACCCCATGAAGGTTCAAGTCCTTTCGCCCGCACCATTAAATGAAAGAGCTCCCAGCAATGGGAGCTTTTTTGTTATGGGCCGTTTTTGGCAGATTTGACCTATCGATTTCGCGCGGTAGATGCCCCCGTGGTCAAAAAGTGGCAAATATGAGTACTGGCACGAAAATAGAGACATTTCACGAAGCCATTTTTGCTCATTTTGCGCAACAGATGTACGCTAATTTGACCCAATCTTGAGACAAGACGAAGTAAATTCGATAGACCTCGGGTTCAAAGAGGCGATTTTGACCCAAATACGCTGTTACTAAACTGGTAACAGTACTCATATTTGGCCTTTTTTGACCACGGGTCCTCTTGTTGGTGTCACACAGCTGCTTCGTGCGGGTATCCTAGTCCCAACGCGTGCCTATCAGAGGAGAAACCATGCTGTTGTCCGGTATCATCGCTACCCTTACGAGCCTTCTACTTCCCATCATCCTTTTGTTGCTATTGCTCCCCAACGCCTGCTATGTCGTTGAACAGCAGCATGCTGTGATCATCGAGCGCCTGGGCAAGTTCAATCGCATCGTCAACGCGGGCTTCCACATGAAGGTACCCGTGATCGACCGCAAGGCCGCCACGGTGAGTCTGCGCACCATGAAAAACGGCTTCGGCATCGACGTTAAGACCCAGGACAACGTGACCATCGGTCTTGAGGTCTCTGCTCAGTACCACGTGAGCTATGACATGGGCGCCGGCCCGGCAGATTCGGGCATCTACAAGAGCTACTACATGCTGCAGGAGCCCGTCGACCAGATGCGTGATTTCATCACCGATGCCCTGCGCTCTTCCATCCCTGTCTATACGCTCGATGAGGTCTTTGCCAAGAAGGATGACATCGCCAAGGACGTTAATGCCACCGTGTCCGAGCAGATGGCTGCCTACGGCTTTACCCTGGTGTCGACACTCATCACCAAGATCGCGCTGCCGACCGAGGTCGAGAACTCCATGAACGACATCAACGCCGCCCAGCGCAAGCGCGCTGCTGCGCAGGAGCTCGCTGAGGCCGACCGCATCAAGCGCGTGACCGAGGCGACCGCCGAGGCCGAGGCTATGGAAAAGGCGGGCGAAGGCATCGCCAACCAGCGCAAGGCCATCGCGCTGGGCATCAAGGATTCACTCGAGATCATCCAGGAGACGGGTGTCGGCAACGACGAGGCCAACCAGCTGTTCATGTTTACGCAGTGGTCCGAGATGATGACGGAGTTCGCTCGCACGGGCAAAACCTCGACGGTCGTGCTGCCGAGCGATTTCTCACAGTCGGCCTCGATGTTCGAGCAGATGCTGACCGCCGGCAAAGTTCAAAACGATTCGAAGGAGTAGACGCGCGTGAAATACACCGTCGTTTGCGTCGGTAAGCTCAAGGAGCGCTTTTGGAAGGACGCGTGCGCTGAGTACACCAAGCGCCTAGGTGCCTATGCAAAGGTGGATATCCGCGAGGTGGCCGATATCGATCCGGCCAAGGCGGGCGGTGTGGATGTCGCGCGCAACAAAGAAGGCGCGGCGATTCTTGCTGCCCTGCCACTGCGGGCACATGTGATTCTGCTGGCTATCGAGGGCAAGGAGCGTTCGAGCGAGGAGCTCTCGACCCGTCTCGATGACCTCATGCTGCGAGGCAACAGCGACATCGCTTTTGTAATTGGCGGATCGGATGGCGTGAGCGATGCCGTGCGCGCCCGCGCCGACGAGATGCTCAGCTTTGGGCGCATTACCTTGCCGCACAACCTGGCGCGCGTGGTGCTGCTGGAGCAGATTTACCGCGCCTGCAAGATTAGCCGTGGCGAGCCGTATCACAAGTAGGTCGGCAATACGAAACAATGGCGTGGGACAATGACTTTCGTTTTGAGGAACGCATCTGAGAGGACTGTGTGATATGAAGATCGGATTTGTCGGTTTTGGCAATATGGCGAGCGCTATGGCCGATGGCTGGATTGCCGCCGGCGTGGCCGCGGGCGACATGTGCGCCTGCGCAGGCCGCTACGATGCTCTGGTTGAGCGTTGCGAGGAGCGGGGCATGGCTGCCTGCCACGATGCGACGGAGGTTGTTGCCGCGTCCGATATCGTGGTTGCGGCGGTCAAGCCGTACATGATTGAGAGGGTCTTCGCTCCACTCAAGGATGCGCTTGCCGGCAAGGCCGTCCTTTCGGTCGCCTGGACCTGGGATAGCGCCAAGTGGGAACAGGTCCTGCCAGGTGTCGCTCATATCTCGACGGTGCCCAACACGCCGGTTTCGGTGGGCGAGGGCGTTATCGCCTGCGAGAAGGCTTCCACGCTTAGCGATGAGCAGCGTGCCACGGTGCTCGATCTGCTCGGAAAGCTTGGCACGGTGGTCGAGCTCGATTCGAGCCTGCTGTTTGTGGGCGGTACCGTGGGCGGTTGCGCCCCGGCGTTTGTCGCCATGGCGATCGAGGCTCTGGGCGATGCGGCCGTCAAACACGGTATTCCGCGCGCCGATGCCTATCGCATTGTGAGCCAAATGGTGCTGGGTACGGCAAAGTTGCAGCTTGCAACTGGTCAGCATCCCGCAGCGATGAAGGATGCCGTGTGCTCGCCCGGCGGTGCTACAATCAAGGGCGTCGTCGCGCTCGAGGACGCCGGCATGCGCAGCGCCCTAGTCAAGGCCATCGACGCTACTCTCCAGTAAAACCTTCCATTTAGGGACAGGTTTATTTTGGCAGGTTTTTCCTGCGGTTTTATCTCTATAGCAAAAAGCGCCCCGCAACTGGCTCAATTCCAGTTGCGGGGCGCTTGCGTTTGCCCAGATAAAACCGACCAAAATAAGCCTGTCTCTTTTTGGCAGGTTAGTCCCAGAAGCTGTCTTCCTCATCCTCGGACTTGGGACCGCGGTCGACATACATCTTATGGGTGCGCTTCTCCATTACAAAGGCAAGAATCGCAAACAGCAGGATGCCGCCGGCGAAAAGAATGGCAAAACCGGTGCGGGTGCCAAACAAAAAGGAAAAAACTGCGTCCATTGGGTGCCTTCTTGCGTAGTTGAGTTGGGTCGTAAACGCTCATAAGTATATACTTGCCCATACATGTACAAGGTTGCAACCTAAATGGAATGTATATCGCCGGAGGATCTAATGCTTGATATCAAGTTTGTTCGCGAGAACCCCGATGCCATCGATACCGCCATGGCAAATCGCCAGACGTCTTGGGATCGCGAGAAGTTCTTTGAGCTCGACGACGAGCGCCGTGCCGTCATCACCGAGGTCGAGGAGCTCCAGGCCACGCGTAACGCCGAGTCCAAGAAGATTGGCGCCCTGATGAAGGAGGGCAAGAAGGACGAGGCCGAGGCCGCCAAGGAGGCCGTGCGCTCCGTCAACGAGAAGATCGACGGTCTGGCCGAGCGCCGTACCGCTCTCGAGCAGGAGCAGTACGACTTCATGTCTCACCTACCCAACATTCCGTGCGAGGCTACCCCGTACGGTAAGGACGAGGACGAGAACATCGAGCGTCGCCGCTGGGGCACCCCGCGCGAGTTCGACTTCGACTTTAAGCCGCACTGGGATCTGGGCACCGATCTGGACATCCTCGACTTCGAGCGTGGCAACAAGCTCTCCGGCAGCCGCTTCACCGTTCTCGGTGGCGCCGGTGCCCGCCTGGAGCGCGCTCTGATTAACTTCTTCCTGGACACGCATACGAGCCGTGGCTTCAAGGAGTGGTGGCCGCCCATCGTCGTCAAGCGTCAGACCATGTTCGGTACGGGCCAGCTGCCCAAGTTCGAGGACGACGCCTATCACGTCTCGGGCGATAACTTCCTGATCCCCACCGCCGAGGTCGTGCTTACCAACCTGCACGCCGGCGAGGTCCTCGACGCCGACACCCTGCCGCGCCGCTACACTGCCTTCACCCCCTGCTTTCGTGAGGAGGCTGGCTCCGCCGGTCGCGACACCCGCGGCATCATTCGCCAGCACGAGTTCGACAAAGTTGAGATGGTCAAGTTTGCCAAGCCGGAGGAGTCCGACGAGGAGCTCGAGAGCATGACCGCCGAGGCCGAGTACCTGCTGCAGCAGCTGGGCCTGCCGTATCGCGTGATTAGCCTGTGCACCGGCGACCTGGGCTTCTCTGCCCGTCAGACCTACGACGTCGAGGTTTGGCTGCCGAGCTACAACGCCTACAAGGAGATCAGCTCCTGCTCCAATTGCGGCGACTTCCAGGCCCGTCGTGCCAACATCAAGTATCGCGACCCCGAGAACTTCAAGGGTTCGCGCTACCTGCACACCCTTAACGGTTCCGGCCTGCCGGCTGGTCGTACCATGGCTGCTATTCTGGAGAACTACCAGAACGCCGACGGCACCATCACGATTCCCGAGGTTTTGCGTCCCTACATGGGCGGCCTCGAGAAGATCGAGCCGGTCGCGTAACTTGCCTGCATAGGGGATATGCAAGGGCGCTCCTTCGGGGGCGCCCTATTTCGTGCGCAGGTCCATACCATGCCGTGCGGACAGCTCAATAGAAAACACACGAACAACTGTTCTGTATACAGCCATCTACCTGCTATGCTTTTGCTAAATAAGAGCGAGAGAAAGGGGACGCGATGGAGCTGTTTGATGATCGGGTGGTTTTGTTTGAGAGCGACGAGGGCGGGGAGTACCTGCTTGTAACGTGTGAGCCGTCTGGCATGGGCGGCCTGGTGGTTCGGCAGACGAGTGAGGGTCCGTTGACACAATGGTGCTTTGAGGAGTCGCCGCATGTGGTCGAGACGTTTGTGGCGCACGAGGGGCTTGTGGCGCTGGAGCAATTCTATGGAGTTGGGACTTCCAACCAGGTCGCGCGCATGCTGAGTATCTCGTTTGCCGATTATGATTGTGCCCAGCGGGTGAGATCGCTCCTGAGGGAACTTGATGCCAAGTTCGACGTGATCGAAAAGCCAATCGATCGTACGGGGAACAGCGGTATATGCGGAGCAGCATGACAAAACTGCGTTTCACAAAAAAGTTTGAGATTGAGCTTGACTCCAATAAGCTAAAGTGGTTTTATATGTCTTGCGCTGCGGCGTTACCTCAGCTGGATAGAGGGTCTGACTACGAATCAGAACGTCATAGGTTCGAATCCTATACGCCGCACCAATCGAACTTGAAGCCTCCGGCAACGGGGGCTTTTC
>CAUBGU010000071.1 GCA_958435545.1 uncultured Collinsella sp.
TCTACGTCATCTTTTACGGCGACGGCTACTACTGGGCGCATCCGCTCGAGATCTTCGCCACCAACGAAGGCGGCATGAGTTTCCACGGCGGCCTGGTGGGCGGCATCATCGGTGGCGTGCTCGTGTGCCGTATGTACAAGCTCGATGCCTGGACTATCGCCGACCTCGCGGTCATCGGTGCTCCGTTGGCCCTGTGCCTGGGGCGCTGCGCCAACTTTGTCAACGGCGAGCTGTGGGGCAAGCCGACCGATTTGCCCTGGGGCGTGATCTTTGGCGGCACCGCGGGCGATATGCCGCGCCATCCCTCCCAGCTCTACGAGGCATTTCTCGAGGGCATTGTGCTCTTTTGCATCTTGCAGGTGCTCAGCCGCAAAAAACCGCTGCTGCCCCAGGGCACGTTTATGGGTGTGTTTGTGATGGGTTACGGCATTGTCCGCTTCCTCGTTGAGTTTGTGCGCGTGCCCGATGCCCAGCTGGGCTATCTGCTGGGCGGCGTCATCACCATGGGTCAGCTGTTGAGTCTGCCACTCGTGATTGCAGGCCTGGCGCTCATCATCTTCGCCCGACACCGCAATCGCCCCCAGCGCATCTACCTCGACGCCTAGCCACCACATACCACCATAAAGGGGACAGGCACCTTTGTGGTGGTTTTGCCGGGCAACGATGGCAGAACCGTAACGTTTCCCCAGATAAAACCTGCCAAAATAAACCTGTCCCTTTTTGGCAGGTTTCTAGAAAGGGTATTCGGACTGTGAAGGATTCCGACCTCTCCGCAACGGCTGCGCGCGACGCCGCCCGCATCGTTTGGTTTAAGCGCTATCCCGCCAAGCAGACGCTCATCGCATTTTTGCTCGCCCTGCTGGCGACTACGGCGTTTTCCATCGATCCCGCCCCGGTGTCGAGCAATGCGGTCCTGGCGATCGACCCCAAGGCGACGGGCACGCTCTACGTGTGCTACGAGGTACTTCTCTCGTTTGCCGGCCATACCGACGCAGTGATGCTGCTCGCGCTTGCCTGCTTGCTCACGCTGCCGTTTCGCTATGTGTTCTTTGGCCGCGGTGACGCTTGGCGCCCGTCGGTCGTGCTGCCATCGCTGTTCTTTGCCGTTTGCATGGTGTTCGGCCGTAGCTACGACCTTACCGATTCGGCAGAGATTGTGCTGGGCGACAAGGCACGCGTTATCTGCGCCTGGATTGGCGGCGCGGGCTGGATGCTTCTGGCGATTGTGGCCTTCTATCTGGCTTTTGAGTTTTTGGATTGGTTGAGCTCCCACCGCATCCCGTTTTCGGAGGCACATTTTGGTCGCGTGTGGCGTGTTGCCCACGCCGTGCTCTCGGTCCATCCCTTTGTCGGGCCGTTTCTTGTCCTCATGATTGTCTGGGCGCCCACGCTTATCGCCTCGCTGCCCGGCCTCTTTATGGGAGATACGGGCGCGCAGATCCGCCAATGGTTCAACTATCCCAACGGCACGAGCGACTACCTGCGCCTGCTTAACCCCAACGTGCTGCTCAACGGCCATCATCCGGTGGTGCACACGGCCATCATCGGCTCATGTGTGCAACTGGGGCTTTCGCTATTCAGCAGCGCCAATGCGGGCCTTGCCATCTACACCTGTGCCCAATTTGTCATCACGGCCGCCTGCATGGCCTATTCCATATCTTCGCTGCGCAAGCTGGGCGTGAGCCTGCCGGTCCGTGGCGTCATCTTGCTGTTCTTTGCGTTTATGCCGATGTTCTCCAACTATGCGGCGCTGCTGACCAAAGACGTACTGTTTGCCGATGCGTTTTTGGTGCTGCTCGTTCAGACCGTCAAGCTCGTGGCATGTGGCCTGCCCCGTCGCGATGCCAATGCCGAGCGCGCGGGCGAACAGGCGCCTGTGCTCTTTGCACGCCACGACTGGCTGTTGCTCGTGCTGGGTGCCATGGGTTCCACGTTTTTGCGCAACGGCGGCTTGGTGTTTCCCCTGGCGGCATGCGTAATCGCGGCGGCGTTTTGCGCTTGGGACGCGCATGCGGCCCGTCGCGTTGCCAAGCAGTCTGGGGGCGCACCCTCGTACGCCACGCCGCGCTTCCGTTGGGTCGGCGTTCTCGCAGTGCTCGCGCTCTGCCTTGTTTCCAACATGTATTTCACCAAGGTATTTATGCGGGCGCACGATATCACGCCGGGCTCCAAGCGCGAGATCCTCTCGATTCCGTTTCAGCAGACGGCGCGCTTCGTCCAAAAGCACGACGGCCTTAATTCGGGTGTTAACCCCAAGGTCAAAGACGATGGCACGATTGAGGAAGCTCCCTGCGACGGCTTGGTGACCGATGAGGAGCGCGCTGTGATCGATCGCGTGCTTAAGTACGAGAACCTGGGCCGTCGCTACAACCCCGACAAATCGGATGCCGTCAAAAACTGCTTCAATGAGTACGCCTCGCAGGAGGACATCAAGGCCTATTTTAAGGTGTGGGCCCAGATGTTCAAAAAGGACCCCGAGTGCTATATCTCGGCGCTCGTCAATAACTACTACGGGTACTTCTATCCGAGCGCTCGCGATGCGTGGGTCTACAGCACGGCGCGCAGTGCCGAGATCATGGCGAAGCCAGATAACCTCAAGTACTTTGACTTCCATCCGGTCGACAGCAAAGCCGTGCGCTGGTGCGACCACCTGATTAACCTGTACCGCGTGGCGGTGCAGCGCATTCCGTTTATCTCGCTCACCATGAGCTCGGCCACCTACGTGTGGATCATGATCGTCGTGGTGGTCTACCTGTTGCGCCGCCATTCGTGGCGCGCGCTGGCCATCTGGATACCGCTGCTGGGTGTGCTCGCTGTGTGCCTGATTGGTCCATGTAATGGGTCGACCTACATGCGCTACCTGTACCCGGTCATTGCATGCATGCCTTTCGCCATCGGCGCCACGATCACCCGCAGCGACCGCCTGTGGACCTAACCAAAGATTGGCGCATTGGGGTCAGGCTGCTTTGTGCCAAGGGGCTGCATCATCACGACGCCTTCATTTTTTTGTTTATCTCACAGGCCAGTAGGTATATCATTTATAGCGTTTGTTTATATTGCCCGAGCATCCACGCTGGGCTTTAGGTCGAAACCGATAGGAGACACGTATGTCCGGACACTCTAAGTGGGCCACAACCAAGCATCGTAAGGGCGCGCAGGACGCCAAGCGTTCCGCCCTCTTCTCCAAGCTCAGCCGCAACATCACCGTTGCTGCCCGTCTCGGCGGTGACCCGCTGCCCGAGAACAACGCCAGCCTCGCCGCTGCCGTTGCCAAGGCCAAGGCTCAGTCCATGCCTAAGGACAAGATCAAGTCCGCTATCGACAAGGCTTTTGGTTCGGGTGCTGACGCCGCCGTCTACGAGAACATCGTGTACGAGGGCTACGGTCCCGCCGGTGTCGCCGTCTACGTCGACTGCCTGACCGACAACCGCAACCGTACCGCCGCCGATGTCCGTTCCGCCTTCTCCCACGCTGGTGGCAACCTGGGCACCTCTGGCTCCGTCGCCTTCCAGTTTGAGCGCAAGGGCCAGATCGTCGTCGCCAAGGAGATCCTGGACGAGAACGCCAAGAAGGAGACCATGATCGCCAACGGTGCTGCCGGTGACGAGGATGAGTTCATGATGGCCATCGCCGAGGCCGGTGGCGAGGACTACGAGGATGCCGGCGAGGAGTGGATCGTCTGGACTACTGCTAACGAGGTCATGGCTGTCTCCAAGGCGCTCGAGGAGCAGGGCGTCCAGGTCAAGGGCTCCGAGACCACCATGGTCCCGACCACCCCGACCGAGGTCTCCGGCGCCGACGCCAAGAAGGTTCAGCGCCTCATCGACCGTCTTGAGGAGCTCGACGACGTCCAGGATGTTTACAGCACCATGGACATGACCGACGAGGTCATCGCTGCCCTCGAGGAGGAGTAGCGCTCGCACGGGTTAAGCCGTGCATATCTGGGCATAATGAAGCGAGCATGCAAGCCTCGTGGAATAGATGAGCCGGATCCGCGTGCATGAGGCACCGGACCCGGCTCTTTTATAATGATGCGAATCGTTTTGCATTCTGTGGATCGAGATTTGAAGGGAGCGCTGCATGCGCGTGCTCAAACGAGCCCTGGCGATCGTGTATTTTGCCGCCGCCGTCGTGGCGCTGGGTACGTTAGTCTGCCAGTTTTGGGGGCCATATACCTATCGCTTTATGCTGCTGATGCGCGATCCGCTGCCTCGCATTGTTGTTACGGCGTGCGGCGGTGTCGTGGCGCTCGGCGTGCTCGTGGGTTTCTTCCGCCTGATGTTTGCTCGTCGCGAGCCGTCCTGCGTGCATCCGGCGGGGGAGCGCAATATCGAGGTCACGCTCGCTGCCCTCTCCTCGTGTGCTCGCACCGCGGCAGAGCGCGACGACCGCGTGATGATCGAGCATGTCGAGGCGCGCGTGCAGGGCTCCGACGAATCGCGCGTCCGTTTTAAGGTTGACGCCATCGCACTCGATGACCGGGACGTGGCATCCCTTGCAGCCGCGATGCAGCAACGTATCGAGGAGGCCTGCGACACCATGCTCGGCACGCCGGGCACGACCGCACGCGTTCGTTTTTTGCCGTCCAAGACTACCGTCCAGACCGTGGAGGTTTCCGGTGAGTGATACCAATCAAGACAAGACCGTCCGCACCCCGCGCCTGACTATCGATCAGAGCGCCGCGCCGGCAGGCGAGGTCGTCGATCCCAAGGTGGAGGGTACCGAGTCACATGACGCGGCCGCCGATGATTTTGATGAGGCCATGGGTCTCATCAAGGGTACGGGGGCAGCCATCTGGAGCTATGCCGTCCGTCATCCCAACACCACGCTTGGAGCCGTCGCTGGTTTTGTGATCGCCGTGCTGGTGCTCACACTCGGCCTGTGGGATACGCTCGTCATCGCTTTCTTTGTGCTGATTGGCGCCGTGATTGGCCAGATCCGCGACGGCGAGAACGGAATCGTCAACTTCTTCGGCCGTCTGTTTAGCGGCCGCTAGCATGTATTCGACCGCCGCGTGCGCGGTGGGCATAAGGAGGAACCATGGCTTTTAACACGAAGGTCGATGTGGCCGATACCGAGCTCGAGGTAGACGAGACCGTCACCGCCGAGGCCGAGGACGTAACGCTCGAGGACGAGGCGCTCGTCGAGGCCGAACCCGCCGACGATGCGGATGAGGATGATGGGGAAGCGGACGAGTCCGAGGACTCGCTGACCTATTCCAACGGTGTGATCGAGAAGATCGTCGCCATGGCCACCCGCGAGGTACCGCACGTCCTGGGCATGAAGGGCAACCTCATGCACTTTGTGCAGGAGCAGTTTGGTGCCGAGAATCTGACCAAGGGCGTGACAGTCGAGGTCACCGATGACAACCGCGTGGTCGTCAACATTTCCGTCATTATCGAGTACGGCGCCTATGCGCCCGCGATTTTCGACGACGTTAAGGCGCGCGTGACCGAGCGTCTGGCCGCGATGACCGGCCTTGAGGTGGCGGGCGTCAACCTGCGCATCGAGGATGTCATCACCCCCGAGGAGTACGAGCACCGCACCAACCAGCACGAGTAACCTTCCAAAAGGGGACAGGTTTGTTTTGGCAGGTTTTGTCTGCGAAAACGTTAAACGGCCGACCGCGCAAGCAAAAGCGTGGCCGGCCGTTATTTGTATGCCCCCGATGTAGGCATACCGCTCGTCTAACTAGGGGTTGCAATCGTCGCGTTCCGCGTTACCCTAATGGGCGCATTGTTTCCAAATTGTTAACGAGGGGTTGCCGTAATGGCTGACGAGCACGAAACAGAAAGCAAGGCATGGGCGATTGAGGCCGCCGCGGCAGAGGCAGCATCGCGTGCTGCCGAGGAGATGCATCGTCCTCCCGTGGTGCCGATGGAGCGCGTGGTCGATCGCACCGATATCGAGCGCGGCGAGCGTGCCGGTCAAAAGCGCAGCCAGGAGCCGGGCTTCCCGCGCTTTTTTGCCGAGCTCAATCTGGGCCTGATTCTTACGGCCTTCGCCATCGTTGCGTTTAAAACCCCTAATCACTTTGCTTTTGGCGGCACCTCGGGCGTGTCGGTCATTCTGTCCACGCTGTTCCCGACCCTGCCCGTCGGCGTCTTTATGTGGATTATTAACGCGGTTCTCGTCGTTTTGGGCTTTATCTTTTTGGAACGCAAGGCAATCCTGTGGAGCGTCTTCGCCTCGTTTGCGCTGTCCGCCTATGTTTCGCTGTTTGAGCTCTTTATTCCGACCGATGTCTCGATGACGGGCGATATGTGGCTCGACCTGTGCTTTGCCGTGATACTGCCGGCGCTCGGCAGCGCCATCGTCTTTGATATTGGCGCCTCGACGGGCGGCACGGACATCCTCGCCATGATCCTCAAGCGCCGCACCACGCTCGAGATTGGCCGCGCGCTGCTGTTGGTCGATATCGGCATCGTGGCCATCGCGGCCTTTTTGTATGGTCCGCGTGTCGGTCTGTATTGCGTGCTCGGCCTGTTTGCCAAGACGCTTGTGGTCGACAAAGCCATTGAGAGCATCCATCTTCGTAAGGTCTGCACGGTCATTTGCTCCGAACCCCTTAAGGTCGAGGAGTTTATCGTCAAGCATCTCAACCGCACGGCGACCATCAGCCGGGGCTACGGTGCCTTCTCGGGCAAGTGTGTGACGGTGATCATGAGCGTGCTGAGCCGTCGCGAGGCCGTGCAACTGCGCCGCTATGCGCGCGAAGTCGATCCGGGTGCCTTTATCACGATCGTCGACAGCTCCGAGATCGTCGGCAAGGGTTTCCGCGGCACGAACTAGTGCGAACGCATTCATCAAACAATCGAAAAGCGCCTCGCGCGTTGCAAATACGTCATCTAAGAGTATTTGTCCTCACATTGGGTGATAATGATGCCAAAGACATCGTTTGCGATCCAGGTGATTCGCTCTAGATACGAAGGGATGATTTCGATGTTCTGTTCGCAGTGTGGCGCTCCTATGGGCGATAACGACAAGTTCTGCGGTGTGTGCGGTGCTCCTAATGCCGGTGCCGCTGGCCCCGCTCCCCAGGGACAGCCTCAGCCCCAGC
>CAUBGU010000072.1 GCA_958435545.1 uncultured Collinsella sp.
TTGCCTCGGCATTTATGTACTCGCTCATCATCACGGTCACGTCGGTCGTGCTGATTCTGGTGTGCTGCTCCATGTGTGCTTGGTACGTAGTGCGCGTCAACAGCAAGATCTCGAACTTCTTCTATTACCTGTTCGTCTTCTCGATGGTCGTGCCCTTCCAGATGCTCATGTTCACGCTGTCCAATTTGGCGGACCGCATCGGCTTCAACACGCCGTTCAACATCTGCTTTATCTACCTCGGCTTTGGCGCGGGCCTGGCGGTCTTTATGTTCGCCGGCTTTGTAAAGAACATCCCGCTCGAGATCGAGGAGGCGGCCATGATCGACGGCTGCAACCCGGTCCAGGTGTTCTTTAAGATCGTCCTTCCCATCATGAAGCCCACCTATCTTTCGGTCGGCATCCTCGAGACCATGTGGGTCTGGAACGACTATCTGCTGCCCTACCTTACGCTCGACTCCACCAAGTACAAGACCATTCCTATCTTGATCCAGTACTTCCGCGGCGGCTACGGCCACGTCGAGCTCGGCCCCATGATGGCTTGCATCATGATGGTCGTTGTCCCCATCGTCGTCATGTACATCCTCTGCCAGAAGTACATCATCGACGGCGTGGTGGCAGGTGCCGTCAAGGGCTGATGCCGTAACTGTTTTGCAAGTTTCTGCGGCGCCCTCAACATGGTGCCGCATATCGAAAGGTAAAGACATGGCCGAGATCGTTCTCAAACATGTTCAGAAGGTGTATCCCAACACCGAGTCCAAAAAGAAGGGCTTCTTTGGCAAAAAGAAGAAGACCGAGGAGAAGAAGCACAACCTCAAGGTTACCGAGGATGGCGTGCTCGCTGTTGAGGACTTTAACCTCACCGTTCACGACCAGGAGTTCGTCGTCCTCGTTGGCCCGTCTGGCTGCGGTAAGTCCACGACGATGCGCATGGTTGCTGGCCTGGAGGACATCACCTCGGGTGACGTGTTCATCGACGGCAAGCGCGTCAACGACGTCGCTCCCAAGGACCGCGACATCGCCATGGTGTTCCAGAGCTACGCTCTGTACCCCAACATGACGGTGTACGAGAACATGGCGTTTACGCTTGAGCTCAAGAAGGTCCCCAAGGACGAAATCGACCGTAAGGTTCGCTCCGCTGCCGAGATCTTGGGTATCACCGAGTACCTCGACCGTAAGCCCAAGGCGCTTTCGGGCGGCCAGCGTCAGCGTGTCGCTATCGGCCGCGCCATCGTGCGTGATCCTAAGGTCTTCCTGATGGACGAGCCGCTGTCCAACCTGGACGCCAAGCTGCGTAACCAGATGCGTGCCGAGCTCATCAAGCTGCGCCACGAGATCAAGGGTACGTTCATCTATGTTACCCACGACCAGACCGAGGCCATGACCCTCGGTGACCGTATCGTGGTCATGAAGGACGGCGTTGTCCAGCAGATCGCCACGCCGCAGGAGGTCTTCAGCCACCCCGCGAACATCTTCGTCGCCGGCTTCATCGGCGTGCCGCAGATGAACTTCTTCGATGCCCAACTGGTGCGCTCGGGCGACGGCTTTACCGTCAAGACCGAGGATATGAACGTTGCTCTCGCCCCCGAGACCTGCTCTCAGCTTGCTCTCAACTGGGACGGCGGCGACGTGAAGGAGATTACGGCCGGCGTGCGCCCCGAGCAGATTCTGCTCGCCGACAAGGGCGAGGAGGGTGCGCTCCAGGGTACCGTCGAGGTGACCGAGCTCATGGGTTCGACCGAGCATGTCCACGTGACCGCTCCCGATGGCCAGTTCGTCCTGATCATTCCCGTTGTCGACCTTGAGGCCAAGGGTGCGCTCAAGGCGGGCGACTCCATCTGGTTCAAGTTCGAGAAGAACGCGACCCATCTCTTCGATAAGGTGTCTGGCAAGAACCTTATCTAGGCCCGGTGCATCCAGGCCCTCCCTTTGGGCGACTGCGGTATTGCCATCCTTTTGCCGCGGTCACATATAAGACTCCCCTCCCGTCCACTGGGCGAGAGGGGAGCCTTTCTTTGTGTTGGGACCGTTCGTCTGTCAGTTTGTCTCAATCTGTAACAGGAGGAGGGCCAAATTGGGTCTAGATGTTACAGATTGAGACAGCGTTGAGCTGCCTGTCCTTTCATCTCGATCTGTAACACGAAGGACTGATTTCGGCGGCTACCTGTTACAGAACGAGATTGTTTTAGCCGGCTTATCCATTTGTCTCGATCTGTAACAGTAAGGGCGGATTTCGGACGTTAGGTGTTACAGATTGAGATAAACCCTAGGGAAAGGACCGGTTTGTCTTGATCTGTAACAGGTAGGACCGTTTTGGCCGAGTAGGTGTTACAGATTGAGACGATTTTGTCGAGGCGGGCCACGGGCAACACGCGGGCAAAAAACGGAGCCGTGCTGCCACGACTCCGTTTCTCAAGAGGATGGGTAAGGGAAACGAAATTAGCTCAGGTGCCAAATCTCGTCGTTGTACTGGGAGATTGTGCGGTCGGACGAGAAGGTGCCGGCGTTGGCGATGTTGATTAGCGCCTTGCGCATCCAGGTGTCCTGGTCCTCGTAGTCTGCTAGCACGTGCTCCTTGGTCTGGATGTACTCCTCAATGTCGAGCAGGGCCATAAACCAGTCCTTGCCCTTGATGTCGTCGTGCAGGCGTTGCAGACGCTTAGCGTTGCCGGTCGCCATAAAGGCGGGGTTGGTGATAAAGTCCACCAGCAGTTTGATACCGGGCTTGCGGTAGAGTGCGCTGGCGTTATAGCTGCCGTCGGCGTAGAGCTGCTCGACCTGCTTGGAGGAAGCGCCAAAGGTGTAGATGTTCTCGTCACCCACGAGCTCGGCGATCTCGACATTGGCACCGTCGAGCGTGCACAGGGTCAAAGCGCCGTTGAGCATGAACTTCATGTTAGAGGTTCCGCTCGCCTCCTTGGAGGCCAGGCTGATCTGCTCGGAGATATCGGCGGCGGGAATCACACGCTCGGCAGCAGTGACGTTGTAGTTCTCGATCATGACGACCTGCAGGTAGGGAGCCACGTCGGGGTCGTTGGCAATCCACTGGGAAAGCGTCAGGATCAGATGGATGATGTCCTGGGCGATAGTGTAGGCAGGCGCTGCCTTGCCGCCAAAGATGATGGTGACGGGGTGCTTAGGTCTGTTACCGTTCTTGATGTCGAGGTACTTCCAGATGATGTAGAGCGCGAGCATCTGCTGGCGCTTGTACTCGTGGATACGCTTGACCTGAACATCGATGATGGCGTTGGAGGGGATCGTCACACCCTGCTCGAGCGCCATGAACTGGCGCATGATGGTCTTTGCCTCGGCCTTGGTGGCGGCCAGGCGCTCAAGAATACTCTTATCGTCGGCGAAGTCGGCGAGCTTGCTCAAGTCGCCGGTGCTGCGCCAATCGGTACCGATCACATCGTCGAGTAGGCTGGCGAGCGCGGGGTTGGCTCCCTGGATCCAGCGGCGGAAGGTGATGCCGTTGGTCTTGTTGGAGAACTTCTCGGGGTAGATTTCGTAGAACGGATGAAGCTCGGTGTCCTCCAGGATTTTGGTGTGGAGTGCGGCGACGCCGTTGATGGAGAAGCCAAAGTGGATGTCCATGTGGGCCATGTGGACGGTGTCGTATTCGTCGATGATGGCAACGCGCGGGTCGTCGTGCTCGGCCTTTGCGATCTCATCGAGCTTGACGATAATGTCGGCGATGGCAGGGGAGACCTTCTGCAGGCTGGCGAGCGGCCACTTCTCGAGCGCCTCGGCAAGAATCGTGTGGTTAGTGTAGGCGACCATGGAGCGTACGATGGTCACGGCCTCGTCAAACTCGATGCCATGCTCGGTGGTGAGCAAGCGAATGAGCTCGGGGATGACCATGGTGGGGTGCGTGTCGTTAATCTGGACCACGGCGTAGTCGGCCAGATCGTGCAGGTTGCTGCCGCGCTCGATGGCCTCGTCGATCAGGAGCTGGGCGGCGTTGCTCACCATGAAGTATTCCTGGTAGATGCGAAGCAGGCGGCCCTGCTCGTCGGAATCGTCAGGGTAGAGGAACAAAGTGAGGTT
This sequence comes from uncultured Collinsella sp., assembly GCA_958435545.1. The sequence goes on from CAUBGU010000072.1 coordinate 4,045, forward strand.
CTTGGCGATCTCGGTCTTGTCGAAGTCGATGGAGCTGCCGGGTACCAGACCGTCGTCGACGCTTGCCAGGTCGAACAGGCGCAGGCGGTTCTTGGCGGGCTGGCCGTAGCCAGGCACGTCGATGTTGACGAGCTTGGAGGTAACGGCAAAGTCGCCGAACTCAACAGTGTAGGAGCGGTCGTCATCGATCAGGATATCCTGCTCCCCGAGCCACTCGTCGGGAACGGCCTTCTGCTGATTGTCGACAAAGCGCTGGCGGAACAGGCCGTAGTGGTAGTTGAGGCCCACGCCGTCGCCGGTCAGGCCCAGCGTGGCGATGGAATCCAGGAAGCACGCGGCCAGGCGGCCCAGGCCGCCGTTGCCGAGCGACGGTTCGACCTCAAACTCCTCAATCTTATTGAGGTCGTGGCCCGCGGCGGTGAGCTGGTCCTTAACCTCGCTATAGATACCGAGGTCGATCATGTTGTTGATGAGCAGCTTGCCGATCAAGAATTCGGCGGAGATGTAATAAAGCTTTTTCTTGCCATTGTTGAGCGGGCAGGCGGCTGAGCGCTTCTGCACGAGCTTAACAAGCAGTTTGTAAATGCGACGGTCATCGAGCTGCTCGAGCGAGATGCCAAAAGACTGCTCGGCAAGTTCTGCGAGATCGATACGGGGCATGTTTCCTCCTGTAATGGGTTGATTACATGTCTGCAATTCATAAGAAGCCCGCGCGAGGGGATTGGGGTGGCCTCGCGCGGGTAAGCAAGCGCGTCCGCACGGTGTGGTGGGGTCGGGCGCGGTGGCTCCTATTGGGGAAGCTCGATTTCGGCTTCCGATGGGATGCGGAAGTAGGTCTCGGTCCAGTCGGTTAGCTTGTGCTCGAGCTCGCGGGTGATGGCGCCATCGAGCATGCGCCAGGTCCAGTTGCCGCCCAGGGTGGCGGGGGTGTTGATGCGCGCCTCGTTGCCCAGATTGAGCAGGTCCTGCATGGTGTAGATGCAGGTGTCGCTCACGCTGGCGGCGATGGTGCGGTTGAGTGCGTCGGCTATGGATTCGCCTGCCTGCTGGTGGGTGTACAGGGCTGCCTGCTCGCGCTGACGCGGAGTGGCCGTACCCTCGAACCAACCGCGCGCCGTCTCGTTGTCGTGCGTGCCTACATAGGCGACGGTATTGGCGATGTAGTTATGCGGCAGGTAATACGAGTTGGTGCCCTCAAAGGCAAACTGCAAGATCTTCATACCGGGGAAGCCCGAGGTGTCGCGCATATCGATGACGCCGGGGGTAAGGAAGCCCAGGTCCTCGGCGATAATAGGCAGCGTGCCGAGCTTTTTCTCGAGCGTCTTGAAGAGCTTGAGGCCGGGACCCTGTGTCCACGAACCGTAGGACGAGTCGGGTGAGGAGAACGGCACCTCCCAGTAGGCCTCGAAGCCACGGAAGTGGTCCAGACGGATAACGTCGTACATGTTGAGTGCGGCGCGGATGCGGCCTTCCCACCAGGAGAAGCCGTCTGCTTCCATGGCATCCCAGTCATAGATGGGATTGCCCCAGTACTGGCCGGTGGCGGAGAACTGATCGGGCGGTGTGCCGGCGACACTGACGGGGTTGCCGGCGGCGTCGATCTTAAAGAGCTCGGGGCTTGCCCACATTTCGACGGAATCACGCGAGACGTAGATGGGCAAATCGCCGATGATCAGGATATCGCGCTCGTTGGCATAGGCCTTGAGGCGGCTCCACTGGCGGTCGAAGAAATACTGCGTCATCTGGTGATAGAGCATGCGCGCGGGATGGGCGGCGCAGACCTTGGCGGATGTTTCGCCGCGGGTGCGCAGCTCTGCAGGCCACTCCCAAAAGGCCTTGAGTCCGCACTCCTCTTTGACGGTCATGAACTCGCAGTAGGGAATGAGCCAGTCTTCGTTTGCCTGGACAAAGTCGTCAAAATCGGCTGGCTTGTTGGAGGCGAAGCGTTCGGCGGCACGGTCGAGAATCTGGCGGCGACCGCTAAAAATCGCGCCATAGTCAACGTTGTTGGGATCGGAGCCCAGATACACACCGTCGATATCGCGCTGCTCCAGATAGCCGGCCTCGATAAGCTCGGCAAAGTCGATGAAATTGGGGTTGCCCGCACGGGCCGAGAACGACTGATAGGGCGAGTCGCCATAGCTCGTCGTCGTAAGGGGCAGAATCTGCCAATAATGTTGTTTGCACGAGACGAGGAAATCGACAAAGTCGTAGGCATTCCAGCCAAAGCCGCCGATGCCGTACGGTCCGGGCAGGGACGAGATGGGCATGAGAACACCGCTTGCACGCTCCATGGATGTGCTCACCAACCTTCTTGTTGTGGGATCGGCCTGCAGATGGGTGAACAGCCCGCCCCGAGTTTTAGAGTTGATGTCCCTATTGTAGAACATGTTGTTTAAACATGTATAGGTGAGATTAAAAAGTTGCCACGTTTTCGGTAAATGGTTGCGCGCCATGAAAAAACCCCGGTCTCACATCGTGAGATCGGGGCAAGAACGGTTTGTAGGTTTTTGCTACTCGGCGTCGGCGAAGCCGTTGGGGTTATGGCTCTGCCAATTCCAGCTGTCGCGGCACATGTCCGCGATGTCGTACTGGGCCTTCCAGCCCATCATGCGTTCGGCCTTGGAGGCATCGCACCAGTTGGCGGCGATATCGCCGGCACGGCGCTCGCGAATCACGTAGGGCAGCTCCTTGCCGCAGGCCTTGGAGAAGGCGGCGACGACCTCGAGTACCGAGGTGCCGGTGCCGGTGCCCAGGTTAAAGATCTCGACGCCGGTCTTGCCGTTCATCCAGTTGAGGGCGGCAACGTGACCAGATGCCAGGTCGCACACGTGGATGTAGTCGCGCACGCCGGTGCCGTCGGGGGTGGGGTAGTCGTTGCCAAAGACCTGAACGG
>CAUBGU010000073.1 GCA_958435545.1 uncultured Collinsella sp.
TTGCCTCGGCATTTATGTACTCGCTCATCATCACGGTCACGTCGGTCGTGCTGATCTTGGTGTGCTGCTCCATGTGCGCTTGGTACGTGGTTCGTGTCAACAACAAGATCTCGAACTTCTTCTATTACCTGTTCGTGTTCTCGATGGTCGTGCCGTTCCAGATGCTCATGTTCACGCTGTCCAATTTGGCGGACCGCATCGGCTTTAATACGCCGTTCAACATCTGCTTTATCTATCTGGGCTTTGGCGCGGGCCTGGCGGTCTTTATGTTCGCCGGTTTTGTAAAGAACATCCCGCTCGAGATCGAGGAGGCGGCCATGATTGATGGCTGCAACCCGGTCCAGGTGTTCTTTAAGATCGTCCTTCCCATCATGAAGCCCACCTATCTTTCGGTCGGCATCCTCGAGACCATGTGGGTCTGGAACGACTATCTGCTGCCCTACCTTACGCTCGACTCCACCAAGTACAAGACCATTCCTATCTTGATCCAGTACTTCCGCGGCGGCTACGGCCACGTCGAGCTCGGCCCCATGATGGCCTGCATCATGATGGTCGTTATCCCCATCGTTATCATGTACATCCTCTGTCAGAAGTACATCATCGACGGCGTGGTGGCAGGTGCCGTCAAGGGCTAATGCCGTAACTGTTTTGCAAGTTTCTGCGGCGCCCCTCAGCGCGGCGCCGCATATCGAAAGGTAGAGACATGGCCGAGATCGTTCTCAAACATGTTCAGAAGGTGTATCCCAACAACGAGTCAAAAAAGAAAGGCTTCTTTGGCAAAAAGAAGAAGACCGAGGAGAAGAAGCACAACCTCAAGGTTACCGAGGACGGTGTGCTCGCTGTAGAGGACTTCAACCTCACCGTTCACGACCAGGAGTTCGTCGTCCTCGTTGGCCCCTCTGGCTGCGGTAAGTCCACGACGATGCGCATGGTCGCCGGCCTGGAGGACATTACCTCGGGCGATGTGCTCATCGACGGCAAGCGTGTCAACGACGTGGCGCCCAAGGACCGCGACATCGCCATGGTGTTCCAGAGCTACGCTCTGTACCCCAATATGACGGTGTACGAGAACATGGCATTTACGCTCGAGCTCAAGAAGGTTCCCAAGGACGAGATCGACCGCAAGGTTCGCTCTGCTGCCGAGATTCTGGGCATTACCGAGTACCTCGACCGTAAGCCCAAGGCGCTCTCCGGCGGCCAGCGCCAGCGTGTCGCTATCGGCCGCGCCATCGTGCGTGACCCCAAGGTCTTCCTGATGGACGAGCCGCTGTCCAACCTGGACGCCAAGCTTCGTAACCAGATGCGTGCCGAGCTCATTAAGCTGCGCCACGAGATCAAGGGCACGTTCATTTATGTTACTCACGACCAGACCGAGGCCATGACCCTTGGCGACCGTATCGTGGTCATGAAGGACGGCGTCGTCCAGCAGATCGCCACGCCGCAGGAGGTCTTCAACCATCCCGCGAACATCTTCGTCGCCGGCTTCATCGGCGTGCCGCAGATGAACTTCTTCGATGCCCAGCTGGTGCGCTCGGGCAACGGCTTTACCGTCAAGACCGAGGATATGAACGTGGCGCTCGCCCCCGAGACTTGCGCTCAGCTTGCCCTCAACTGGGACGGCGGCGACGTGAAGGAGATTACGGCCGGCGTGCGTCCCGAGCAGATCCTGCTTGCCGACAAGGGCGAGGAGGGCGCGCTCCAGGGTACCGTCGAGGTGACCGAGCTCATGGGCTCGACCGAGCATGTCCACGTGACCGCTCCCGACGGCCAGTTTGTCCTGATTATCCCCGTCGTCGACCTCGAGGCCAAGGGCGCGCTCAAGGCTGGCGACACCATCTGGTTCAAGTTCGAGAAGAACGCGACCCACCTCTTCGATAAGGTCTCTGGCAAGAACCTTATCTAGGCCCGGTGCATCCAGGCCCTCCCTTTGGGCGACTGCGGTATTGCCATCCTTTTGCCGCGGTCACATATAAGGCTCCCCTCCCGTCCACTGGGCGAGAGGGGAGCCTTTCTTTGTGTTGGGGCTGTCTGACCGGTCGTTTGTCTCGATCTGTAACGGGTGAGGCTGATTTCGGACGTTAGATGTTACAGATCGAGACGGTTCCGCTGAGCTAACCATTTCATCTAAATCTGTAACACCAAAGGTGAATTTCAGCTGCTAGATGCTACAGATCGAGATAAACCCAAGGGGAGGGGCCGGTATGTCTCAATCTGTAACAGCTGGGACCGTTTTTACCGAGTAGTTGTTACAGATCGAGATTGTTTGGCCGAGTTGGGTCGCAGGGTAACGTGCGGGCACAAAAAACGGAGCCGTGTTGCCACGACTCCGTTTCTCAAGAGGATGGGTAAGGGAAGCGAAATTAGCTCAGGTGCCAGATCTCGTCGTTGTACTGGGAGATGGTGCGGTCGGACGAGAAGGTGCCGGCGTTGGCGATATTGATGAGCGCCTTGCGCATCCAGGCGTCCTGGTCCTCGTAGTCGGCCAGCACGCGCTCCTTGGTTTGGATGTACTCCTCAATGTCGAGCAGGGCCATAAACCAGTCCTTGCCCTTAATGTCGTCGTGCAGGCGCTGCAGGCGCTCGGCGTTGCCGGTCGCCATAAAGGCCGGGTTGGTGATGAAGTCCACCAGCAGTTTAATGCCGGGCTTGCGGTAGAGCACACCGGCGTCATAGGCGCCGTCGGCGTAGAGCTGCTCGACCTGTTTGGACGAGGCACCAAAGGTATAGATGTTCTCGTCGCCCACGAGCTCGGCAATCTCCACGTTGGCACCGTCGAGCGTGCACAGGGTTAGGGCGCCGTTGAGCATGAACTTCATGTTGGAGGTGCCGCTCGCCTCCTTGGAGGCCAGGCTGATCTGCTCGGAGATGTCAGCGGCGGGGATCACGCGCTCGGCGGCGGTGACGTTGTAGTTCTCGATCATGACAACCTGCAGGTAGGGGGCCACGTCGGGGTCGTTTGCAATCCACTGCGATAGCGTCAGGATCAGATGGATGATGTCCTGCGCGATAGTGTAGGCAGGCGCCGCTTTGCCGCCAAAGATGATGGTGACGGGGTGCTTAGGTCTGTTGCCGTTCTTGATATCGAGGTACTTCCAGATGATGTAGAGCGCGAGCATCTGCTGACGCTTGTACTCGTGGATGCGCTTGACCTGGACGTCGATGATGGCGTTGGAGGGAATGGTCACGCCCTGCTCGAGCGCCATGAACTGGCGCATGATGGCCTTGGCTTCGACCTTGGTGGCGGCCAGGCGCTCAAGAACGTCCTTGTCGTCGGCGAACTTGGCGAGTTTGCTCAGATCGCCGGTGCTGCGCCAGTCGGTGCCGATCACATCGTCGAGCAGGCTGGCGAGCGCGGGGTTGGCCCCATGGATCCAGCGGCGGAAGGTGATGCCGTTGGTCTTGTTGGAGAACTTCTCGGGGTAGATTTCGTAGAACGGATGAAGCTCGGTGTCCTCCAGGATTTTGGTGTGGAGTGCGGCGACGCCGTTGATGGAGAAGCCAAAGTGGATGTCCATGTGGGCCATGTGGACGGTGTCGTATTCGTCGATGATGGCAACGCGCGGGTCGTCGTGCTCGGCCTTTGCGATCTCATCGAGCTTGACGATAATGTCGGCGATGGCAGGGGAGACCTTCTGCAGGCTGGCGAGCGGCCACTTCTCGAGCGCCTCGGCAAGAATCGTGTGGTTAGTGTAGGCGACCATGGAGCGTACGATGGTCACGGCCTCGTCAAACTCGATGCCATGCTCGGTGGTGAGCAAGCGAATGAGCTCGGGGATGACCATGGTGGGGTGCGTGTCGTTAATTTGGACCACGGCATAGTCGGCCAGATCGTGCAGGTTGCTGCCGCGCTCGACGGCCTCGTCGATCAGGAGCTGGGCGGCGTTGCTCACCATGAAGTACTCCTGATAGATGCGAAGTAGGCGGCCCTGCTCGTCGGAATCGTCGGGGTAGAGGAACAAGGTGAGGTTCTTGGCGATCTCGGTCTTGTCGAAGTCGATGGAGCTGCCGGGGACCAGGCCGTCGTCGACGCTCGCCAGGTCGAACAGGCGCAGGCGGTTCTTGGTGGGCTGGCCGTAACCGGGCACATCGATGTTGACGAGCTTGGAAGTAACGGCAAAATCGCCGAACTCGACGGTGTAGGAGCGGTCATCGTCGACTAGGATGTCCTGCTCACCGAGCCACTCGTCGGGGACGGCCTTCTGCTGGTTGTCGACAAAGCGCTGACGGAACAGACCGTAGTGATAGTTGAGGCCCACGCCATCGCCGGTCAAGCCCAGCGTGGCGATGGAATCCAGGAAGCATGCGGCCAAGCGGCCCAGGCCGCCGTTGCCGAGTGACGGCTCGACCTCGAACTCTTCGATCTTGTTGAGGTCGTGGCCTGCGGCGGTGAGCTGGTCCTTAACCTCGTCGTAGATGCCGAGGTCGATCATATTGTTGATGAGTAGCTTGCCGATCAAAAATTCGGCGGAAATGTAATAGAGCTTTTTCTTGCCGTTGTTGAGCGGGCGGGCGGCGGAGCGCTCCTGCACGAGTTTGACCAGCAGCTTGTAAATGCGACGGTCGTCGAGCTGCTCGAGCGAGGTGCCAAAAGACTGCTCGGCGAGTTCCATGAGGTTAATTCGGGGCATGTTTTCTCCTGTGATGGGTTGTTTCATGTCTGCAATTCATAAGAAGCCCGCGCGAGGGGATTGGGGTGGCCTCGCACGGGAAAAGCAAGCGCGTCCGCACGGTGGGGAGGGGTCGGGCGCGGTGGCTCCTATTGAGGAAGCTCGATTTCGGCTTCCGACGGGATGCGGAAGTAGGTCTCGGTCCAGTCGGTGAGTTTGTGCTCGAGCTCGCGGGTGATGGCGCCGTCGAGCATGCGCCAGGTCCAGTTGCCGCCCAGCGTGGCAGGGGTGTTGATGCGCGCCTCGTTGCCCAAGTTGAGCAGGTCCTGCATGGTGTAGATGCACGTGTCGCTCACGCTGGCGGCGATGGTGCGGTTGAGTGCATCTGCCATGGGTTCGCCGGCCTGCTGATGGGTGTACAGGGCTGCCTGCTCACGCTGACGCGGGGTGGCCGTTCCCTCAAACCAACCGCGCGCCGTCTCGTTGTCGTGGGTGCCCACATAGGCGACGGTGTTGGCGATGTAGTTATGCGGCAGGTAGTACGAGTTGGTACCCTCAAAGGCAAACTGCAGGATTTTCATGCCGGGGAAGCCCGAGTTGTCGCGCATGTCGATGACGCCGGGGGTGAGGAAGCCCAGGTCCTCGGCGATGATGGGCAGCGTGCCGAGCTTTTCCTCGAGCGTCTTGAAGAACTTGAGGCCGGGACCCTGCGTCCACGAACCGTAGGACGAATCGGGCGAGGAGAACGGCACCTCCCAATAGGCCTCGAAGCCGCGGAAGTGATCCAGACGGATGACGTCGTACATGTCGAGGGCGGCGCGAATGCGGCCCTCCCACCAGGAGAAGCCGTCGGACTCCATGGCGTCCCAGTCGTAGATGGGGTTGCCCCAGTACTGGCCGGTGGCCGAGAACTGGTCGGGCGGCGTGCCGGCGACGCTCACGGGATTGCCGGCGGCGTCGATCTTAAAGAGCTCAGGCGTCGCCCACATCTCGACGGAGTCACGCGAGACATAGATGGGCAGGTCGCCGATGATGAGAATGTCGCGCTCGTTGGCATAGGCCTTGAGGCGGCTCCACTGGCGATCGAAGAAGTACTGCGTCATCTGGTGGTAGAGCATACGCGCCGGATGGTCGGCGCAGACCTTGGCGGAAGCCTCGCCGCGGGTGCGGAGCTCCGCGGGCCACTCCCAAAACGCCTTGAGACCGCACTCCTCTTTGACGGTCATGAACTCACAGTAGGGGATGAGCCAGTCCTCGTTGGCCTGGATAAAGTCATCGAAATCGGCCGGCTTGTCGGCAGCAAAGCGCTCAGCGGCGCGGTCGAGAATCTGACGGCGGCCGCCAAAGATAGCACCGTAGTCGACATTGCTGGGGTCGGATCCCAGATACACGCCATCGATATCGCGCTGCTCCAGATACCCTGCCTCGATAAGCTCGGCAAAGTCGATAAAGTTGGGGTTGCCTGCGCGGGCCGAGAACGACTGATAGGGCGAATCGCCATAGCTGGTCGTCGTAAGGGGCAGAATCTGCCAGTAATGTTGTTTGCACGAGGCGAGAAAATCGACGAAGTCGTAGGCATTCCAGCCAAAGCCGCCGATTCCGTATGGTCCGGGCAGAGATGAGACGGGCATGAGGACGCCGCTTGCACGCTCCATGAATGCGCTCACCAACCTTCTTGTTGTGGGGTCGGCCTGCCGATGGGTGTGCAGTCCGCCTCCGATGTTCTGATTCGATACGCCTATTGTAAAACATGTTGTTTAAACATGTACAGGCAAGATAAAAAAGTTGGTCGATTTTCGGCGAATGGTTACATGCCATGAAAAAGCCCCGACCTCACAACGTGAGATCGGGGCAGGAGCGGTATGTAGGTTTTGCTACTCGGCGTCGGCGAAGCCGTTGGGGTTATGGCTCTGCCAATTCCAGCTGTCGCGGCACATGTCCGCGATGTCGTACTGGGCCTTCCAGCCCATCATGCGTTCGGCCTTGGAGGCATCGCACCAGTTGGCGGCGATATCGCCGGCACGGCGCTCGCGAATCACGTAGGGCAGCTCCTTGCCGCAGGCCTTGGAGAAGGCGGCGACGACCTCGAGTACCGAGGTGCCGGTGCCGGTGCCCAAGTTAAAGATCTCGACGCCGGTCTTGCCGTTCATCCAGTTGAGGGCGGCCACGTGACCAGATGCCAGATCGCACACGTGGATGTAATCGCGCACGCCGGTGCCGTCGGGGGTGGGGTAGTCGTTGCCAAAGACCTGAACGG
>CAUBGU010000074.1 GCA_958435545.1 uncultured Collinsella sp.
GCAGCGCCGCCTGCTCGGGCGTGATGTGATAGACGAGCGTGAGCGCCGGGTGCGTACCCGCGACGGCCAGGTTGTTGGCATCGCGCACCATCTGACGATCGAGGCCATCGGCAAACGCCTGGTAGCAGGTCGTGGAATCGTAGAAGCGATCGCACAGGACCACCTTGCCGGCAGCAAGGGCGGGCGCGATGACCTCGTGCACCAACTGAGCGCGTGCCGCCTCGTAGAGCAGCAACTCGCAGGTGTCGCCCATCGCCGTATTGGCAGGGTCGAGCAGCAGAGCACGGATCTTTTCGCTGATGGCGGTACCGCCCGGCTCGCGCAGGCTCACAACCTGGTAGCCAGCGAGCTCGAGCGCACGGGCAAGCAGGCGCGCCTGCGTAGATTTACCGGCGCCATCGACACCCTCGAGCGTAATGAAGCTATGTTGAGCGGGCTCAAAAGCCATGGGCGCAGCCCCTTCCTACAAGGCGCGTAAATGCAGATATATATCAACCAAGCCATGATACCCCAGTGCTCGGTGCGTCCCCAATGGCTAAAGGTGCCTTTCCAAAGTTGCGGTGAAATAGGGACTGATTGAAGCTCTGAGACCGCCAAACAGTCCCTATTTCACCGCAACTTATGATGGGGAATTTTGGACGCTGGGTATAATCGTCGTATTGCATTGAAATGTGGCGAAAGGAGTGGCAATGTCTCGGTATTGCGCCTCGTGCGGCAAGCTTCTTGCAGATAATGCCAAGTTCTGCACCTCGTGCGGTGCACCCGTTGAGCAAACAACCGCGAGCGATAGCCAGCCCGCTTTTGAGCAGACCGGCTCCCTTGATGCGCCGCAAGCCAAGGCGGACGACCCCCTCGCCTATCGCCCCGACCCCGCCGCAAGCCCCGCGGCCGTCGAGACCACGCAGCGCATACCCATCGCGAGCGGCTCGCCCCAACAGCAGCCGGCTCCCGCATACGCGCCCGCTTCGCCACAGACCCCCGCTCCCAAAAAGAGCGGCGCCGGGCCGCTTATCGCCGTTATCGTTGTGCTGGTGGCGATCATCATCGCCCTGGTCGTTTTCTTTGTGATCAAGCCTTTCGACAGCGCCGCCACGCAGACGACTGCCGAGGTAGCTAAGCTGCACCATGACGTCGACGACAATGACCTAAAGCCTCTCGGCGATCCCAACAGCCTGTACGACGATGATGACGATGACGACGAGGATGGCGGCGAAGCAACGCTCTCCGAGCAGAACCTCTACCGTCGCCTGAGCGAATACTACGACTTGCTCGAAGACCTCGACAACTACGTCCGTGGCTGCGCGCAGAACTTCAACGGCAGCTATCTGGAAGAGGATCGGACCACCCGTCAAAATCTCGCCGACGTCGCCGAGCGCACAGAGGACACCATCGAGCAGTATTACGACATCGTCGAGGACCTAGACGTCCCGACGAGCTCCAAGAACTATAGCTCCTGGAAGGACATCATCGCCCTGTACGACGACCTGGATCACCGCATTGACGCAATCTGTGATGCCTGGGAGATCAGCCTGAAATACGCCAAGCCTGCGGACCACAAGAATGAGATCGTGGCGCCGCTGTCGCGCGACAACGTGGCGGGCACCAATGACAATAAGTATCGCCTAGACTTTGAGGAGCGCTATCCCGGCGCCAAACCCGTCGAAGTGAACTAGCGCTTTGTCGTTCCCGAGCCGGCAGTTAGGGACGTTCCTAAACTGCCGGCAGAAAAGGAACGTCCCTAACTGCCGGTCAAAAAAACGAGCGAGGATCGTGGGTCCTCGCTCGTTTTTTAGGCAATGTTTCGACCGCGCCGTTACTTGTCGGAGGCTACTTTCTTGGCAGTCGACTTCTTCGCGGTCGTCTTCTTGGCGGCAGTGGCTTTCTTAGCCGTCGTCTTCTTGGCCGCCGTCGTCTTCTTGGCCGTGCTCGCCTTAGTCGTGGTCTTGCGGCCGCGGGCGGGCTTCTTCTCCTTGGTCGGACAGTCCATGTTGACGCAGATACGCCACGGGCCGCGCGCCGTGTTGACCACCACGATGGGGGCGCCGCACTCGGGGCAGGTCTCACCCGTCGCCTCGAGCTTACCGCGCGCCGGCAGCGGATAGCTCACGCCGCAATCGTCATAGTTGGTGCAGCGGATAAAGCGCTTGCCGCTCTTCTCGCTCTTGTGTGCAATCAGATCGCCATGGCGTCCGGCCTCGGCACACACCTTGCACTCGCCCACCTTAAGGTCGGGCTCGTAGTTGGTGGGGCATGTGGGGTTCACGCAAATCTCGAAAGCCTTCTGGCGGAACGGCTGGCATTTAATGCGCGGTGCACCGCACTCGGGACACACGGCGGCCTCGCCCTCGAGCGGGCTTACCTTGACGCCGCTCGGCACCGGATAGGTCACGTCGCAGTCGGGCCAACCCATGCAGCCGATAAAGCTGCCGCGGGTCTTGGCGCTCGTCTTCATAACCAGGTCCTTGCCGCACTTGGGGCAGGCGCCCACGCGAGCATCGGCCGTGACGGCGTCACTAATGGCGTCGCCCAGCTCCTGCGTGTGCTTGAGCAGCTCGTCGAGCACGCCGGCCAGCAGCGCGCGCGAGTGCGTCACGACATGCTCTTCGGTATCCTCGCCACGCTCCACACGGGTCATATCGCCATCGAGCTCGCTGGTCATATCGGGGCTCGTGATGCGCGGGGCAAACTGCGTCAGCGCGTCGATGATGGCGATGCCCAGCTGGCTCGGCTCAACGGGATCATTTTTGAGATAGCGCACGGCATACAGGCGCTCGATGATGCTCGCGCGCGTGGACTTGGTACCCAGGCCGCGCTTCTCCATCTCCTGCACGAGCTTGCCCTGGCTGTAGCGCGCGGGCGGCTCGGTCTGCTTGGCCTCGAGCTTAATGTCGAACACGTCGACCGTATCGCCCTGCTCCAGCGGCGGCATCTGCTCATCGCGCTTAAGGCCGTACGGATAGGCCTCGCGGAAACCGGGGGTCACGAGCACGTCGCCCGAGGCCACGAACGGCTCGCCGTTCACGTCGAGCTCGAGCTTGGTATTCTCGATGGTCGCGGGACCCATGAGCGTCGCCAGGAAGCGACGGGCGATGAGGTCGTAGAGCTTGCGTTGGCCGCCATCGAGCGTGGTCGGATCGCCCTCGCCCGTGGGGTAGATAGGCGGGTGGTCGGTGGTCTCGACCTTGCCGCGCGTGGGCTTCATGGGGCCGGCGAGCACCTTTTTACATACAGGTGCCAGCGCCGGGTTGATCTTTGCCAGGTCGCTCACCACGGCGCCCAGATCGAGCGTCGCGGGGTACACGGTGTTGTCGACACGCGGGTAGCTGATGAGGCCCGCCATGTAGAGGGACTCGGCGATGCGCATGGTACGCGCAGGCGAGATACCCTCGGCTGCGGCGGCAGCCTGCAGCGAGGTGGTCGCAAACGGCGTGGGCGGCTGCTGCTTGCGCGAGCGCTTGGTCACCGCGGCGACGGTTGCCGTCTTGGCACCGTCAACGTGACCGTACGCCGTCTCAGCAGCATCCTTGTCGGTAAAGCGCGCCGTCTTGTGCGCGATCTTAAAGCGATCGTCCTCGGCAGCGCCTTGCGCGGCGCCCATGCCGCGAATCTGCCAATAGTCCTCGGGCACAAACGCCATGCGCTCGCGTTCGCGCTCGACCACCAGGGCAAGCGTCGGCGTCTGCACGCGGCCGGCGGAACGCACGTTGCCAAAGCCGCCAAACTTGGCGAGCGTCAGGTAGCGCGTGAGCACCGCACCCCAAATGAGGTCGATGTGCTGACGGCTCTCGCCGGCGTCGGCCAGGTTCTGGTCGAGCGAGACAAGGTTATCGAAGGCCTGCGTAATCTCGGCCTTGGTAAACGAAGAATACTGGGCGCGGGCGACCGGCAAGTCGGGCGCCACCTCGCGCACCTTGTTGAGGGCGTCCGAACCGATCAGCTCGCCCTCGCGATCGAAGTCCGTGGCAATGATGACGCTGTCGGACTTTTTGGCGAGGTTCTTAAGCGAGCGAATGAGCTCTTTCTCAGCCGGCAACTTAATGACGGGCGCCCAGGTGAGGTAAGGCAGACTCTCGAGCTTCCAGCCCTTAATGGAGATGCCATCGGCAAGGAACGGCTTACGCTTGGTGTCGTAAGGCGGACGCGCCAGGCCATCGGGCATGTCGGCCGGCAGTATCTCGCCGTCCTCGGTGACCGAATACCAGCCCAGCTTTTTATCGAACAGCACGCTGTCGCAAAAATCAGGCGCAAGGATGTGACCGGCAAGGCCGATCGTCACGCACTCCTCGCCCTTCCACTCAAAGCGGTAGATGGCGGTGTTGTACACCTTGTCCTTTTTGGGCTTACCCGTGGACAGACGCTCGGCGATCTGACGCGCGGCGTCGTTTTTCTCGGCGATGATGAGCTTCAAAAGAGGCTCCTATCTCGTATCTCTGCGGCTACGCCCGCCCGTATGGCGGCCGACTTACGCCCTTGCTTGCTCAATCTGCCCGATGAGCCAATCGCACCAGGCATCCATGCCCTCGCCCTTGCGCGCGCTCACGGCAAACCGCGGCGCCTGCGGATTGAGGTCATCGAGTGTCTTAGTATACCTATCCATGTCAAAATCGAAAGCCGGAGCCACGTCGACCTTGTTGAGCAGCTGCGCGCCGGCGTGTTGGAAGATGCCCGGGTACTTGATGGGCTTGTCGTCGCCCTCGGGCACCGAAAGAATCATGATGGACAGGTTCTCGCCCAGGTCAAAGTCGACCGGGCAGACCAGGTTGCCCACATTTTCGATAAAGATGACGTCGATGTTTTCCAGACCCACAGCCTGGTCGAACGCGTCGACGGCCTCCATGATCATGTTGCCCTCGAGGTGGCACAGGCCCCCCGTGTTGATCTGGATGGCAGGCATGCCGGCTTCCTTCATGGTGATGGCGTCGACGTCCGAGGCGATGTCGCCCTCGATGACGGCGCAGCGCAGGCCCGCCTTGTCACGCAGGCGCTCGTTGGTGCCCAGGATCGTGGTGGTCTTGCCCGAGCCAGGGCTCGACAAGACGTTGATCACATAGGTGCCTGCCTCATTAAATCGCTGACGCAGCTGATCTGCCAGGCGCTCATTGCGCGACAGGATCGGCGACGCGATATCAATCGTTTTCTCAGCCATACTCAGCGCTCCTTACTTTTGCCCCTTTATACCCCGTCCCCAGGTGGCTGATGGGCTAATCGTCGGGGGTTTCGATTTCGATACTTGCGATGTCGAGTTCGCGGCCGTGCAGCAGGCGCACGTTGGCGCCGCCACATTGGGGACAGCGGCAATGGAAGCGATCGTGCTCAAAGACCTCCCCGCAGTCCAGACACTCGCTTTGTGGATGGACTTCCTCCACGGCAAGCTCGCAGCCTCGCGTGAGCGGGTCCTCATCGCGAAATGTCTCCCACGCAAAGTCGAGCGCCTCGCGCACAACTTCGGTCATATCCCCGATACGCAGCGTTACCAAAACGGCGCGCGAGGCCCCCGCCCCACGCGCCGCGCGAATCACTGTATCGAGTATGCCGTTGACAATGCCAACCTCGTGCATACCGATTTACTCCTCGTCGTCCTCATCGTCCGAGAACAGGTCCAGACGACTCACGAACAAGCCCTCCTTGCCCTCGCGCGCGGTAATGACCACACGGGCGATGGCAAGCGAAATCTCGTAAAGCGAGAGCAGGGCGCCATACATGAGGCCGAGCGTAACGGGCGAGCCGTCAGGCGTAATCACAGCCGAGCCCACAAGCAGGCCAACGTATACGTAACGCCAGGCACCGCGGAAAGCAGCGTAGGACACGATGTGGAAGACGGACAGGTAGAAGATGATGAGCGGCAGCTCAAACGCCACGCCAAAGCCGATCATAAAGAGCAGCTCCATGTTGACGTAGTTCTCCAGATCGGGCAGCGCCGTAGCGACGGCCGAGGTTTCGCCGATGAGCCACTCAAAGCCCGCAGGAATGATGATGAAATAGCAGAAGATGGCGCCCAGGAAGAACAGCACCGTCGAGGCGAGCACCGTGGGCACGACCCATTTGCGCTCGTTGGGACGCAGTGCCGGCAGGAAAAATGCCAGAATCTGCCAGATGATCATGGGCGTGCACATGACCACGGCCATCTTGATGGCCAGCGAGAAGCGCAGGCCAAAGCCGCCGAGCGTGGTGGTGATGTAGAACTTACCGTCCGGCACAAAGGAGCGGATGGGGTCTTCCAGGATGTCGAGCACCACGGGCGTGGCGAAATACAGCACGATGGCGGCGGCAAACACCGACACGACCACGATGGTCAGGCGGCGACGGAGCTCGCCCAGGTGATCGAAGAGCGGCATGCGCGCAGGTCCGATAGGCATTACTCATCGCCTCCCTTCGGTGCATCGGCGGCAGCGGCGTCGTCCTCGGCCTCGAGCTCGCGGGCAAGTTGGTCGACGACGGCCTTGCGCTTGCGGGGACGACGGGCGTAGAGGTCGGCCGTCGTGGGCTCTGCCGGCTCGGGCTCGGGCTCCGGTTCTGCAGCAGGCTCAGGCTCGACGACAGGCTCAGCGGCAGCGGCAGGCTCGGCACCCTCGGCCTCGGACTCCTCAGCAGCACCCTCGCCCTCGGCGGCAGCCTCGCTCGCGGCCTTCTCGGCAGCAAGACGGGCGCGACGCTCGGCAAAGGTCTCCTTCTTGGCGGGCGCTGCCGTCTCGGCGGCATCCTCGTCCGCATCGGAATCGTCGTCGGTCGCAGCAGCCTTCTTGGGCTTGACCGGGGCCGAAGCGGCCTCGCTCACCGGATCGATAATCTCGGACTGAACAACGGCCGTCATCTTTTCCTGCGTCT
>CAUBGU010000075.1 GCA_958435545.1 uncultured Collinsella sp.
GCCCCGACGCGCCTTGCACGCTCGAAGGGCTCGATGCGCTCGAAGGCGTTATCGACATTGTCTACAACCCCGCCCGCACGGGCCTGATGCTCGAGGCCGAGCGCCGCGGTATCCCCTGCATCGGCGGTCTGCTCATGCTTGTTGCCCAGGCAGCACAGGCCGTCGAGCGTTACACCAGCCAAGCCACCCCGCGCGAGCGCATCCTGGACGTAACGGAGCGCTTGTCCCGCCGCGAGCAGAACATCGCGCTAATCGGCATGCCGGGCTCGGGCAAGACCCGCGTGGGCGAGCAGATCGCCCAGCTCACGGGACGCGAGCACATCGACCTCGATCGCGCCCTCGAGGAGCGCCTGGGCATGCCCTGCGCCGACTTTATCGTCGAGCGCGGCGAGGCGGCCTTCCGCGAGCAGGAGACGGCGGCGCTGGCCGACATCTCCAAGCGCAGCGGCCTGGTGCTCTCCACCGGCGGCGGCGTGGTCACGCGCGACGAAAACTATCCGCTGCTGCACCAGAACAGCCAGATCGTGATGCTCAACCGCAAGCTCGACGAACTTGCCCACAAGGGTCGCCCCATCACCGCCCGCGATGGCATCGATAAGCTGGCGGAACAGCGCATGCCGCGCTACCGCGCCTGGGCCGACTACATCATCGACTCACGCGACTGCGCTGCCAACACCGCCCAAGCCCTCCTCGAGACCCTCCCACCCGCTCTCTAACCTAAGCCACCACAAAGGGGACAGACACCTTTGTGGTGGCTTTCCAACCGCAAAGGAAGCAACCATGAAAGCACTCGTCATCAACGGCCCCAACCTCAACATGCTCGGCATTCGCGAGCCGGGCATCTATGGTAGTGACAACTACGACCGCTTAGTGCAGATCTGCCAGGAAGCGGGAACCGCACAGGGCTTCAGCGAGGTCGAGGTCTTCCAGTCCAACCACGAGGGCAGCATCGTCGACAAGATCCAGGAGGCTTACGGCAAGGTCGACGGCATCGTCATCAACCCGGCAGCCTACACGCACACCAGCGTGGCAATCCTTGACGCCCTCAAGGCCGTCGCCATCCCTGCCGTCGAGGTGCACATCAGCGCCGTAGAGACGCGCGAGGACTTCCGCCAGGTGAGCTATGCACGCCTAGCCTGCTTCGCCACCATCACCGGCGAAGGCCTCCAGGGCTACGCCCACGCGCTGGAGCTGCTGAAAGAGCATCTGGAAAAGTAAAATGCCAACCCCAACAAACAGCAGCGGCTTGTTCGCGCTCGGCTTCAGCAGCATACAAGATGAAAAAAGCCCAGACCACCAAGCGGTCCGGGCTTAATAAACGATGGTGCTCCATGGCGGATTCGAACCGTCGACCTTGGGATTAGAAGTCCCCTGCTCTATCCAACTGAGCTAATGGAGCAAATAGCCGCACGCCCAAGCAAGCGCAAGCCTGTCAGGCGCAAGTAATTATAACCTAGTTGAACTGCTCGCGATACGCCTTGCAGACCTCATCGACCGGGCCGTCCATGCGAAGGTCACCCTTCTCAATCCAAACGGCACGCTGGCAGATGCGCTCAACCTGCTCCATAGAGTGCGAAACGAACAGAACCGTCACGTCGCCGCTCTGGATAAAGTGCTGGATACGGTCCTCGCACTTCTGCTGGAAGAACACATCACCGACGGACAACGTCTCGTCAACGATCAGAATATCGGGCTCGGTAATCGTCGCGATTGCAAAGGCGATACGCGCCACCATGCCCGAGGAGAAGTTCTTAAGCGGCATATCGACAAAGTTCTGAAGCTCAGCGAACTCAATAATGCCGTCAAAGTTGGCGTCGATGAACTCCTTGGTATAGCCGAGCAGGGCGCCGTTCAGATAGATGTTCTCGCGGGCGGTCAACTCGGGGTCAAAACCGGCACCAAGCTCAATCAGCGGCGCAATGTTACCGTGCACCTTAACGCTGCCCTCGCTAGGCTCAAGCACACCGGCGATAATCTTGAGCATCGTAGACTTACCGGAACCATTGGTGCCAACCAGACCGACAACTTCGCCGCGATGAATATCGAACGAGATGTGCTTAAGCGCTCTAAACTCCTCAAAGAACAGCTCGTGCTTGGCAAGCTTGATGAAGTACTCCTTGAGGTTGGTCAGCGACTCGGACGCCATGTTAAAGATCATGGTGACGTCGTCGACCTCGACAGCCAGAGGCTGCTCGCTGTAATCAACAACAGATTCAGTCATCACAGCACTCCTTAGATGTAGAGGATGAACTTGCGCTCGGATTTATGGAACACGGTGTAGCCAATAACAAGCGCAAGAACCGCCCAAGCGACGCACATACCAAACGTCATAAGCGAGGGCGTAGTCTGGAACAGGAAGATATCGCGCATAAACTGCAGGTAGTTATACATGGGGTTCGCATAGACCAGAATGCGCACGAGATGCGGCATTTGCGCAACGAAGTCGGTCGTCCAGAAAATAGGCGTGATGTAAGTCCACGCCGTAATGACGACGCTCCACAGATGCATGACATCGCGGAAGAAGACCGTGAGGGCGGAGAGCATCATGCCCAGGCCCATGCAGAAGCACATAAGCAGCAGTAGGCAGACCGGCAACAGAATCAGGTGCCAAGAAGGCATAACGTGGAACCACAGCATAACGATGGCAACGGCGACCAGCGAGAAGGCAAAGTTAACCAGCGAGAAGAGCACCTTCTGTACTGGGAAGACCCAGCGGTGCACCTTAACCTTCTTGAGCAGCGGGGCAGCACCCACGATCGACGTCAGGGCCTGGTTCGTGGACTCGGACATGACGGCAAAGGTGACGTTACCCACGATCAAGTACAGCGGGTACATCTCGGGCGTAATTGAGCCATTGCGGCCCTGGGCGAAAATCGTCGAGAACACGATGGCCATGACGATCATCATCAGCAGCGGGTTGAGCACCGACCATGCGACGCCCAGAACGCTACGGCGATACTTGATCTTAAAATCCTTGGTAACCAGCTGACGAAGGATAAACGCGTCCTTCTCAAATTCGTTCTTAGCAAACGTCGCAGGCAGACTGCGAGTTTCTTGTTGCTTTGTCTGATCCGACACGGATGCAACTCCTTTACTCGTAATCGTTGACAAACGAACAGTATAGACCCGACGGCCATGCAAACGATTCGCGCAACAAAACTGGAGAACTAACCCACATCTTAGGATGCCAAGCCCAAACGGCTATACTTTCAAGGATTGAATGTATAAGGAGCATTGAGTGAATTCTGATTCCATCGCCGTCATCATCCCCTGCTACAACGAAGCGCTCACGATCGGCAAAGTCATCGACGACTTTCACCGCGAGCTTCCGCAGGCGACGGTCTATGTCTATGACAACAACTCGTCGGACGATACCTCACGCATCGCCACCGAGCACGGCGCCACGGTCCGCTTTGAGCCCCGTCAGGGAAAGGGCAACGTGTGCCGCCAGATGTTTCGCGATATCGACGCCGATTGCTACCTGATGGTCGACGGAGACGACACCTACCCCGCCGAGGCGGCCAAAGCCCTCTGCGAGCCTATCCTCAGCGGCACGGCCGACATGACCGTAGGCGATCGCCTTTCCAACGGCACCTACGCCGAGGAAAACAAGCGTGCCTTCCACGGCTTTGGCAACAATCTGGTCCGCGCCATGATCAAGTGGATCTATGGTTACAGCTTCGATGACGTCATGACCGGCTACCGCGCCATGAGCCGCCCGTTCGTTAAAACCTTCCCCGTGCTTTCCGAGGGCTTTCAGATCGAAACCGAGCTCTCGATTCACGCCGTCGACCACCGCTGGCGCATCAAAGATGTACCCATCGAGTACCGCGACCGTCCGGAAGGCTCCGAGTCCAAGCTCAATACCGTGAGCGACGGCATTAAAGTCGTTACGATGATCGGCACGCTGTTCAAGGACTACCGCCCGCTGAAGTTCTTCAGTCTGGTTGCGCTTTTATTCGCGATTATCGGCCTGGCTTTGGGCATTCCTATCTTTGTTGAGTACTTTCAGACCGGCCTGGTCCCGCGCTTCCCCACCGCCATGCTCGCCGCCTCGTTTATGTTCCTGTGCGGACTGAGCCTTGCGACCGGATTCATCCTGGATTCTGTGGCAAAGGTTGAGAAAAAGCAGTGGGAGGTCAACGTGTACAGCAAATACGCCTACGATGACCAGCCCGGCCACCCTACTTCCAAGCCAAGCGAGAGGTAGATCTTCCGCAAAATACTATTGGCACCACTGCGCAGATAGCCACCAACAAGAAAAGCCGCCGTTAAAGAACGGCGGCTTTTACTCTCGAAAAGTTAATAGCGGCTAGAGCGTCTTGAGGTACTCCCCCAGCTCTTCCTCCCAGTCGGGCATGTGGAAGCCGACCGACTCGAGCCTGGACAGGTCGAGAGCGGAGTGGACCGGGCGCGGGGCGATGGGGCCCGCGGCGTTCGCGTAGTAGTCGGCGGTCGAAACCGGCAAGACCTTCTCGCCGTTGCCGTTGGCCGCCTCGAAGACAGCGCGGGCGATGTCGGCCCAGGACTTGACGGCGCCGGAGCCCGTGCAGTCGTAGGTGCCGTAGGGGGCGTGCGTCCCCAGCACGTGGAAGATGGCCTCGGCCATGTCGCGCGTGAAGGTCAGGCGGCCCAGCTGGTCGTCCACGACCGTGACCTGCGTGAGCCCGTCCTCCGGGTCGGCGACGCGGTCGGAGAGCGCCATCATCGTCTTGACGAAGTTGTGCCCCTCGCCGATGACCCAGCTGGAGCGCATGATGTAGTGGCGCGGGCAGCCGGCCACGGCGATGTCGCCGGCCGCCTTGGTCTGGCCGTAGACGGAAAGCGGGCTGAGGGGCTCGTCCTCGGTATGGACCTCGGCGGTGCCGTCGAAGACGTAGTCGCTGGACACGTGCACGAGCGTGATCCCGTGCCCGGCGCAGGTGCGGGCGAGGAGGGCGGGGCCGGTCGCGTTGGCCTTCCAGGCGATGACACGGCCCTCGGGGGTCTCCGCCCTGTCCACGGCGGTGTAGGCGCCGCAGTTGATCACGGTGCCGTAGAGCGACCAGTCGTATTTGGAGTAGGCCTCCGGGTCGGACATGTCGAAGGTGTCGATGTCGCAGAAGTCGAAGTCCTTGGCGACGCCGCGCTCCTCCGCCAGCGCGCGCACCGCATGGCCCAACTGGCCGTTGCAGCCGGTAACGAGGGTGCGCTTCGGCGCCATGGGGACGACGTCCCTGAGGTACGGGTGGTTGAGGTCGGCCTCGGATACGGTGGCCTCGTCGAGGGGGATCGGCCACTCGATGGCGAGCTCGGGGTCGGCGAGGTTCACGAAGGTGTAGGTCCTCTTGAGCTCGAGCGACCAGTGGGCGTCCACCAGGTAGGTGTAGGCGGTGCCGTCCTCCAGGGCCTGGAAGGAGTTGCCCACGCCGCGCGGGACGTAGATGGCCCTGGACGGGTCGAGCGTGCAGGTGAACACCTTGCCGAAGGTCTCGCTGCCCTCGCGCAGGTCCACCCAGGCGCCGAAGACGCTGCCGCGGGCCACGGAGATGAACTTGTCCCAGGGCTCGGCGTGGATGCCGCGGGTGACGCCGCGGCTGTCGTTGTAGGAGACGTTGTTCTGGACGACGCGGAGGTCGGGGATGCCCAGGGCGGTCATCTTGGCGCGCTGCCAGTTCTCCTTGAACCAGCCGCGCGAGTCGCCGTGGACGGCCAGGTCGACGACCTTGAGGCCCCCGATGCCGGTCTCGGCGACGGAGAGGTCCTTCTCGAATGCGATGTCTGCCATGTGGGAAAAGCTCCTATCGAAGAGGTTGGGTAACCGGGGGCGCCCGCGCGGGGACGCAGGATCATCCCCATGCCCTGCGGCCCCGCGCGGGCGCCCCGCGGTGCGGTTCGCCGGGGTGCGGCCTACTGGCCCTGCGCCTTATACCTGGCCTCGGTGGCCTCCTTGGCCGGGCGCCACCAGGACTCGTTGGCGACGTACCAGTCGATGGTCTGCTTGAGGCCCTCGGCGAAGTCGGTGTGCGCCGGCCTCCAGCCGAGCTCGCGCTGGAGCTTGGTGGAGTCGATGGCGTAGCGGCGGTCGTGGCCGGGGCGGTCGGCGACCCAGTCGAAGTCCTCGGGGTCGCGGCCCATCGCCTCCAGGATCATGCGCAGCACGGTGATGTTGTTCTTCTCGCCATTGGCGCCGATGAGGTAGGTCTCCCCCATGCGGCCCTTCGTGAGGATGTCCCAGACGGCCGAGGAGTGGTCCTCGGTGTGGATCCAGTCGCGGACGTTCTCGCCCTTCCCGTAGAGCTTGGGGCGCACGCCGTCGACGATGTTCGTGATCTGCCTGGGGATGAACTTCTCCACGTGCTGGTAGGGGCCGTAGTTGTTGGAGCAGTTGGAGATCGTGGTGCGCAGGCCGTAGGTGCGGGTCCAGGCGCGGACCAGCATGTCGGAGGACGCCTTGGTGCTCGAGTACGGGCTGCTCGGGTGATACGGCGTCTCCTCGGTGAACTTCGCCGGGTCGTCGAGCGCCAGGTCGCCGTAGACCTCGTCGGTGGAGACGTGGTGGTAGCGGACGCCGTATTTCCTCACGGCCTCCAGCAGGCGGAAGGTGCCCTCGACGTTGGTGCGCAGGAAGGGCTCCGGGTCCGCGATGGAGTTGTCGTTGTGGCTCTCTGCGGCGTAGTGCACGATGGCGTCGTGGCCCGGGACGATCCTGTCCAGCAGCTCCGCGTCGCAGATGTCGCCCACGACGAGCTCCACGCGGTCCGAGGGCAGCCCAGCGATGTTCTCGGGGTTGCCGGCGTAGGTCAGCTTGTCCAGGACGGTGACGTGGA
>CAUBGU010000076.1 GCA_958435545.1 uncultured Collinsella sp.
AGACGCAGGAAAAGATGACGGCCGTTGTTCAGTCCGAGATTATCGATCCGGTGAGTGAGGCCGCTTCGGCACCGGTCAAGCCCAAGAAGACTGCCGTCGATGACGATTCCGATGCGGACGAGGATGCCGCCGAGACGGCAGCGCCCGCAAAGAAGGAGACCTTTGCCGAGCGTCGCGCTCGTCTTGCTGCCGAGAAAGCCGCGAGCGAGGCTGCCGCCGAGGGCGAGGGTGCTGCTGAGGAGTCCGAGGGTGCCGAGCCTGCCGCTGCCGTCGAGCCTGTCGTCGAGCCCGAGCCTGCTGCAGAGCCGGAGCCCGAGCCCGAGCCGGCAGAGCCCACGACGGCTGACCTCTACGCCCGTCGTCCCCGCAAGCGCAAGGCCGTCGTCGACCAGCTCGCCCGCGAGCTCGAGGCCGAGGACGAGGCCGTTGCCGAGGCTGCCACCGCCGACGCCTCGAAGGGAGGCGATGAGTAATGCCTATCGGACCTGCGCGCATGCCGCTCTTCGATCACCTGGGCGAGCTCCGTCGCCGCCTGACCATCGTGGTCGTGTCGGTGTTTGCCGCCGCCATCGTGCTGTATTTCGCCACGCCCGTGGTGCTCGACATCCTGGAAGACCCCATCCGCTCCTTTGTGCCGGACGGTAAGTTCTACATCACCACCACGCTCGGCGGCTTTGGCCTGCGCTTCTCGCTGGCCATCAAGATGGCCGTGGTCATGTGCACGCCCATGATCATCTGGCAGATTCTGGCATTTTTCCTGCCGGCACTGCGTCCCAACGAGCGCAAATGGGTCGTGCCCACGGTGCTCGCCTCGACGGTGCTGTTCTTCCTGGGCGCCATCTTCTGCTATTTCATCATCATTCCTGCGGGCTTTGAGTGGCTCATCGGCGAAACCTCGGCCGTCGCTACGGCGCTGCCCGATCTGGAGAACTACGTCAACATGGAGCTGCTCTTTATGATCGGCTTTGGCGTGGCGTTTGAGCTGCCGCTCATCATCTTCTACCTGTCCGTCTTCCACATCGTGTCCTACGCTGCTTTCCGCGGTGCCTGGCGTTACGTATACGTTGGCCTGCTTGTGGGCTCGGCTGTGATTACGCCTGACGGCTCGCCCGTTACGCTCGGCCTCATGTATGGCGCCCTGCTCTCGCTTTACGAGATTTCGCTTGCCATCGCCCGTGTGGTCATTACCGCGCGCGAGGGCAAGGAGGGCTTGTTCGTGAGTCGTCTGGACCTGTTCTCGGACGATGAGGACGACGAGGAGTAAATCGGTATGCACGAGGTTGGCATTGTCAACGGCATACTCGATACAGTGATTCGCGCGGCGCGTGGGGCGGGGGCCTCGCGCGCCGTTTTGGTAACGCTGCGTATCGGGGATATGACCGAAGTTGTGCGCGAGGCGCTCGACTTTGCGTGGGAGACATTTCGCGATGAGGACCCGCTCACGCGAGGCTGCGAGCTTGCCGTGGAGGAAGTCCATCCACAAAGCGAGTGTCTGGACTGCGGGGAGGTCTTTGAGCACGATCGCTTCCATTGCCGCTGTCCCCAATGTGGCGGCGCCAACGTGCGCCTGCTGCACGGCCGCGAGCTCGACATCGCAAGTATCGAAATCGAAACCCCCGACGATTAGCCCGCTAGCCATCTGGTGATGGGGTATAAAGGGGCCAAAGTAAGGAGCGCTAAGTATGGCTGAGAAAACGATTGATATCGCGTCGCCGATTCTGTCGCGCAACGAGCGCCTGGCAGATCAGCTGCGACAGCGATTTAAAGAGACAAACACCTATGTGATCAATGTGCTGTCGAGCCCCGGTTCGGGCAAGACCACCACGATCCTGGGCACCAACGAGCGCCTGCGCGACAAGGCTGGCCTGCGCTGTGCCGTCATCGAGGGCGATATTGCCTCGGATGTCGACGCCATCACCATGAAGGAAGCCGGCATGCCCGCCATCCAGATCAACACGGGTGGCCTGTGCCACCTCGAGGGCAACATGATCATGGAGGCCGTTGACGCGTTCGACCAGGCGGTGGGTCTTCAAAATATCGACGTCATCTTTATCGAAAACGTGGGCAACCTGGTCTGCCCGGTCGACTTTGACCTGGGCGAGAACCTGTCCATCATGATTCTTTCGGTGCCCGAGGGCGACGACAAGCCCATCAAGTACCCGGGCATCTTCCAACACGCCGGCGCGCAGCTGCTCAACAAGGTCGACGTGGCTCCGGCTTTCGATTTTGACATGGATAGGTATACTAAGACACTCGATGACCTCAATCCGCAGGCGCCGCGGTTTGCCGTGAGCGCGCGCAAGGGCGAGGGCATGGATGCCTGGTGCGATTGGCTCATCGGGCAGATCGAGCAAGCAAGGGCGTAAATCGGCCGCCATACGGGCGGGCGTAGCCGCAGAGACACGAGATAGGAGCCTCTTTTGAAGCTCATCATCGCAGAGAAAAACGACGCCGCGCGTCAGATTGCCGAGCGTCTGTCCACGGGCAAACCCAAAAAGGACAAGGTGTACAACACCGCAATCTACCGTTTTGAGTGGAAGGGCGAGGAGTGCGTGACCATCGGCCTGGCCGGTCACATCCTTGCGCCCGATTTTTGCGACAGCGTGCTGTTCGATAAAAAGCTGGGCTGGTATTCGGTTACCGAGGACGGCGAGATGCTACCGGCCGACATGCCCGATGGCCTGGCACGCCCGCCCTACGACACCAAACGCAAGCCGTTTCTTGCCGACGGCATCTCCATCAAGGGCTGGAAGCTCGAGAGTCTGCCGTATCTCACCTGGGCACCCGTCATTAAGCTGCCGGCCGAGAAGGAACTCATCCGCTCGCTTAAGAACCTCGCCAAAAAGTCCGACAGCGTCATCATCGCCACGGACTTCGATCGCGAGGGCGAGCTGATCGGTTCGGACGCCCTCAACAAGGTGCGCGAGGTGGCGCCCGACTTGCCGGTCGCCCGCGCCCAGTATTCTTCGTTTACCAAGGCCGAGATTACGCAGGCCTTCGATAACCTTGTCTCGCTCGACCAGAACCTGGCCGACGCCGGCGAGAGCCGTCAGCACATCGACCTCATTTGGGGTGCGGTGCTCACGCGCTACCTGACGCTCGCCAAGTTTGGCGGCTTTGGCAACGTGCGTTCCGCCGGCCGCGTGCAGACGCCGACGCTTGCCCTGGTGGTCGAGCGCGAACGCGAGCGCATGGCGTTTGTGCCCGAGGACTATTGGCAGATTCGCGGCATGGGCGCCGCGCAAGGCGCTGCCGAGGACGATCGCTTTAAGATCGCGCACAAGACGGCGCGCTTTACCGACAAGGATGCTGCTGAGACGGCGTACGGTCACGTTGACGGTGCCAAGACGGCAACCGTCGCCGCGGTGACCAAGCGCTCGCGCAAGCAGCAGCCGCCCACGCCGTTTGCGACCACCTCGCTGCAGGCTGCCGCCGCAGCCGAGGGTATCTCGCCTGCGCGTACCATGCGCATCGCCGAGTCCCTCTACATGGCGGGCCTCATCAGCTACCCGCGTGTCGACAACACCGTGTACCCCGCGACGCTCGATCTGGGCGCCGTGGTGAGCGACCTGGCAAAGATCAACCCGGCGCTGGCGCCCGTGTGCAAAAAGGTGCTCGCCGGCCCCATGAAGCCCACGCGCGGCAAAGTCGAGACCACCGACCACCCGCCTATCTACCCCACGGGCGAGGGCGATCCGTCCACGCTCGATGGCGGCCAGCGCAAGCTCTACGACCTCATCGCCCGCCGCTTCCTGGCGACGCTTATGGGTCCCGCGATCATCGAGAACACCAAGCTCGAGCTCGACGTGAACGGTGAGCCGTTCGTGGCTTCGGGCGATGTGCTCGTGACCCCGGGTTTCCGCGAGGCATACCCGTACGGACTCAAGCGCGACGAGCAGATGCCGCCGCTTGAGCAGGGCGATACGGTCGACGTGTTCGACATTAAGCTCGAGGCCAAGCAGACCGAGCCGCCCGCGCGCTACAGCCAGGGCAAGCTCGTGCAGGAGATGGAGAAGCGCGGCCTGGGTACCAAGTCCACGCGCGCGAGCATCATCGAGCGCCTGTATGCCGTGCGCTATCTCAAAAATGATCCCGTTGAGCCGAGCCAGCTGGGCATCGCCATCATCGATGCGCTGACGCAATTTGCCCCGCGCATCACGAGCCCCGATATGACCAGCGAGCTTGATGGCGATATGACCCGTGTGGAGCGCGGCGAGGACACCGAAGAGCATGTCGTGACGCACTCGCGCGCGCTGCTGGCTGGCGTGCTCGACGAACTGCTCAAGCACACGCAGGAGCTGGGCGACGCCATCAGCGACGCCGTCACGGCCGATGCGCGCGTGGGCGCTTGCCCCAAGTGCGGCAAGGACTTGGTTATGAAGACGAGCGCCAAGACCCGTGGCAGCTTCATTGGCTGCATGGGCTGGCCCGACTGCGATGTGACCTATCCGGTGCCGAGCGGCGTCAAGGTGAGCCCGCTCGAGGGCGAGGCCGCCGTGTGCCCCGAGTGCGGTGCGCCGCGCATTAAGTGTCAGCCGTTCCGCCAGAAGGCCTTCGAGATTTGCGTGAACCCCACATGCCCCACCAACTACGAGCCCGACCTTAAGGTGGGCGAGTGCAAGGTGTGTGCCGAGGCCGGACGCCATGGCGATCTGATTGCACACAAGAGCGAGAAGAGCGGCAAGCGCTTTATCCGCTGCACCAACTATGACGATTGCGGCGTGAGCTATCCGCTGCCGGCGCGCGGTAAGCTCGAGGCGACGGGTGAGACCTGCCCCGAGTGCGGCGCCCCCATCGTGGTGGTCAACACGGCGCGCGGCCCGTGGCGTATCTGCGTCAACATGGACTGTCCGACCAAGGAGAAGAAGCCGGCCCGCGGCCGCAAGACCACAACCAAGGCGAGCACGACGAAGAAGACTTCGACGGCAAAGAAGGCCACGGCTAAGAAAGCCACTGCCGCCAAGAAGTCGACCGCGAAGAAGTCGACCACCAAAAAGACCGCTGCCGACAAGTAGCCGCACGGTCGAAACATCGCCTAAAACAAAATCGAGCGAGGGTCCCATGATCCTCGCTCGTTTTTTGCGTAGTCATTGGGGACGTTCTTTAATGACTAGCTGTTTAAGAACGTCGCATGCGACTAGTTCACCTCGACAGGCTTGGCGCCGGGATAGCGGTCCTCAAAGTCCTGACGGTACTTGTTGTCATTGGTGCCCGCCACGTTGTCGCGCGACAGCGGCGCCACGATTTCGTCCTTATGGTCCGCGGGCTTTGCGTACTTTAGGCTGATCTCCCAGGCATCGCAGATCGCGTCGATGCGGTGGTCCAGGTCGTCATACAGGGCGACGATGTCTTTCCAGGAGCTGTAGTTCTTAGAGCTCATGGGGACGTCCAGGTCCTCGACGATATCGTAGTACTGTTCGATGGTGTCTTCCGTGCGCTCGGCGACATCAGCGAGATTTTGACGGGTGGTACGGTCCTCTTCCAGATAACCGCCATTGAACGCCTCTGCGCAGGCACGGACCTGGCTATCGAGATCTTCGAGCAGGTCGTAGTATTCGCTCAGGCGACGGTAGAGGTTTTGCTCGGAGAGGGTTGCTTCGCCGTCATCATCATCGTCGTCATCGTCGTAAAGGCTATTGAGGTTGCCAAGGGGCTTAAGGTCGTCGGAGTCGACATCATGGTGCAGCTTAGTAATCTCGGCAGTCGTTTGCGTGGCGGCGTTGTCGAAAGGCTTGATCACAAAAAAGATGACCAAGGCGATGATAATTGCCACGAGCACAACGATAACGGCGATAAGCGCCTTGGTGCTGCTCTTTTTGGCGGCGGGGGCCTGCGGTGAATCAGGCGCGTACGTAGATGCCGGTTGCTGTTGGGGCGGGGTGTCCGCGACGGGTATGCGCTGCGTCGTTTCGACCGCTGCGGGGCTGGCGGCGGGGTCGGGGCGATAGGCGAGGGGGTCGTCCGGCTTAGCTTGCGGCGTATCGAGGAAGCCGGTCTGCTCAAACGCGGGTTGGCCATTGCTTGCGGTTGTCTGCTCAACGGGTGCACCGCATGAGGTGCAGAACTTGGCATCATCTGCAAGAAGTTTGCCGCACGAGGCGCAATACCGAGACATTGCCACTCCTTTCGCCACATTTCAATGCAATACGACGATTATACCCAGCGTCCAAAATTCCCCATCATAAGTTGCGGTGAAATAGGGACTGTTTGGCGGTCTCAGGGCTTCAACCAGTCCCTATTTCACCGCAACTTTGGAAAGGCACCATTAGCCATTGGAGACGCGCCGAGCACTGGGGTATCATGGCTTGGTTGATATATCTGCATTTACGCGCCTTGCAGGAAGGGGCTGCGCCCATGGCTTTTGAGCCCGCTCAACATAGCTTTATCACGCTCGAGGGCGTCGACGGCGCCGGCAAGTCCACGCAGGCGCGTCTGCTTGCCCGCGCGCTCGAACTCGCTGGCTACCAGGTTGTGAGCCTGCGCGAGCCGGGCGGTACCGCCATTAGCGAAAAGATCCGCGCTCTGCTGCTCGACCCCGCCAATACAGCGATGGGCGACACCTGTGAGTTGCTGCTCTACGAGGCAGCGCGCGCCCAGTTGGTGCACGAGGTCATAGCTCCCGCCCTTGCGGCCGGCAAGGTGGTCCTGTGTGACCGCTTCTACGATTCCACAACCTGCTATCAGGCATTTGCCGACGGCCTTGATCGCCAGATGGTGCGCGATGCCAACAACCTAGCCGTTGCGGGAACGCACCCGGCGCTCACGCTCGTCTATCACATCACGCCCGAGCAGGCGGCGCTGC
>CAUBGU010000077.1 GCA_958435545.1 uncultured Collinsella sp.
CACGAGCGGGGGCTCCTATCTTTTTAGTGCCCTCGGATTGGGTCATAGTGTCTGTTCGCGCCAAAACATCGGCGTTGCCATGGCCCGGATGCGGCACTTGGGGACGTTCCTTTTGTGCCGGCACTTGGGGACGGTCCTTGCAGCAATCTGTCGATTGAACGTCGTTGTGTGTTCGCGCTATCATGCATGGTTACAATTGGTTAGCCGTGGCAAACGGTTAGCCAAGGTAAACTAAATGCAACGCCCTGTGGGCGTCGGGGGAGGAACACGGACGTGAAGCTCGATACGCTCGAGATCGGAAAAGACGCCGTTGTCGCATCGGTGGCATCGGACGATCAGGCACTCCGACAGCATATTTTGGACATGGGCCTAACGCCGGGCACCGAAGTCACCATGATGAAGTACGCCCCCATGGGCGATCCGCTCGAGATCCGCCTGCGTGGCTACGAGTTGACACTGCGCAAGGACGATGCCGCTCGCATCGAGCTCGTGGGTATTCACGACACCGATACGGGTCCGCGCGCTAACGCCGCAATCGGCACGACGGAGCATCCGGCCCTGGGCGAGGGGACGTATTCGCCCCGTGCGGCAAAGACGGCCGTGCCAGAGGGCGCGCCGCTGCACTTTGCCCTCGCCGGCAACCAAAACTGCGGCAAGACCACGTTATTCAACCAGCTGACGGGCTCCAACCAGCACGTCGGTAACTTTCCCGGCGTGACGGTCGACCGCAAAGATGGCACCATCCGTAACCATCCCGAGGCGAGCGTTACCGACCTGCCCGGCATTTACTCCCTGTCGCCGTACACAGGCGAGGAGGTCGTGAGCCGTCAGTTCATCCTCGACGAGCGTCCGGACGCCATCATCGACATCATTGACGCCACCAACATCGAGCGCAACCTGTACCTGACACTGCAGCTCATGGAGCTTGACCGTCCTATGGTCATCGCGCTCAACATGATGGACGAGGTGACCGCCAACGGCGGCGCCGTAGACGTCAACTTGCTCGAGAGCCTGTTGGGCGTGCCCGTTGTCCCCATTAGCGCTGCCCGCAACGAGGGCATCGGCGAGCTGGTGGACCACGCCCTGCACGTGGCGCGGTTCCGCGAGCGCCCTGGTCGCCTGGACTTTTGCGCGCCCGACGGTCCGGACGGCGGTGCGCTGCATCGCTGCATCCACGGTATTGCTAACCTGATCGAGGACCATGCCGTGACGGCGCACATCCCGGTGCGCTTTGCGGCGACCAAGCTGGTCGAGGGCGATGAGCTGGTAACCGAGGCGCTTCACCTGGATCGCAATGAGCTCGACGCTATCGAGCACATCATCACCCAGATGGAGGGCGAGGCCGGCACCGACCGCCTATCTGCGCTGGCCGATATGCGTTTTAGCTTTATCGGCGACGTGTGCGGGCGTTGCGTCGTCAAGCCGCACGAGAGCCGCGAGCACGTGCGCTCCGTCAAGATTGACCGCATCCTGACAGGTCGTTACACAGCCATTCCGGCGTTTCTGGTGATCATGGGCCTCGTCTTTTGGCTGACGTTTGGCGTGATCGGCGCGGCGTTGCAGGGACTCATGGAGGACGGTATCGCTGCCATCATCGCCTCGGCCGATGCGGGCCTCAAGGCGTTCGGTACCAACGACGTGGTGCGCTCGCTGGCTGTCGACGGCGTGCTTACGGGCGTGGGCAGTGTGCTGACCTTCCTGCCGATTATCGTCGTGCTCTTTTTGTTCCTCTCCATTCTGGAAGACTCCGGATACATGGCGCGCGTGGCCTTTGTCATGGATAAGGTGTTGCGTCGCTTTGGCCTGTCGGGC
Organism: uncultured Collinsella sp.; assembly: GCA_958435545.1. The sequence continues at coordinate 1,813 of CAUBGU010000077.1, forward strand.
CGCAGTTTCGTGCCCATGCTCGTCGGTTTTGGCTGCACCGTGCCGGCTATCATGTCGACCCGTACGCTCCCATCCGAGCACGACCGCAAGATGACGGTCATGCTCACGCCGTTTATGAGCTGCTCAGCCAAGCTGCCGGTTTACGGCTTGCTGTGCGGGGCGTTTTTCCCGCAGGCGACGGTCCCCGCCATGGTCTCGCTCTATCTGATCGGTATCGTGGTCGGCTGCGTCGCGGCTTTGGTGCTCAACCGCACGGCATTTAAGGGCGACCCGGTGCCGTTTATCATGGAGCTGCCCAATTACCGCCTGCCGAGCGTCAAGACGACAGTGATGCTGGCATGGGATAAGGCCAAAGACTTTATTACCAAGGCCTTTACCATTATCTTTGCCGCTACCGTGGTCATCTGGTTCCTTCAGACGTTCGACATCCGCTTTAATGTGGTCGCCGATCAGTCGCAGAGTCTGCTTGCGGGTCTCGGCAGCATCATTGCGCCGGCGCTGGCGCCGCTTGGGTTTGGTGACTGGCGTGCATCCACGGCGCTCGTCACCGGACTTATCGCCAAGGAGAGTGTCATCTCGACCCTCACGGTGCTTTTAGGCGCGACCTCGCCCGCGGCACTGTCGACCATGTTTTCGCCGTTCACTGCCTATGTGTTCCTGGTCTTTACGCTGCTGTACCCGCCCTGTGTGGCAGCCATCGGCGCCGTCAAGAGCGAGCTGGGCGCGCGCTACGCCGTTGCCGTGTTCGCGTTTCAAGTGACGGTCGCCTGGATCGTGGCGTTTGTCGTGCATTCGGCGGGCATATTGCTGGGGCTGGCTTAGTTATTTATTGACGGCGCAACCTTTGTGTATCGAATTGTTTTCGGCCCTGCATCTGTTGCTGACGGATGCGGGGCCGTTGCTATATAATCGCCTCCACTCAAAATGATTGGAGACGTTATATATGAGTCAGGCAAGGCAAGACGGCATCACGCTCAGGCAGTGGCTCCCGCTTATCGGGCTCACCTGCTGTGCGTTCGTGTTCAACACGTCGGAGTTTATGCCCATCGGCCTTTTGACTGATATCGCCGCGTCGTTCTCGCTTACCGAGGCCCAAGCGGGCATCATGATCTCGGTCTATGCCTGGGGTGTCATGCTGTTGTCGTTACCACTCATGGTGTTTGCCTCGCGTTTCGAGTTTAAGCGGATGCTGCTGGGCGTGCTGGCCGTGTTCTCGCTCGGTCAGTTCCTGTCCGCTGTGGCGCCGACCTATCCCATCCTGGTCTGCGCGCGCCTGGTGGTCGCTTGCGCACATGCCGTGTTCTGGTCAGTCGCCTCGATTATGGCGTCGCGCCTGGTTGACACACGTCACGGGGCACTCGCCATCAGCATGATCGCTACGGGCTCGTCCATCGCGCAGATCTTTGGCCTGCCTCTCGGTCGCGCCATTGGCTTGGCCGTGGGCTGGCGCATGACGTTTGCCGTGGTCGGGGGCCTCTCAGCCATCGCGGCCGTCTACCAGGCAGCGGTGTTCCCGGCCATGCAGGCGGGTGAGCGCTTTACCGTCAAACAGCTGCCCGAGTTGCTCAAGAACCCGCTCCTCATCGCGCTCTACGCAGTCACGGTCTTCATGGCGACCGGCTATTACGCAAGCTACAGCTATATCGAGCCCTTCCTGGCACAGGTCGCGCACGTCGATGCGGGCGCCATTACCATGACGCTGACGGCGTTTGGCTGCTCTGGTTTGCTCGGAAGCTGGCTGTTTGGCCGCCTGTTCGATGGGCATCGCTTCCCGTTCTTGGCTATCACGCTCTCCGGCGTGCCGGTGGCCCTGCTGCTCATGGGGCCGGCCGCATCGTCGCTCGTGACAGTGCTTGCCGTCTGCGCACTGTGGGGTTGCTGCGCCACGGCCTTTAACGTGGCGTTTCAGGCCGAGCTCATCAAGCACACGCCGGCAGATTCGTCGGCCGTCGCCATGTCGATCTTCTCGGGCCTGTTCAACCTCGGTATCGGCACGGGTACCGCGATCGGCGGCGCCGTGGTTTCGGGTCCCGGTATCGCTTGGATCGGCTTCGCGGGCGGGGCGATTGCCGTCGTGGGCGTCATCCTCGCCATCACGGTGATGTTCCCGGCCATTCGCCGCGCCAAGCCCGTCGCCTAACCACATCCCCCTATCAGTTGCGGTGAAATACGGACTGCTGGGTCCAATAAACCCGGCAAACAGTCCGTATTCCACCGCAACTTGGAAAGGGGTCGGGGTAGCTAAAACAGCTCCGTCCCAAATTAGCTACCCTGCCGGGCATACAATGGATGTCGTTGTGTTGAGCTTACCGGGAGGTTGCTATGTGGGCATACGAGACGACGTTCTATCTGATCTATCCGCTGGGCTTTTGCGGAGCTCCGCGCGAAAACGCCGCACCCGTTGCCGAGGATGAGCTTGCTCAAGCTGCCGGCACCGCGCCCAACCCCGATGCTCCTATCATGAAAATCGCCCAATGGGCCGACTACCTGCAGGAACTCGGCGTTGGCGCTGTGCTCATCAACCCGCCGCTCGAGTCCGATAGCCACGGCTACGATACACGCAGCCTGCGCCACATCGACCGCCGCCTGGGTGGGGACGCCGACTTTGCCGCCGTGTGCGACACGCTGCATGCCCACGGCATCCGCGTGGTGCTCGATGCCGTCTTCAACCACGTCGGTCGTGGCTTTTGGGCCTTCCGCGATGTGCAGGAGCGTAAGTGGGACTCGCCCTACAAGGATTGGTTCCACATTAGCTTTGACGGCGACTCCTGCTATGGCGACGGCTTTTGGTACGAGGGCTGGGAAGGCCATTTTGAGCTTGTGAAGCTCAACCTGCAAAATCCCGCTGTGGTCGATTACCTGCTCGAGTCCGTGCGCCGTTGGGCCGACGTCTTTGGTGTCGATGGCCTGCGCCTGGACGTTGCCTACATGCTCGACCGCGATTTCATGCGTCGTTTGCATAGCTTTGCCCGTGAGCTCAAGCCCGACTTCGTGCTGATCGGCGAGACGCTCCACGGCGACTACAACCAGATCGTCAACGACGAGATGCTCGACTCCTGCACCAACTACGAATGTTACAAGGGCCTGTACTCCAGCTTTAACTCGGTCAACATGTTCGAGATCGCGCACTCGCTGCATCGCCAGTTTGGCGGCGATCCGTGGTGTATCTACCGCGGCAAGCATCTGCTGTCGTTTGTCGACAACCACGATGTGCCGCGCCTGGCAAGCATCCTTACCGACAAGTCCTGCCTGCGTCCCGCCTACGGTATGCTCTTTGGCATGCCGGGCATTCCGTGCGTCTACTATGGCAGCGAGTGGGGAATTGCTGGCGAAAAGGGCGGCCCCGATGGCGACTGGGCGTTGCGCCCTGCGCTCGATGAGCCTGCGCCCAACGAGCTGACGGCGTTCGTCACGCAGCTCGCGCGCCTTCGCTCGGCAAACGACGCGGCGGCCCGTGCTCTCAACTACGGTGCCTATCGCAACGTGGTGATCCAGAATAAACAGCTGCTGTTCGAGCGCGCCTGCGACGACGCGACGGTGCTCGTGGCGGTCAATGCCGTGAACGAGCCCTATACCTTTGGCGCCGGCGAACTCAACGGCTCCTTTGTCGATTTGCTTGCCGACGATGCGCCCACGGTCGAGCTGGCGGGCTCCCTTGAGCTTGCGCCCTACGAGGTGCGCTATCTGTTGAGGGCCTAGGCCATGGCAGCGTCCGACGAGGGCTATCAACATATAGAGCATGGGTTTGAACCCGTGTTTGACGAGCACTCGCGCGTTTTGGTGCTGGGGTCGTTTCCCTCGGTGCTGTCGCGTGCCAATGATTTTTATTACGGCAACCCCCAGAACCGCTTTTGGCGCGTGACGGCCGCGTGCCTCGGTGTACCCGTACCGCCCAATGAGGGCGACCCTTTGGCGAGCGGCGAGCCCGCGACGCTCGCCGCCTCGGTTGCCGCCAAGCGGGCTATGCTGCTCAACGGCGGTGTGGCCCTGTGGGACGTGATCGAGAGCTGCGACATTAAGGGCTCGAGTGACGCGAGCATTCGTAACGTTGTGCCGGCACATATCGAGCGCATTACCGACGCAGCTCCCATTGAGCAGGTGATATGCAACGGTGGTACAGCTGGCCGGCTCTACAAGTGCTATCTACAAGAACGCACCGGGCTGCCCGCTATCGTTCTACCCTCGACAAGTCCTGCCAATGCGGTTTGGCGTCTGGAGCGCCTTGTCGAGCGCTGGCGCGAGGCAGTTGACTGGGCTGCTCTCTAATTTAGATATTTGATTGAGCATGGGCGCCGAGATGTTTGATGATGGCGCGCCAGATCGGCGCGGGCAGCGCGGGCTCGACGCGCACCATGCCGTCGGCGTCGACGCTACCGGCATTGCCACCGCCAAGCAGCTGCGCATGCTCAATGGAGCAGCCCATGCGCACAGCGCCGACAAGCTTATCCATCGCTTCCGAAAATGGTCGGCGCAAGAGGCCCATGCGTGGGGAATGGCGAAGCGCCGCAATGCCGCTGCCGGCACAGATGACAACGCCGTTGCACCATGGCAGGTCACGTAGAATACATGCCCGGTACAGGCGGTCGAGGACTTCGTCCGCCTGCTTGTTGTTTTTGGACAGGGCCTGGACGACGACATAGATGCGTGTCTCTGTATTCCCAAGGCGATCGAGTATCTGCTCGACAGCGATCATCGCCTCATCATCAAATGTGTCATCAACAGCGAGCACGATGCCATCGGCAACGCAGCTGGCATCATCCGCCTCCAAACCGATCGGGCGGGGGAGCGCGGTGCCAGAAAGCTGTGCATAGGCGGCGATGGCATCCTGCAGGTCCCAAAGCAAAAACTCAAGATCAGCGCTCTCGGGAATATTGATATACGCAATGGTTTGCAACGTTTTGGGCCTTTCGCCCTGCGGATTCGCCTCCATGCCGCCTCCTTTCCGGTTGGTTTCCGTTTAGGTTACACCGTCTGACGGC
>CAUBGU010000078.1 GCA_958435545.1 uncultured Collinsella sp.
GGGATACTTTAGCACAGTGGAGCGCCAGGCGCGACCGCATCACGGTAAAACTCGACTGCGCCGCTATGATTTACAGGATGGTTACATGGGGGAGAGGTGACCTTACTCCTCAGGCAAATCCAAATCTGCGAGCGAAGGCATGAGGTTCTCTAGGCGCTTGAGCTCTTCGTCGCAAATTAGCTACCTCCTGCTCACTACGATGCCAGTGTGGCGATGACGGCTTCGTCGCCGGCGTATATGAGGGTGTTGCCGTCTGGGATGATCGTTTGGCCGTCGCGCTTGAGCATCACCACAATAAACGGATGCTTGCCTTGCGGCACATCGCGCAGGCGCTGGCCGGCCAGGCGACCGTGGGGCGTCACGGTGACCTCGCGCAGCGTAACCTCGGCACGCTCTTCGAACGTTGGGGCGGCCATCACCAGCAGATCGCCTTCCTGGATCACGGTGTCGCCATTGGGCAGTACCGGGTGCGCCCCGTCGCGCAGCACCAGGACCACGAGCATGTCGGTGGCGCTGCCAATGTCCGCGAGCGAGCGTCCGGCAAACGGATGTCCAGCGCCCACCTTGAGCTTTACAAACGACATGCCGTCCTCGTCGCGGTAGTCGTTAAAGGTGCGGCGTACGTCGCCTGCCGCATCGATCATGTCGAGCTTTTTCGCCACCGCCGGCAGCAGCGAGCCCTGCACCACGATGCTCGACACGGCAATCACAAACACCAGGTCAAATAGGTCGTGTCCGCCGGGAACGCCGGCTACCACGGCAAAGAGACTAAAGACGACCGAAGCTGCTCCGCGCAGACCCGCCCAGCTTACGAGCGCGACCTGGCGAGGGTTCGTCCTAAACGGCGCCAGGAGCATGCCCACGGCGATGGGGCGGCTCACGAAGAGCATGAACGCCATGAGCGCCAGGCCCGGCAGCAGCATCTGTGGCAGGCGCGCGGGCGTCACGAGCAGGCCGAGCAAGAAGAAGATCGTCATCTCTGCCATCTCGGTGAGGGTGTCAAAGAAGTGCGCCATCTCGACTTTGCCGGTGATGTCGCTGGCACCCAGCACAATGCCGGCCAGGTATACAGCCAAAAAGCCGTTGCCGCCCAGGTAGCTCGGCAGCGCGTAGGCGACGATGGCTACGGCGAACAAAAAGATGGTCTGCGCGCCCTCGGCCGTTGCGTGCGCGCGTTCAATCAGGCGGCCCGCCGCCCAGCCGATGGCAAGGCCCAGGCCCACGCCCAGGATAATCTGCTTGGCCAGCAGTGCGGGAATGTTGATGTCGCCGCCGGCCGCGAGTGTAGCGAGCACGGCGGTGAGCATGTAGGCGACGGGGTCGTTGGAGCCCGATTCGACCTCGAGCAGCGAGTCGGTGCCGCCCTTCAGCGAAAGGCTGTGCTCGCGCAGCACGCTAAAGACGCTGGCCGCATCGGTGGATGCTACGACCGAGCCCAGCAGTAGGCCGCCGATCCAGTCGAAGCCCAGCACAAAATGCGCGAACACGCCGGTGATGCCAGCGGTGATGACGACGCCGAGCGTGCTCAGCAGCACCGCGGGCACGGCGACAGGTTTGGCACGGTCGATGTTGGTGTTAAAGCCGCCGTAGAACATGATGAACAGCAGCGCCGTACTGCAGACGGTTTCGGTGAGCGCATAGTCGCTAAAGTCGATATGCGCCGGACCGTTGACGCCCAGCAGCATGCCGAGTGCGATAAAGATAAGCAAGGTGGGGAAGGGGAGCTTTTTGCCGACGGGTTTGATGGTCAGGCACAGAATAATGACGAGGCCGATAAAGAGAAGGATCTGGTTCATGGATGGTGTCCGCTCCTGGGTGGTTGGCGTGGCACGGTCAGTTGTCTGTGGTTATTTGTACCCAAAGATGGTGGGTTTATGGGGTTGGATTGCGGGCGTGCGCGATATCGTCATAGACGGCTGCCGTCTTTGCCTCTGCTCGGAAACCCTTTCCAGCTTTATTGCAACGGAGTACAATGGGTAACGTTTAAGTTCAACTTGAAGTTTTAGTTGCGGCACCGGGCTTCGGCCGCAATGCAAGGAGAGGCGTACCATGGCGATCTATGTGACATCTGATGCTCACGGGCACGTGCGTGCGCTTGACGAGGCCCTGTCTAAGATCTCGTTGACGTCCGACGACACGCTGTACGTGCTGGGCGACATGATCGATCGCGGGCCCGATCCGGTCGGCGTTATTAAGCTCGTGCGCTCGCTGCCCAACGCCCACGTGCTCAAGGGTAATCACGAGCAGATCATGCTCGATGCCATCATTGGTCAGGATCCGCTCGATGCCGAGACCTGGGATATCAACGGTGGCTGGACGACGCGCGAGCAGCTCAACGACATGGAATTTGAGGCATACGAGGAGCTCGTGCGATGGATGGCCGCGCTGCCGCTCTACGCGGTGGTCGAGACCGAGGAGCGCCCGTATCTGCTGGTACATGCTGGAATCGAGATGAAGGCGGCGCGCGCGTTTTTGCTTGAGCATGGCGTCGATTGTGCCGATGGCGTTGGAGCGGTGGGTGCCGATCGCGAGCTGCTGCAGCAGATGCTCGCGGTACAGTCGTCCGATGACCTGCTGTGGATTCGTCACGGCTATTGGGATGTGCCGACCGGGCTGCTTTCTACCGAGGGTAAGGGCCCGGTCGTTGTGAGCGGTCACACGCCAACGGTGTCGCTCGGGCGTTATTGCGAGGTCGGTGGTCTTGCGGGGCTCGACGAGGAGTCGGGCCGCGGGCAGATCGTGCGCCTGGGCGGCGAGGATGCCGCCGGTGTGCCCGATCGCATCGACATCGACTGCGCTGCCGCCACCGGCTCCGAGTTCGGTCGCGTGGGCATCCTGCGGCTCGATGATGGGGCGGAGTTCTACGCGAACATCAACCCGGGCGAATAATCGGTGCAAGGGGTAGCTAATATGGGAAGGGTTTTTTGACTACTTTTGCCCTTCTGTCCGCAAATTGATTTCTCTGGGACGGGATTAAATAATCATTTGGCTGCCCGCCGGCTAAGTGAGTAGACTTTTTTGGAAATGCCGAGCACCCAACATATTTGCCTCAATAAAACCGCAGGTCACAGACTTGTGCTCTGTCGGTGTGGTCCGCGATTCGGTAAAAGTCTACTCACTTAGTTTTGCGTGTCCGCAACGAGACTCCAGCCGGGGTGATTCCACCGCAAATTAGCTTCTCCCATCGCCGCAATTAGGCGCCGTACGGATTCCGGTCCCTCTCTATGCGTTGGCGGATGTGGGCGTACTCGATAATCAACAGTACCAGCAGTAGGACCATGATGGCCAGGTAGCTCACGACGGCGCCCATCAGGCCGAGCAGATTGATCAGAATCACCGGGAGCACCACGCTCACGGCAAAGCAGATCAGGTAGATCTTGGTGACGTCTCCAGCGTGGCGCAGCACCGTGATGATGGCGTAGATAAAGTCGATGGCCGCGGTGACGCCGCCGGCGACGACCATCAGCAGCGCCAGCGTACGGTAGCGTTCAAAGCTGAGACCGTACATAAAGCTCATGAGGGGAATACCGGGACCTGCCATAAATGCGGCGCACACGCCGGTGATGACCACGATCAGCGCCATAACGGCAACAATAATCAGGTCAAAGCGACGACGCTTGCGAGGATTAGCCCAAATGCTCGACAAGCGCAGGAGCTGCGGTTTATAGACAAATCCAATGCTCAACAGAATAGCCTGAGCTGGAAAAAACAGGGCATTAAAGTACAACTGGTATTTGTAGGCCAGTGTTCCTTCCATCACAAACTTGGGCATGCTCTCGATAAGATTGAACAGGAATAGCGCGCCAAAGAGCGGGGCGCACTGGATAAACAGGTGGCCAGCCTCGCGCAGGCTCATGCGGCGTGATTTTTCGGTCTCGAGCAGGGCGAGCGGCGCGGTGACCAGCACGAGCGAGGCGATCGCGGCGATGCCCATGGCCATGGCCGCGATGGGCATGCTGCGCGTGAGGAACAGTGCCACGCTAAAGACCGCGATGACGCCGACGGAGCGTAGCGTTTGGCTCATGCCAGCCAGGTAGAGCTTGTCGGCCTGCTGCAGGCGGCCTTCGTACACGTCGGCGACGCCGTCGATGACCTTATACAGGTAGACGCCCAGGCCGATCGTCGCCATCTGCGCGTCATAGCCGCGGGCGCTGCTGTACATGAGGCCGCAGCCTAGGGCGAGCGCTCCGCAGATCCAACGATTGAGCTGGTAGGAGGCGAAGGACGTCTTTTCGTCGATGTCCGAGACCTGGAAATTGCGCACGCCGTAGTTGCATGCGATCATGATGAGCGTGCCGGTGACGAAGGCGATGGAGAATTTGCCTGCTTCTTCGGCGCCCACGAGCTGTGTGGACACGATGGTGAGCAGCGGAAACGCCAAGCCCCACACGGCGGTGCCGAGGGTGTTCCAAAGGTAATCGCGGCGGGTGGCGTGCTCCTCGTATTCCGCTTCCTGCATGGAGAAGCCGCCGCCGTAGACGGCGCCGAGCAGACGGTTCCACCAAGCGTTGACCATGCGGCGGACGGGGCCGGGCTCCCGATCGTGTTCGCGCCGGCGACGTGTGGCTTGGCTGCTATCGGGCCCGCCGGCGTTGCGCTGACTCAGCTCTTGGATGCGTGCGAGTTCCTCGGCAGTGTGCGAGGCAGGGAAGAGGCCGTTCTCGATGCGGCCGCCCTGGGCCTTCGCGGCGCCGTCTCTCGATGCAGCGGGGTTGGAGACGCCGTTGCGGCGGGCGATGGCGCGGCGAATGCTATCGAGGGGCGTGATGCTCAAAGCGGAGTCCTTTCTATTGCTGCGCTTTAGTATAGACGCGACGGTGTTCGTTCGTGTTTTTGAACGGATTGTTCAATAATTTCGGCGGGCGGCTGTAATTTGTCGGTAAACGTGCGGTATCCTGTTGAAGTTTTGTGACACCCCCGATGCCGCCCACGCGGTACCAAGGAGCTTCTACCTATGGACGTCGCCGCATTCTTACTGGCTCTTGTGCCGATTATTTGGCTGGTCGTGATGCTGCTGTGCTTTAAATGGCCAGCTTGGAAGGCCGCTATCGGATCGTTTGTCCTTTCGTGCTTGCTTGCCTTCGCATGGTGGCACCTGCCGGCAGCGCAGATCGCGACCGCCTCGCTCGAAGGTTTTTTGATGGCTCTGTGGCCCATCGTCCTAGTGATCATCGCCGCGGTGTTCACGTATAACCTGTGCGTTCGTACGGGCGCCATGGACGTGATCGGCAGCATGATCACCTCCATCAGCAGCGACCGCCGTCTGCTGGCGCTGCTCGTGGCTTGGTGCTTCGGTGGCTTTATGGAGGGCATGGCCGGCTTCGGTACCGCTGTCGCCATTCCCGCCGGCATGCTCGCGGGCCTGGGCTTTGAGGCCGTGCCTGCCGTGCTCATCTGCCTGCTGGCCAACGGCGTGCCCACGCCCTACGGCTCCATCGGCATCCCCACGGTGTCCGTTGCCGACCTGGTGGGTTTGGATTCCCTTCACCTAGCGACCGTTCAGCTGGTGCAGCTCGCACCGTTCTTTGTGGTGATGCCGCTGCTTATCGTGCTGGTTGCGGGTCGTGTTGCCGATGATCAGGGCAATGTTGCAAGCGTTGCAGAGCGCCTGAACGGCGTTGCCGGCGTGGCACTGCTTTCTGGTGTGTCCTTTGTTGGTGCGGCCCTGGTCGTCGCCATGTTTGTGGGTCCCGAGCTGGCCGTGGTCGTAGGCTCCATCGTGTCGCTTGCGCTGACCGCCGCGCTTGCCATGCGCGCCGAGAAGTCCGGCCACCTGGATGCGCGCTTCCACATGAATATCGAGGCGGGGGAGAAGCTCACCGTTAAGTCGGCGCTTTCGGCCTGGTCGTGCTTCATCCTGATCTTTGTGTTGCTGCTGGGCACGTCTAACCTGGTGCCCGCTGTACATGCTGCGCTCGCGCCGTTTGCGAGCCACGTGCAGGTGTATTGCGGTGAGAATCCCGGTACGCTTACGTTTTCGTGGATCAACACGCCGGGCGTCTGGATTTTCCTGGCGGCGTTTGTCGGCGGTGCCATTCAGGGTGCTTCGCCGCGCATGATGGGCGAGGTGCTGGCCGCGACTGTGAAGCAGATGATGCCGACGGTTATCACCATGCTTTCGGTGCTGGGCTGCGCCAAGGTGATGGGCTATGCCGGCATGATTTCGTCGATCAGCGCGTTTTGCATTGCGGTCGCCGGCGGCCTGTACCCGATTCTGGCTCCGTGGATCGGTGCGGTCGGTGCGTTCGTGACCGGTTCGGGCACATCTTCGGGCATGCTGTTTGGCCCCATTCAGAGCCAGGCTGCCACTGCGCTGGGTGTGAGCGACTACTGGATGGTCGCGTTGAACGCCCTGGGCGTCGCCGCCGGTAAGATGATCTCGCCGCAGACACTCGCCATTGGTCTTGCCGCCGTGCACGTGCGCGGTAAGGATGCCGAGCTCCTAGGCGCGGTGCTGCCCTACGCTGCCGGCATGCTGGTCCTGATGAGCGCCATAGCCATGCTCGGCCAAGGCCTGCCGCTGTAGTCGGCACTTAGGGACGTTCCTTATGTGCCGGTACTTTGGGAACGTCCCTAAGTGCCGGCATCCGGGGGCACTCCATGGCTGTTGCCTGTTCAAGAGTGTCCCCAATGACTAGTCGTTTAAAAACGTCCATTACAGTCGAAATTGTCAGCCCGGGACCGTCTCGGGCTACGATTGAG
>CAUBGU010000079.1 GCA_958435545.1 uncultured Collinsella sp.
CGTTCTTGAGGATCTCGAGCTTCTCCTTGTCGACCGCACCGATGATGCGGATGGCAAGACCCGGGCCCGGGAAAGGCTGGCGAAACACGATGTGACCCGGCAGGCCCAGCGCCAGACCAAGCGCGCGGACCTCGTCCTTAAAGAAGTGGTCGAGCGGCTCAATGAGGTCAAAGTGCACGCCCTCGGGGAACGGGATCAGGTTGTGGTGGCTCTTGATGGTGGCCGTCTTGCCGCCCGTCTTGCGAGCTCCGGACTCGATGATGTCGGGGTAGATAGTGCCCTGAGCCAGGTACTTGACCGGCTTGCCATCGGTCTCGAGCTGCTGCGCCACGGCGAAGAACTCTTTCCAGAACTGCGTACCGATGATGCGGCGCTTCTCCTCGGGCTCGGTCACGCCGGCCAGAAGCTCGGCATAACGGTCCTCGGCGTGGACGTGAATAAAGTCGACGTCAAACTGCTTGGTGAAGACCTCCTCCACTTGCTCGGGCTCGCCCTTGCGCAGCAGGCCGTGGTTGATGAACACGCAGGTCATCTGCTTGCCCACGGCGCGGGCGCCCAGCGCAGCCACGACGGAGGAGTCGACGCCACCGGACAGAGCCAGAATCACGCGGTCGTCGCCGACCTTCTCGCGAAACTCGGCCGTCATGGTCTCGACCAGGTTGTCCATGCTCCAGTTGGGCTCCAGGCCGCAGATCTCAAACAGGAAGTTGCTCAGCAGCTGTTGACCGTACTCGGAATGCTTGACCTCGGGGTGAAACTGCGTGGTGAAGATCTTGCGCTCGACGCACTCCATGGCGGCAACCGGGCACACGTCGGTGCTGGCGGTAACGGTAAAGCCCTCGGGTACCTCGGACACGGCGTCGCGGTGGCTCATCCACACAGTCTGCTCCATGGGCGTGGAGTTAAAGAGCTTGGCGCCGGCCGTGCGCGTGATGGTGGCGCGGCCGTACTCGCCCACCTCGGAGTGGCCGACCTTGCCGCCAAGCGTCACGGCCGTGATCTGATGGCCATAGCAAAAGCCCAGGACGGGAAGGCCCAGGTCAAAGATGGCAGGATCGATGGACGGAGCGTCCTCGGCATACACAGAAGCCGGGCCGCCGGAAAGGATGAGCGCAGAGGCGTTCATCTCGCGAATCTCGTCGGCCGAGATGTCGCAGGGGACAATCTCGGAATACACGTTGAGGTCGCGGACGCGACGGGCAATGAGCTGACCGTACTGCGCACCAAAGTCGAGTACGAGGACCTTTGCGGAAGCCTTTTGATCCATGGTTCCCCCTCTTGTTGGCGGGGAGCCGGTGCCCACCCGCGTGAATGAACGAAAATAGCCTTCATAGTGTACACGTTATATGGGGTTTCTCGCCCCTCGCAGCCATCAGCGCACGGCAAACGCACGACCTAGGCCCCTATTTGACGGCAATTGAAGTGTTACCAAACGTTACAGATGATGTAATACGATTGAACATTGGACGCCCTGTGCCACAATACTGCCGAACGACTCCGCCCTTGCGGCGGCAAATACGATAGGAATACCAGCATGAAGCGCATCCTTCTCATCGCCACGGGCGGCACCATCGCATCGACCGAGGACGGTAACGGCCTCTCCCCCGCCCTGACCGGTGAGGAGCTCGCCCAGAGCGTCCCCGAGATCTCGGGCCTCTGCGAGCTCGACGTCGTGCAGCCCATGAACATCGACAGCACCAATATGCGCCCGAGCGACTGGATGCGTATCCGCGACGTCATCGTCAAGGGCTATGCCGACCACGACGGCTTCGTGATTCTACACGGCACCGACACCATGAGCTACACCGCGGCAGCACTTTCCTATCTGATTCAGGACAGCCCCAAGCCCATCGTGCTCACCGGCTCGCAAAAGCCCATGGGCAACCCCTTTACCGACGCCAAGCTCAACCTGTACCAGAGCCTGCTCTATGCGCTCGACGAGCATTCGCACGATGTGTCGATCGTGTTTGGCGGCGTCGCCATTGCCGGCACGCGCGCCCGCAAGCAGCGCACCATGAGCTTTAACGCGTTCATTAGCGTCAACTATCCGCCCATTGCCTACATCCGCAACGACCGCATTGTGCGCAACGGGCTCCACGGCACTCATCAGGGCGAAAACCCGGTGCGTTTCTACGACAGCATCGACCCGCGCGTATTTGTACTCAAGCTTACGCCCGGCGTAAACCCGGGCATCCTCGACGCCCTTGCCGATAGCTACGACGCCGTGATTCTGGAGACCTTTGGCATTGGCGGTATTCCCGAGTTTGGCGAGTCGGGCGAGTCGTTCCAAGAGGCAATTTTCCGCTGGGTCGATTCGGGTCGCACCGTCGTTATGACCACGCAGGTCCCCGAAGAGGGCCTCGATCTGGGCATTTATGAGGTCGGCCGTGCTTACGCCAATCATCCGGGCATTCTGCGCGGCGACGACATGACCACCGAGACGCTCGTGGCCAAGACCATGTGGGCACTCGGCCAGTCACGCGATGCGGCCGAGATCCAGCGCCTGTTCTACAGCCAAGTCAACCACGACCGCATCCCGATGGCGTAATCCCTAAGGCAGTTCCACTTATCGCAGCCTCAAACGACAGGTGGTCCCCCTCGGGCCGTGCAAAAATCGGAGTATTCTGCAATTTCTCCGCCGGAGACATAGAATCGGCCGATTGTTAGACGAACTTTTAGGGCGAAGAGGCCGTCTAGTAAATATTTATTCCACATTTTTATTAAGCGTGTGGATTAACTACTGTCAAAAAGGCAAAGCCAGCCGCTCGAGCTACCATCTACGGCTGAACAAGTGCTGAATACTCGCGATTTTGCACATCGAAACCAGGGGGACCCGCCCAAAGAGCGTCAATTAGCAGCGAGGAACGCCCTATTCGATACCCTCGAGAAGCTCTGACACCGTCATGCCGAGTGCGGGCGCGATCTTAAATAGAACCTTGAGCGTGAAATTTGCCGTCCCATCTTCGATTCGGTCGAGGTAGGGTCGGCTGATTCCTGTCGCCACACAAAAATCAACCTTGGAGATACCAAGGTCCCTGCGTGTCTCTTCGACCCGCCTGCCAAGAATCTGTTTCGCACGTTCGTCCATGCAGCCGAGTTTGAAATGGAGCCGAACATAAACGTAAACTATAGTTTACGTTTTCCCGAATACACAGGAGTTTTCTATGTCGGGTTCTTCGGTCCGCATGTACCGAGCCACGCTTCGCACAAACAGCGCGCCGCCCAAGCTCGTCGTCGTTGAAGCTGAATGCCTTTCGCCCGATGAGCGCACAGCATTTACATTGCTATCAAGTCGCGTCGCCGCCGTTCTGGCCCCTTGCCCGGCGCAAGGTGAACTTGCCATTCAATGCCAAACGCACGGCTGCTCGCTCAATCAGGTTGCCGTAATCGCAACCAGCCAACGCGGCCTGCCGCTCCTTTTAGAAGCCGGCATAGCACTCGCCCTTCGCGGCGCCGGATACGAAAACGAGGCCGCCGCCGATGTAGTCTTTCAACCACGGTCGAGCGGCGGCCTCGCAGCAGCCATTGAATATGCGTGCAGGCTCGTTGCCTAGAAGGACAAGCTAGAAACCAAAGCCAAAGCCCGTTCCGGTAATCGCCGAGTACATAAAGTAAACGTTGATCACGTTGAGGAACACACCCGTGATGCAACCGTTGCGCAGGTAGCGCTCGCACGCAAGACGTGCCATCACAGCGGAGTCCTCGTTGTTCTTTGCCTGGCGTCCCGCCGTAAAGTACGTCGCCACGCTCAGCAGCAGGTTGAGCACCGGCAGTGCCAGCAGCTCGTAGCTCTTACCCCAGCGCGTCACCTCGCCGGCTGCGTTAAACTTCGTTGCCACCTCGGGGCCAATGTTGGGGATCACAAACGCTGCAACCACCAGCGGAATCACCGCAAGTACGAGCAGCGCAATACCCATGTAGCCAGCTTTTTTGCCATATTTAAACATATGCGTCGTCCTTACACGTTAAAGCGGAAGTGCACGACGTCGCCATCGGCCATGACATAGTCCTTGCCCTCAATACGCAGCTTGCCGGCGGCCTTGGCGCCCTGCTCGCCGCCGAGCTCGATGTAGTCGTCATAGCCAATAACCTCGGCCTTAATAAAGCCGCGCTCAAAGTCGGTGTGGATGACGCCGGCGGCCTGCGGGGCGGTCGCGCCCTGACGAACCGTCCAGGCCTTGACCTCCATCTCGCCAGCCGTAAAGAACGACTGCAGGCCGAGCAGCTTGTAGGCTGCTTGCGCGAGCACGTCCAGGCCGGGCTGCTCCAAGCCCAGGCTCTCCAGGTAGTCGGCGGCGTCCTCGGGATCGAGCTCGGAAAGCTCGGCCTCGATCTTGGCGCAGATGGGTAGCGGCTTGACACCGTCGATGGGCGCCAGGTCCTCGTTGAGCATGTCCTCGTCTACGTTGGCCACATACAGGATGGGCTTCATAGTAAGCAGGAACAAGCCCTTGGCAGCAGCGCGCTCCTCGTCGGTCATCTCCATGGATGCGGCGCGCTTGCCCTCGTTGAGCCAGGCGAGCAGGCGCTTGGCCACCTCGAACTTGGGCATGAGTTCCTTGTCGCGCTTGGCCTCCTTCTCGAGCTTGGGCAGTTGTTTCTCGAGCGTGCCCATGTCGGCCAGGATGAGCTCGGTCATGATGGTGTCGGCATCGCCGGCGGGATCGACGAACTCGCCCGTGCGGCCCACCTCGCGCATGACGTTGGGGTCCTTAAAGTAGCGCACGACCTCGCAGATGGCGTCGGTCTCGCGGATGTTTGCCAAGAACTGGTTGCCCAGGCCCTCGCCCTCGTTAGCGCCCTTCACCAGACCTGCGATGTCGACAAACTCGACCGTCGCCGGCACAATGCGGCCGGGGTTGACGATGTCGGCGAGCTTTTGCAGGCGGCTATCGGGCACATCGACGATACCCACGTTGGGGTCGATCGTGGCAAACGGGTAGTTGGCGGCAAGGCCGGTCTTTTTGGTAAGCGCGGTGAACAGCGTCGACTTGCCCACGTTGGGCAGGCCCACGATACCGATGGAAAGGGACACGACAGCTCCTTTTGGTACAGGTACTTCAAACTTCATAAGTATAGCGCCGCCGCAGCATCCGGGCGAATCCGGACACCGCGGCGGCGCAAATGAAGCAGAGATGCGTGAGAGTTCGGGACAGCAGTCCTTACTTAAGCTCGGGCCAGAAATCCTTGTTGGCCTCGATGAGCTCGTCCAGGATCTGCTTGGCAACGCTCGCCGAAGGAATGGTCTTGGAGAGCGTGAGTGCCTGCCAGAGCTTCTGGTAGCTGCCTTCGACCCAAGCCTGGACAACGAGCTTCTCGACGGAAACCTGCTGCTCCATCAGGCCCTTCTGGAACTGCGGGATCGGGCCCTGGCAGATCTTCTCAAAGCCGTTGGAGCCAACGATGCAAGGCACCTCGACCATGGCCGTCGGGTCGAAGTTGGGCACAGCGCCATCGTTGGGGACAATCAGCAGGAAGCGCTCGAGCGTGTTCTCGGCCAGCGCGCAGGCAAGGTCGACGATGTAGTTGGCGTGTACGTCGGGCTCAAAGCCGCCGTCCTTGGCAGTACCCTTGGCGATGATGTCGCGGCAAGCGCCAAAGACCTTCTTCTCGCGGCCGTCCATAACCTCATTGGCGCGAGTGTAGTTGGGGTCAGACGTCTCGACAACATAGTCCGGGTACAGGTAGTACTTGAGGTAGGTGTTGGGAATCGTCTCGGGATCTACAGCATAGACATCCTTGGCCTTGCCGAAGGTGTGAATCCAGCTCTCCTCGACATGCTGCTCCTTACCGGCCTCGTGCTCGATGCCGTCCAGGTAGCCGTTCTTAGCCATGTGCTCCTTGATCTGCGGCATGAGGTCGTTGCCGTCCTTGTCGTAGATCTTGCTCCACCAACCAAAGTGGTTGAGGCCGTAGTAGCTATACTGCAGCTCGCGACGATCCTTGATGCCGCACATACGGCTCATCTTATCCATGAGGTCGATCGGCATGTCGCAGATGTTGATGATGCGGCTGTTGGGGCGCAGCACGCGGCAGGCCTCGGCGACGATGGCCGCGGGGTTGGAGTAGTTGAGCATCCAAGCGTTGGGGCTGTACTTCTCCATGTAGTCGATGATCTCGATGACACCACCGATGGAGCGCATGCCGTAAGCGATACCGCCGGCACCGCAGGTCTCTTGGCCAACGCAGCCGTACTTGAGAGGAATCTTCTCGTCGAGCTCACGCATGGCGTACAGGCCAACGCGGATGTGAGCAAGCACGAAGTCGGTCCCGGTGAATGCGGTCTCGGGGTCGGTGGTGTAGCTAAACTCAACCTCGGGGGCGTTCTCGTGGAAATAGATCTCGCAGGCCTTTGCCACGATCTCCTGGCGCTCGGCGTTGTTGTCGTAGAAGGTCACCTTGTTGACCGGGAAGCGGTCACGCTCCTCAAGCAGCATCAGAGCGATGCCCGGGGTGAAGGTAGAGCCACCGCCGGCAATGGTCACGGCATAGTTTTTCTTGGACATGATGTCCTCCTCATTCTGGCCGCTTGCTCAATCCATCCCCGTACGCGGCCTGCACGGTTTGGAATTGTTACCTAGAAGTGGAGTTTTTTATCTCTAGAATCGGCCTTGCGGTGCATACCGGCTCTGCAAGGCCG
>CAUBGU010000080.1 GCA_958435545.1 uncultured Collinsella sp.
CGGCCTTGCAGAGCCGGTATGCACCGCAAGGCCGATTCTAGAGATAAAAAACTCCGCTTCTAGGTAACAATTCCAAACCGCGCAAGGCCGCGTGCGGGGACGGATTGAGCAAGCGGCCAGAATGAGGAGGACATCATGTCCAAGAAGAACTATGCCGTGACCATTGCCGGCGGTGGCTCCACCTTCACCCCGGGCATTGCCCTGATGCTGCTCGAGGAGCGCGACCGCTTCCCGGTCAACAAGGTGACCTTCTATGACAACAACGCCGAGCGCCAGGAGATCGTTGCCAAGGCGTGCGAGATCTACTTCCACGAGAACGCTCCCGAGGTTGAGTTCAACTACACCACCGACCCCGAAACCGCTTTTACCGGCACTGACTTCGTCCTTGCTCACATCCGCGTGGGTCTGTACGCCATGCGCGAGCTCGACGAGAAGATCCCCCTCAAGTACGGCTGCGTTGGTCAGGAGACCTGCGGCGCCGGCGGCATCGCCTACGGTATGCGCTCCATCGGCGGTGTCATCGAGATCCTGGACTACATGGAGAAGTACAGCCCCAACGCCTGGATGCTCAACTACTCCAACCCTGCGGCCATCGTCGCCGAGGCTTGCCGTGTGCTGCGCCCCAACAGCCGCATCATCAACATCTGCGACATGCCGATCGACCTCATGGATAAGATGAGCCGTATGTGCGGCATCAAGGATCGTCGCGAGCTGCAGTATAGCTACTACGGCCTCAACCACTTTGGTTGGTGGAGCAAGATCTACGACAAGGACGGCAACGACCTCATGCCGCAGATCAAGGAGCACATGGCTAAGAACGGCTACCTGGACGGCATCGAGCACGAGGCCGGTAAGGAGCAGCATGTCGAGGAGAGCTGGATTCACACCTTCGGCAAGGCCAAGGATGTCTATGCTGTAGATCCCGAGACGATTCCCAACACCTACCTCAAGTACTACCTGTACCCGGACTATGTTGTCGAGACGTCTGACCCCAACTACACTCGCGCCAATGAGGTTATGGACGGCCGCGAGAAGAAGGTCTTTGGCGCTTGCCGCGACATCATCGCCAAGGGTACTGCCAAGGACGGCGGCTTTGAGCCCGACGTACACGCCAACTACATCGTCGACCTTGCCTGCGCGCTGGCCGAGAACACGCTCGAGCGCTTCCTGCTGATTGTCCCCAACGATGGCGCTGTGCCCAACTTCGACCCGACGGCCATGGTCGAGGTGCCTTGCATCGTTGGCTCCAACGGCTTTGAGAAGATCTGCCAGGGCCCGATCCCGCAGTTCCAGAAGGGCCTGATGGAGCAGCAGGTTTCCGTCGAGAAGCTCGTTGTCCAGGCTTGGGTCGAAGGCAGCTACCAGAAGCTCTGGCAGGCACTCACGCTCTCCAAGACCATTCCTTCGGCGAGCGTTGCCAAGCAGATCCTGGACGAGCTCATCGAGGCCAACAAGGATTTCTGGCCCGAGCTTAAGTAAGGACTGCTGTCCCGAACTCTCACGCATCTCTGCTTCATTTGCGCCGCCGCGGTGTCCGGATTCGCCCGGATGCTGCGGCGGCGCTATACTTATGAAGTTTGAAGTACCTGTACCAAAAGGAGCTGTCGTGTCCCTTTCCATCGGTATCGTGGGCCTGCCCAACGTGGGCAAGTCGACGCTGTTCACCGCGCTTACCAAAAAGACCGGCCTTGCCGCCAACTACCCGTTTGCCACGATCGACCCCAACGTGGGTATCGTCGATGTGCCCGATAGCCGCCTGCAAAAGCTCGCCGACATCGTCAACCCCGGCCGCATTGTGCCGGCGACGGTCGAGTTTGTCGACATCGCAGGTCTGGTGAAGGGCGCTAACGAGGGCGAGGGCCTGGGCAACCAGTTCTTGGCAAACATCCGCGAGACCGACGCCATCTGCGAGGTCGTGCGCTACTTTAAGGACCCCAACGTCATGCGCGAGGTGGGCCGCACGGGCGAGTTCGTCGATCCCGCCGGCGATGCCGACACCATCATGACCGAGCTCATCCTGGCCGACATGGGCACGCTCGAGAAACAACTGCCCAAGCTCGAGAAGGAGGCCAAGCGCGACAAGGAACTCATGCCCAAGTTCGAGGTGGCCAAGCGCCTGCTCGCCTGGCTCAACGAGGGCAAGCGCGCCGCATCCATGGAGATGACCGACGAGGAGCGCGCTGCTGCCAAGGGCTTGTTCCTGCTTACTATGAAGCCCATCCTGTATGTGGCCAACGTAGACGAGGACATGCTCAACGAGGACCTGGCGCCCATCGACGGTGTCAAGCCGCTACCCATCTGCGCCAAGATCGAGGCCGAGCTTTCCGAGCTCGATCCCGAGGACGCCGCCGACTACCTGGAGAGCCTGGGCTTGGAGCAGCCCGGCCTGGACGTGCTCGCGCAAGCAGCCTACAAGCTGCTCGGCCTGCAGTCGTTCTTTACGGCTGGCGAGATGGAGGTCAAGGCCTGGACGGTTCGTCAGGGCGCGACCGCCCCGCAGGCCGCCGGCGTCATCCACACCGACTTTGAGCGCGGCTTTATTAAGGCCGAGGTTATTGGCTATGACGACTACATCGAGCTCGGCGGCGAGCAGGGCGCCAAGGCCGCCGGCAAGCTGCGTATTGAGGGCAAGGACTATGTCATGGCCGATGGCGACGTCGTGCACTTCCGCTTTAACGTGTAAGGACGACGCATATGTTTAAATATGGCAAAAAAGCTGGCTACATGGGTATTGCGCTGCTCGTACTTGCGGTGATTCCGCTGGTGGTTGCAGCGTTTGTGATCCCCAACATTGGCCCCGAGGTGGCAACGAAGTTTAACGCAGCCGGCGAGGTGACGCGCTGGGGTAAGAGCTACGAGCTGCTGGCACTGCCGGTGCTCAACCTGCTGCTGAGCGTGGCGACGTACTTTACGGCGGGACGCCAGGCAAAGAACAACGAGGACTCCGCTGTGATGGCACGTCTTGCGTGCGAGCGCTACCTGCGCAACGGTTGCATCACGGGTGTGTTCCTCAACGTGATCAACGTTTACTTTATGTACTCGGCGATTACCGGAACGGGCTTTGGCTTTGGTTTCTAGCTTGTCCTTCTAGGCAACGAGCCTGCACGCATATTCAATGGCTGCTGCGAGGCCGCCGCTCGACCGTGGTTGAAAGACTACATCGGCGGCGGCCTCGTTTTCGTATCCGGCGCCGCGAAGGGCGAGTGCTATGCCGGCTTCTAAAAGGAGCGGCAGGCCGCGTTGGCTGGTTGCGATTACGGCAACCTGATTGAGCGAGCAGCCGTGCGTTTGGCATTGAATGGCAAGTTCACCTTGCGCCGGGCAAGGGGCCAGAACGGCGGCGACGCGACTTGATAGCAATGTAAATGCTGTGCGCTCATCGGGCGAAAGGCATTCAGCTTCAACGACGACGAGCTTGGGCGGCGCGCTGTTTGTGCGAAGCGTGGCTCGGTACATGCGGACCGAAGAACCCGACATAGAAAACTCCTGTGTATTCGGGAAAACGTAAACTATAGTTTACGTTTATGTTCGGCTCCATTTCAAACTCGGCTGCATGGACGAACGTGCGAAACAGATTCTTGGCAGGCGGGTCGAAGAGACACGCAGGGACCTTGGTATCTCCAAGGTTGATTTTTGTGTGGCGACAGGAATCAGCCGACCCTACCTCGACCGAATCGAAGATGGGACGGCAAATTTCACGCTCAAGGTTCTATTTAAGATCGCACCCGCACTCGGCATGACGGTGTCAGAGCTTCTCGAGGGCATCGAATAGGGGATACCCGTCGAAAACTGAATTACACCATCGGGATACGGTCGTGATTGACTTGGCTGTAGAACAGGCGTTGAATCTCTGCCGCATCACGTGACTGGCCGAGTGCCCACATGGTTTTGGCCACGAGCGTCTCGGTTGTCATATCGTCGCCGCGTAGAATGCCCGGATGATCGGCGTAGGCACGGCCGACCTCATAAACACCCAGGTCAAGGCCCTCCTCGGGGACCTGCGTGGTCATAACGACGGTGCAGCCCGAATCGACCCAGCGGAAAATCGCCTCCTGGAATGATTCGCCGGACTCGCCGAACTCGGGGATACCGCCAATGCCAAAGGTCTCCAGAATCACGGCGTCGTAGCTATCGGCCAGGGCGTCCAGGATACCCGGGTTCACGCCGGGCGTGAGCTTAAGGACAAACACGCGCGGGTCGATGCTGTCGTAGAAACGCACCGGGTTTTCGCCCTGATGCGTGCCGTGAAGCCCGTTGCGCACAATGCGGTCGTTGCGGATGTAGGCAATGGGCGGATAGTTGACGCTAATGAACGCGTTAAAGCTCATGGTGCGCTGCTTGCGGGCGCGCGTGCCGGCAATGGCGACGCCGCCAAACACGATCGAGACGTCGTGTGAATGCTCGTCGAGCGCATAGAGCAGGCTCTGGTACAGGTTGAGCTTGGCATCGGTAAAGGGGTTACCCATGGGCTTTTGCGAGCCGGTGAGTACGATGGGCTTGGGACTGTCCTGAATCAGATAGGAAAGCGCTGCCGCGGTGTAGCTCATGGTGTCGGTGCCGTGCAGGACCACAAAGCCGTCGTGATCGGCATAGCCTTCGACGATGACATCGCGGATGCGCATCCAGTCGCTCGGGCGCATATTGGTGCTGTCGATGTTCATGGGCTGCACGACGTCGAGCTCGCAGAGGCCCGAGATCTCGGGGACGCTCTGGGCGAGCTCCTCACCGGTCAGGGCGGGGGAGAGGCCGTTACCGTCCTCGGTCGATGCGATGGTGCCGCCCGTGGCGATGAGAAGGATGCGCTTCATGCTGGTATTCCTATCGTATTTGCCGCCGCAAGGGCGGAGTCGTTCGGCAGTATTGTGGCACAGGGCGTCCAATGTTCAATCGTATTACATCATCTGTAACGTTTGGTAACACTTCAATTGCCGTCAAATAGGGGCCTAGGTCGTGCGTTTGCCGTGCGCTGATGGCTGCGAGGGGCGAGAAACCCCATATAACGTGTACACTATGAAGGCTATTTTCGTTCATTCACGCGGGTGGGCACCGGCTCCCCGCCAACAAGAGGGGGAACCATGGATCAAAAGGCTTCCGCAAAGGTCCTCGTACTCGACTTTGGTGCGCAGTACGGTCAGCTCATTGCCCGTCGCGTCCGCGACCTCAACGTGTATTCCGAGATTGTCCCCTGCGACATCTCGGCCGACGAGATTCGCGAGATGAACGCCTCTGCGCTCATCCTTTCCGGCGGCCCGGCTTCTGTGTATGCCGAGGACGCTCCGTCCATCGATCCTGCCATCTTTGACCTGGGCCTTCCCGTCCTGGGCTTTTGCTACGGCCATCAGATCACGGCCGTGACGCTCGGCGGCAAGGTCGGCCACTCCGAGGTGGGCGAGTACGGCCGCGCCACTATCACGCGCACGGCCGGCGCCAAGCTCTTTAACTCCACGCCCATGGAGCAGACCGTGTGGATGAGCCACCGCGACGCCGTGTCCGAGGTGCCCGAGGGCTTTACCGTTACCGCCAGCACCGACGTGTGCCCGGTTGCTGCCATGGAGTGCGTCGAGCGCAAGATCTTCACCACGCAGTTCCACCCCGAGGTCAAGCATTCCGAGTATGGTCAGCAGCTGCTGAGCAACTTCCTGTTTGAGATCTGCGGCCTGGAGCCCAACTGGAGCATGGACAACCTGGTCGAGACCATGACGGCCGAGTTTCGCGAGAAGGTCGGCGACGACCGCGTGATTCTGGCTCTGTCCGGTGGCGTCGACTCCTCCGTCGTGGCTGCGCTGGGCGCCCGCGCCGTGGGCAAGCAGATGACCTGCGTGTTCATCAACCACGGCCTGCTGCGCAAGGGCGAGCCCGAGCAGGTGGAGGAGGTCTTCACCAAGCAGTTTGACGTCGACTTTATCCACGTCCACGCCGAGGACCGCTATGCCGAGCTTCTGGCCGGTGTGACCGAGCCCGAGGAGAAGCGCCGCATCATCGGTACCCAGTTCTGGAAAGAGTTCTTCGCCGTGGCGCAGCAGCTCGAGACCGATGGTAAACCGGTCAAGTACCTGGCTCAGGGCACCATCTACCCCGACATCATCGAGTCTGGCGCTCGCAAGACGGGCGGCAAGACGGCCACCATCAAGAGCCATCACAACCTGATCCCGTTCCCCGAGGGCGTGCACTTCGACCTTATTGAGCCGCTTGACCACTTCTTTAAGGACGAGGTCCGCGCGCTTGGTTTGGCGCTCGGCCTGCCGGCTCACATCGTGTTCCGTCAGCCCTTCCCGGGCCCGGGTCTGGCCATCCGCATCATCGGTGCGGTCGACAAGGAGAAGCTCGAGATCCTCAAGAACG
>CAUBGU010000081.1 GCA_958435545.1 uncultured Collinsella sp.
AGGTGGCGTAAGCCATGGCAGACGCTAAGGATTTCCTGTTTGAGATCGGTACGGAAGAAATGCCCTCCGCACCGCTGAACAATGCCGTCAAGCAGCTTGGCACCATGATCGCCAAGGGTCTCGACGAGGCCGGTCTGGCCCACGGCGAGGTCCGTGTGATCTCGAGCCCGCGCCGCCTGGCTGCGCTCGTTGCCGACGTCGCCACCGCGACCGACGAGGTTCACGAGGTCAAGCGCGGCCCCGCGGCCAACATCGCCTTCGACGCTGACGGTAACGCCACCAAGGCCGCCCAGGGCTTCGCCCGCAAGTGCGGTGTGGCTGCCGAGGATCTGGTCCGTCGCGAGGACACCGACGGCCGTGAGTACGTCTTTGCCGAGAAGAACATCCCTTCCGCCCCGGCCACCCCGATCCTGACGGCCCTGTGCGAGAAGACTATCGCTGGCCTGCAGTGGCCCAACTACCGCTCTCAGCGCTGGGGTCACGAGCATGCGACCTTTGTTCGTCCGGTCCGCTGGATCTGCTGCCTTCTGGGCGAGGACGTTGTGCCCGTGTCGTTTGCCGACGTGACGAGTGGCAACACCACGCGTGGTCATCGCGTGCTTGGCCCCGGTGACCATGTGGTCGCCAGCCCCGCCGTCTACGAGCAGGTGCTCGAGGACGCCGGCGTGCTTTCTGCCGAGCGCCGTCGCGAGGCCATCCTTGCCGGTATCGCCGAGGTCGAGGCTGCCCGTCCCGGCTGCCATGTCGATACGCCCAAGAAGGTCTTTGAGGAGGTCATCAACCTCTGCGAGTGGCCGACGGTGCTCGTCGGTACCTTCGATGAGGAGTTCCTCAAGGTCCCGCACGAGATCATCTGCGAGTCCATGCTCACCAACCAGCGCTACTTCCCGATCTATGACGGCGAGGGCAAGCTCACGCGTGAGTTCGTGGTCGTCTCCAACAGCAAGCCCGAGAACGCCGAGCGCGTGATCGACGGCAACGAGCGCGTTGTGCGTGCCCGTCTGGACGATGCCAAGTTCTTCTACGAGGAGGACCTGAAGATCTCCCTCGACGAGTTCCGCGAGCGTCTGGCCAAGGTCGCCTTCCAGGAGAAGCTCGGTAGCGTGCTCGCCAAGTCCGAGCGCATTGAGCAACTCGCGCTTGCCATCGCTCGCGAGGCCCATCTGGGCGCCCACCTGGCCGCCGATGCCGCTCGCGCCGCGCACCTGTGCAAGGCCGACTTGGTATCCAACGCCGTCGTCGAGTTCACGAGCCAGCAGGGCGTGATGGGCGGTTACTACGCCTGTGCGATGGGGGAGAACGACGAGGTCGCCCACGCCATTCGCGATCATTATCGTCCCCGCTTTGCCGGTGACGAGCTGCCCGAGGGCACCGCTGGCTGCATCGTGGCCTGCGCCGACAAGCTCGATACCATCGCCGGTATCTTTGCCATTGGCGAGCCCCCGACCGGCTCCTCCGACCCCTACGCGCTGCGTCGTGCCGCTATCGGCATCATCAACATCCTGCGCGACCGTCTGCCGATCGACCCCACATCGCTCATCGACTTCGCCCTCGAGCTCTATAGCGAGCAGGGCATTGAGTTCGACGCCGCCGAGGTCGCCCAGCAGGTTCGCGACTTCTTCCATGGCCGCCTGGTGAGCATGGCCCGCGACGAAAAGATCCCGGCCGATACCGTTGCCGCCGTCTCTGCGGTGCACATCATCGCCCCGTCCGTCTTCTTCGCCCGCTGCGCCGCCCTCGACGAGGCCCGCAAGAACGATGCCGAGACCTTTGACAACCTGGCTACGGCCTATGCCCGTGCCGCGCATATCTCCAAGCCCGAGCTGGGCGCGGAGTACGACCGCAGCCTGATGGGCGAGGCCGAGCTCGCGCTTGCCGACGCTTCCGAGGCTGCTCAGACTGCTGTCGATGCTGCCCTTGCTGCCGAGGACTACCCGGCCGCATTTGCCGCCCTCGCCGCCCTGCGCGCGCCCATCGACCGTTTCTTCGATGAGGTTATGGTCATGGACAAGGACGAACAGCTCCGCGATAATCGCCTTAAGCTGCTCAACCGCTTCGAGGCCGTTTTCTCCGGCATCGCCAACATCGGTGAGCTTGCCCGCAAAAAGTAAGCCAGCCTGCGCATAAGCGCAAAAGGAGCCCCGCATGGATTGCCCGGTCACCGCTCGTCCCACCGTTATCGTTATCTCCGACTCGCTCGGCGATACCGCTTGTGAGGTGGTGCTTGCGGCGTCCGGGCAATTTGATGAAGGGGCTTTTCGTCTCTTGCGCCTGCCCAAGGTGAACTCGGTGGAGCAGGTCAAGTCGTTTGTGGGTCCGCGCGTCGATGCGGACCATCGCGATATTGCCGTGTTCCACACCATTGTCGATCCGGCGCTTCGCGCCCGCGTGCTCGATTACCTGGGTATGCTGCACATTCGCTCGGTCGACCTGATTGGCCCGACGCTTGCCGTGCTGTCGTCGCTTATCGGTGTGCCGCCCAAGGGCGTTGCGGGCGTGATTCACAAGACCGATGATCGCTATTTCCATCGTATCGAGGCCATGGAGTATTTCGTTGAGCACGATGACGGGCGCGGCTGCGACGATCTGTCGGGTGCCGATATCGTGCTGCTGGGCGTATCGCGCACGTCCAAGACGCCGCTGTCGATGTATTTGGCCTATCAGGGCTACAAGGTCGCCAATGTCCCACTGGCGCATGGCATGGAGCCGCCCAAGTCGATTTACGAGGTCGACCCGATGCGCCTGTTCGGCCTGATTTCGACCGTCGATGTGATTTCCGAAATTCGCGATAGCCGCTTGGGCGATGACTACGCTCGTGCCGTTGCCGGCTCCTATGCCGAGCCCGAGAGCGTGCACAGCGAGCTCGAGGAAGCCCGTGCGCTCATGAAGCGCCTAGGCTGCTTTGTGGTGCGTACCGACGGCAAGGCCATCGAAGAAAGCGCTGCCGAGATCATTAGCCACTTGGAGGAAATCCAAGAAGCCCGTGCCCGCCGCGCCGCCCGTCGAGCCTAATAGTAGCAGCATTTTGATAAAGCGATTTAGCAAAAATATCGCATCTGACCTGCACGTTCTTACAGTGGTATCTTCATAATGTAACCACCTTCACCTACCGTTTACCGCCAGTTTTAGCACGTTTACCAAACCGCGCATCCTCTGCTTAAGCCTGCTCAAAACCCGCCGTATAGTTCCCTCACGGCCCGCATCTGGCGGGTCGATTCGTTACCACGGTCGTGCGCGTAAGTGCATGGAAGGGGAAGTATCGTGAGCGATTGCAAGAGGGTTTACCGTTTTGGAACAGACGCCCAGGGCACCTGTGTCACCGAGGGAGACAAGTCCATGAACTTCGTGCTTGGTGGCAAGGGCGCTAACCTTGCCGAGATGAGTCGTATCGGCCTGCCGGTTCCCGGTGGCTTTACCATTACCTGCCAGACCTGTGTCGAGTACTCCGGTGCCGGCAACGTCTGGCCCGAAGACGCACTCGATGAGATCGTTGCTGCCGAGGCGGACCTCGAGGCCCGCTGCGGCAAGAAGCTCGGTGACGCCAACGACCCGCTGCTCGTGTCGGTTCGTTCGGGCGCTCCGTTCTCCATGCCCGGCATGATGGACACGGTCCTCAACTTGGGCCTCAATAACGATTCCGTCCAGGGCCTCATCGCGCAGACGCAGAACCCGCGTTTTGCCTGGGATAGCTACCGCCGCTTTATCCAGATGTTTTCCAATGTCGTCATGGGCGTTGACGCCGACCTGTTCGAGAACGCCCTGACCCAGGCCCGTCTGGTCGCCGGCGTTCGCGTCGATTCCGAGCTTTCGGCCGAGGACCTGCAGGAACTCGTCGAGACCTTTAAGGGCATCTTCTCCGAGAACGTCGATGCCTCCCTGTATCCCGAGCTCGAGGTCGCCGATGGCAAGCCCGTTTTCCCGCACGATCCGGAGCTTCAGCTACGCCTTGCAATCCAGGCCGTCTTTGGCAGCTGGATGAACGAGCGTGCCTGCATCTACCGCAAGCAGCATGGCATTTCCGACGACCTCGGCACCGCCGTCAACGTGCAGGCCATGGCCTTTGGCAACAAGGGCGAGACCTCTGCGACGGGCGTCGCCTTTACGCGTAATCCGGCCGACGGCACCAAGGAGTTCTACGGTGACTTTTTGGTTAATGCCCAGGGCGAGGACGTCGTCGCCGGCATCCGCAACACCGAGCCCATTGGCGACCTCAAGGCCACCCCGGGCCTCGAGTCTGCAGGTGAGGAGCTCGAGCGCGTGTTCCTGACGCTCGAGGACCATTACCGCGATATGTGCGATATCGAGTTCACCATCGAGCAGGGCAAGCTCTGGATGCTCCAGACCCGCGTGGGCAAGCGCACCGCCACCGCCGCCCTGCGCATCGCCATCGAAATGGTCGAGGAAGGCCTGATCACCCGCGAGGAGGCCGTGAGCCGCATCGATCCCGCGCAGCTCGACCAGCTCCTGCACCCGCAGCTCGACGCCTCCAAGAAGTATGAGGCTCTGGCCAGCGGTCTTAATGCCAGCCCTGGTGCCGCCGTGGGCGAGGTCGTGTTCTCGAGTGACGACGCCGTCGCACGTTCCGCCGAGGGTCACAAGGTCATTCTGGTTCGTTGGGAGACCAACCCCGACGACCTGAAGGGCATGGTCGCCGCCGAAGGTATCCTTACCAGCCACGGTGGCAAGACGAGCCATGCCGCCGTTATCGCCCGCGGTATGGGCACGCCTTGCGTCTGCGGCGTCGAACGCTTCCACATCGACGCCGCCGAGAAGGTCGTGCACATCGAGGGCAGCGACCGCGTGCTGCACGAAGGCGACGTTATCTCCATCGACGGTACCCAGGGTATCGTCGTCGACGGTCCCGTCGACCTGGTCTCCGCCGAGCTCACCGGCGACCTGGACACCATCCTGTCCTGGGCCGACGAGATTCGTCTGGACGAGACCGGCGGCCACGCCAACCATGTGCGCGTCAACGCCGACAATCCCGAGGATGCCGAGCTTGCGCTCGAGTTTGGCGCAGAGGCCATCGGCCTGTGCCGCACCGAGCACATGTTCCTGGGCGACCGCAAGAACATCATCCAGAGCTTTATCCTGTCTGACGATGAGGCCGTGAAGCAGCAGGCCCTGGCCGACCTGCTCAAGGTTCAGACCGAGGACTTCCTGGCGATGTTCAAGACCATGTCCGGTCGCGATGTGGTCGTCCGCCTGCTCGATCCGCCGCTTCATGAGTTCCTGGATAATCCTCGCGAGCTCGAGGTCGCCATCACCAAGAAGGAAGCCGCTGACGCCAGCGAGGAAGAGCTTGCCGTCCTGCGCGCCCGCCTGCGTCGTATCGACGGCATGGTCGAGTCCAACCCGATGCTCGGCCTGCGTGGTGTGCGCCTGTCCGTCGTCTTTAGCGATCTGCCGCTCATGCAGGTCCGCGCCGTCGCCACGGCCACTGCCCACCTTATCAAGGAGGGCGTCGACCCGCATCCCGAGATCATGGTTCCGCTCGTTTCCATCACGGCTGAGCATGTCCAGACCCGCGAGGTTATCGAGCGCGTGATCGCCGAGGTATCCGCCGAGGAGGGCGTCGAGCTCAACATTCCCGTGGGCACGATGCTCGAGCTGCCGCGCGCCTGCATGGTCGCTGACGAGATCGCCCATCACGCAGACTTCTTCTGCTTTGGCACCAACGACCTCACGCAGACGACCTTCGGTTTCTCGCGTGACGACGCCGAGGCCAAGTTCATCCCGCTGTACATGCATAAGAAGATCTTGAAGGACAATCCCTTCGAGACCATTGACACGGCAGTACTCGAACTGGTGCGCATGGCTGTCGAGAAGGGCCGCGCCACCAATCCTGATATGCACTTTGGCGTGTGCGGCGAGCACGGCGGCGACCCCAAGTCCATCAAGGGCCTGTTTAACGTGGCCGATGTGGACTATGTGTCCTGCTCGCCCTACCGCGTGCCCCTCGCACGCCTGGCTGCCGCCCAGGCCAAGCTCGAGGCCAAGCGTTCCGCCTAACGTTTTGGGTCTAGACGCCTAGCGTAGCCCCCTTCATGCCGCCCGCCTCATTCGTGAGGCGGGCGGTTATCATGTGCGGGTTTTGTCTTTTTGTCTGCGTAAAAAATTGTTCTTGCAGCAGAAACCCGCGCGTGTATACTCGAATACGTTTGTTCAACTACGTGCCGGCCAAGGTGGTACGGCA
>CAUBGU010000082.1 GCA_958435545.1 uncultured Collinsella sp.
CTTTTGTTTTGCCCATTTATCCATAATTCTGCGTATTCCTGTCGGTTTATGCAGTTTAACCACTTTATTGTGTGAAAGTAATGTTTCCGTTCTGTTACAGGCGTCCTTGCCCTGAATAAAACGGCCCGCCGGTCTCGATGTATATGCACTTAGGCGGCGATGTACTTGCCGTCCTGGATCACATAAGCCGTAGCGGGCTTTTCGACCTGGCCCTTGTCATTCCACGTCAGCTCGCCCGTCAGGCCCTCGATCTTGATCTTGCGCATGGCACGGGCAAGGTCGCCGGCAATGTCGGCGCCGTCGGCCGTAATGTCGATGCCCGCTTTGTCGATGGTCTCGGCGATGGCGTGGACGCAATCGTAGGCGTCGGCGGCAAACTGGTTGGGCGTCTCGTCGTAGGCATCCTTATAGGCCTTGACGAAGTCGGCATTCTTCTCATCGTCAGCCGAAAACGGGGTCACGAGCAGTACGCCCTCGGCAAGAGAGGTATCGAAGCCTTCCACAGAGAGCAGGCCGTCCATGCCGTCGGTACCCATGAGGGTCATGTCGTAGCCCATGTCCTTGGCGTTCTTGAGCAAAACGGACGCCGGCGTGTAGTAGATCGGCGCAAAGATGAACGTGGCGCCGGACTCCTTGGCCTTGGTGAGCTGGTTGGTAAAGCTCGTGGAAGAGTCGTCCTTAAAGGTCTCGGTATCGACGATGTCGAGCTTGGACGCCTTGGCCTGCTCGGCAAAAGCGTCGGCAACGCCCGAGCTATACGTATCGCCGGAGTTGTAGAACAGGGCGATCTTGGCATCCGCGTACTTCTCGGCCAAGAACTTTGCGGCGCTGGCGCCCATGGTGGGATCGGTGAAGCAAACCTGGAAAACCGTGGTCTTGTCCTTGGTGACGTCGAGCGACGAGGCCGAAGGCGTGACCATAAGCATGTCGTCGGCAATCTCGCCCGAGACGGCAACGGCGGCACCAGTCGTGACGGGGCCGACGAGAGCCTGCATGCCCCAGTCGCACAGGGTATTGAAGGCGTTGATGGCCTTCTCGCCGTCAGCGACGTCATCCTCGGACTTAAGCGAGAGCTTGAGGTCCTTGGTCGAGAAATCCTTGGCGGCGAGCTTGGCACCCTTCTCGGCCGAGACACCATAGGTTGCCGCGGCGCCGGTCAAAGGGCCGATGACACCGATCTTGAAGGTCTTGCCGTCATCGGCGGAGCCGCCGTCCGAGCCACCCGACGAGCAACCAGCGAGTGCTGCGGTGCTACCGAGCGCCGCAGCGCCAGCCAAGAAACTCCTGCGGTTAAGAACGTTGTTGATGCTAAACATGGTGTCCCCCTTTTCGCTGGCCGTGGTGCGGCCGTCTTGCGGTACAGGGCAAACCTTATGGTGCAAACGTTGACAATTTGTTACGGAAGTTCGATTGTAGCGAGCGTGTTTCCAATGTTTCCGCAGCGTTTCGGGGGTGCTGTTTTATGCGACTCCTGTTGCCTGGCGAGCACGCGCCCTCGGTTCACGCTAGAATGCACTCAACCTTTAAGCGGTTAATCCATCCATAAGATGCACGAAGGAGCTATCTATGAGCGAACCCCTGCGCACCGTGAACGTCGGTCTGATCGGTCTGGGAACCGTCGGCGGCGGCGTGGCCCGTCTGATCAAGAGCCACCACGATGAGTACCTGGCAGCCTACGGCATCGACCTTAAGCTGACCCGCGCCTGCGCGCTTGCTTGGGAGCAGGCCGAGGCAGCCGGTATTGAGCGTGAGGCCTTTACGAGCGACTGGCACGACGTCGTCACCGACCCCGCCGTCGACATCGTCGTCGAGCTGATCGGTGGCGAGCATCCCGCAACCGAAATCTTCACCACTGCCTTTGAGCACGGCAAGCACGTCGTCTCTGCCAACAAGGCCCTGCTGGGCCGTCACGTCGAGACGCTTGCCGAGAAGGCGCGCGCGTGCGGCGTGCAGATTAAGTGCGAGGCCAGCTGCGGCGGCGGCATCCCCATCGTGAGCACGCTCGAGCACGACCTGGTGGGCAACAAGATCCTGACCATCGCCGGCATTCTCAACGGTACCACCAACTATATCCTGTCGCGCATGGACGCCGAGGGCGCCGATTACGCCGACGTGCTTGCCGACGCGCAGGCCAAGGGCTATGCCGAGGCCGACCCGTCCGCCGACGTCGACGGCTTCGACGCCGCCAGCAAGACGGCGATCCTCGCCTCCATCGGCTTTGGCACCCGCGTGACCACCGATGATGTGTACCAGCAGGGTATCCGTACCATCGGCGCCGAGGACATCGCCCAGGCCCGCGAGCTCGGCTACACCATTAAGCTGCTCGGCATCGCCCGCAACACCGACGCCGGCGTCGACGTTCGCGTGCACCCCACGCTGATCCCTGCCGATCACATGCTCGCCAAGGTCAACGGCGCCATGAACGCTGTCTACGTGGTAGGCGACGCCGTGGGCGAGACCATGTTCTACGGTGCCGGCGCAGGCTCCTTCCCCACCGCGAGCGCCGTCGTGGGCGATATCCTGTCGCTCTCCGAGCAGATCAGCCGCGGCGTGGCTCCGCTGCCCGAGATTGAGCCCTATGGTCACAATCTCGCCTTTAAGCCCATGGACGAGCTCCAGACCAAGTACTATGTGCGCCTGAAGGTCGCCGACCGCGTGGGCGCCCTGTCCGAGACGGTCGACATCTTTGCCAAGCACAGCATCTCGATCTCGCTCATCAACCAGGTCGAGGACGGCAAGTCGGGCGTCAGCGATGCCTGCTCGGTCATCTTCCTGACGCACCGCGCGCTCGAGAAGAATGTCCAGGCTGCCGCCGCCGAGCTTGCCAGCGTCGACTGCGTGGCCGAGGTCGCCAACGTCCTGCGCATTGAGGACGTTGAGGCTTGGACCGAAGGCGTTATGGCGAACTAGTCCAGTCCTTGGCACACAACATAGCACCTGAGGGGCTCCCGTCCGTTTGGATGGGAGCCCCTTTGTTTGACGTTCATCAAGCAAAAGTTTGAACAACTTGGCCATTCGCTGACAACCGAGGGTGCCGTTTACCGATATGCGAACGAAGTTGATTTTGCGCGCCGTTATGCTGTGCTGCGTATGTCCACCCCCGAAGAATGGAGGCACCATGTTGCTCGAGGGTAAGAAAGCAATCATCACCGGAGGCACGCGCGGCATCGGCTATGCCATCGCCTGCCGTTTTATCGAGGAGGGCGCCGCCGTCACCGTCTTTGGCTCGCGTCAAGAGACCGCCGATGCGGCCGTTGAGAAGCTGACAGCCGCCTATCCCGACGCCAAGGTCTGGGGCCGCTCCTGCGACCTCACCTCACTCGAAGCCGTGACTGAGGCCTTTACCCAGGCTGCAGCCGACATGGGCGGCTTGGACACGGTCGTCAACAATGCCGGTATTTCCCAGCGTTCACCCCTCTTGGACTACACGGCCGAGGAGTTCGCCAAAGTTATGGACCTCAACGTCGTCGCCGTCTTTAACGGCCACCGGGCAGCCGCTAAGATTATGACCGAGGCTGGCCACGGCGGCACCATCACCACCACGAGCTCAATGGTCGCCAAGTACGGTCAGCCCTCTGGCGTCGGTTACCCCACGTCCAAGTTTGCCGTCAACGGCATGGTCCAGTCGCTCTCGCGCGAGCTCGCCCCCATGGGTATTCGCGTCAATGCTGTCGCACCTGGCGTAACCAAAACCGATATGGTCGCCAACCTGCCCGAAGAGGTTATTAAGCCCATCGTCGCCACCATTCCGCTGGGTCGCATGGGCGAGCCCGAGGATGTCGCCAACGCCTTTGTTTTCCTGGCGAGCGACATGTCCTCCTACGTCACGGGCGCCGTGCTCCCCGTCGACGGAGCCGCCCGCTCCTAGGGAGCCACAAGCTTTGGCTTCAAGCCTCAACATAGCTCAACCAAAAAGGCGCGCCGTCTGCATCAACCGCAGGCAGCGCGCTTTCTCTTGTTATGAAAGGGAAACTATGTCCCAGTATTTCGGATCAGAACGGGGCACGGTTTTCCCCAGGACCTCCTTGCGGAAACTGCGTCCCGTTTTGAACGCCGATTCTGGGATACCGTTTCCGCAACGGGTCTCTCGCGGAAACTGCATCCCACTCTGAGCGCCCATTCCGGGACACAGTTTCCCAACGGCCCCCGTTTCGGAAACCACATCCCGTTCCGAGCCTTCAAAGCGGGACGCGGCTTCCCCGAGAGAGTATCGACTACTTGCCGTCGTCGTCCTCGGCTTCTTCTCTTGCATAGAGCTCCAGCATGCGGCGGCGGTATTCGCGCACGGCGAGCTTGGCGCGCTCCAGACGGCGGCGCTCGCGCGGGGTCAGCTCGGACGGGTCGACCTCGTCTCCATAGGTCTTATCGGCAAGTAGGTGCGCCGCGTCCACGATGCGGGCATCGACGTGGCCGCTCGCCGCCTCGGCGGAAAGACGCTCGGCAATCGCATCGAGCGTAGGCAGGCCCTCGAATACGCGACCATGGCCATGCGAAGTCAGCAGCTCGTGCTCTCGTGCGAGCAGACTCGCCAAATCGTGGTGGGCGCGCAGGATGTCGAGCGCATCGGATGGATGCTCGGCAACTTCTGCCACGGCGGCGACCGGCGCGGCATCCACCACGCGGTAGAAGAGCTGCGCGAGCAATGGCATCAAGAACACCGTGATGGCGCCGGCGGCAACCATAACCGACGCGATGTCTTGCGACAGCGCGCCCGCGTTGACGGCAACGCTCGTCACGGCAACGATGATCGGCAGCGCCGTGGTGCAGTACAGGGCCACGGTAATGCGACCATACGCCGACACATCGCGCGTCGCAGGGCAAATGCTCATAGAAATAAGAATGGGCACGGCACGAATAATCAGCAACGCCACGATAAAGCCCACGAGCAGACCCGGGCGCGACGCCACGGCCGTCAGGTCGATCTTTGCGCCCGATACGGTAAAGAACACCGGAATCAAAAAGCCGTAGGCCAGGCCGTCGAGCTTGGTCTCGAGCGTATGGTTGCCCTCGGGGATGATGTAGCGCAAGACAAAGCCGGCGGCAAAAGCGCCCAACACGATATCGAGGCTAAAAATGGCGGAAAACGCCACGAGCGTGACCAAAATAAGCACCGTCAGGCGCACGAAGGTCTGCGACGTGGTATCGGCGCGTTCCTCGACAAACGCAAAGAAGCGGCTGCCGACGCGCTTGGAGCGGCTTGGGACCACGGCAAGCAACACGCAGACCACCGCAAACAGGCCAAGAATCACGAGCGTTTGGATGCCGGTACGGGCAGACAGCAGCACCGACATGGCAAGCACGGGGCCGAGCTCGCCCCAGGTGCCATACGCGAGAATCGAGTCGCCCACGCGCGTTCCGGCAAGTGAACGCTCGCGCATGATGGGCACGAGCGTTCCGAGCGCCGTAGAAGTGAGGGCAAGCGTCACGGCGATACCGTCGAAATGGCTGACCGAGAACCACGGGGTAAAGCGCACGGCAAGCCAGGCGATACCAAACGTGACGACCCACGTCGCCAAGCCGTAGCGCCCCTCGACGCCCGTGATGCTCTTGGGGTCGATCTCAAAGCCGGCAAGCAGGAACAAAAAGGCCAGACCGAGCTCGGACACAAGCGAAACCTCGGCATCTACATGGATGACGCCGAGCATATGGGGTCCCAGCACCGCGCCGAGCACGAGCAAAAAGACCGTCTCGGGAACGGGTTTTCCAGGAATCGCCGAGGCGATAAAAGGACTCGCAAAGGCCACGAGTGCGATGATGGCGAGCGAAACGAATGCCATGTGATGCCTTTCTCTTGTTTGAGCCCCACTGTAGCACCCTCGCCGTCCTCAACGCGCCGCGAGCTGTCGTATCATAGTGAG
>CAUBGU010000083.1 GCA_958435545.1 uncultured Collinsella sp.
CACGCCAATGTCGTGCTCACCTGCGGCGGCACGGGGCTTTCGATGCGCGATGTGACGCCCGAGGCGACGCGTGCCGTCTGCGACCGCGATGTGCCGGGTATTGCAGTGGCGATTCGCGCGTACTCCATGACCAAGACGCGCCGCGCCATGCTCTCGCGCGCTATTTGCATGCAACGAGGTCATACACTTGTCGTAAACTTTCCCGGTTCTACGAAGGCCGCCCGCGAAAGCTGGGAGGCCATAGCAGACCAGCTGGAGCATGCGGCTCAGATGACAGCGGGCGGCGGACATACCAACTAAGCGGTTTACCTGCGGCGGGGCGACCTGAACGGCTGCTCCGCCTTTGTTTTCCACCGAAGCGACGCCGAGGTGCACGCTAACTCGAAACTATATTCTCTGACGAGAATAATTTCTCACTATCATTATTCGCGCGAAAGTATAATCTGATTGCAGATTATAGCCCGCGGTGGGGTACCCGGGCACAAGGTCCGAAAGGGTTGAATATGTTCGATATGGTTTCTCGCCGCGGATTCGTCTCGCTTTCTGCTGTCGCCGCTGCCGGCCTTGGTCTTGCCGGCTGCTCGGGCAGCAAGACGTCCGAGCCGGCCGGATCCGATGCCGGTTCTGCCAAGGCATCTTCCAAGAAAGCTGTCGAGCTGCAAGTCTTTGCCGCCAACTCGCTTGAGAAGGCTCTGCCCGAGGTCCAAGAGCTTTACACCGACCAGACCGGCACCACCTTTGCCGACACGCAGTTTAAGGCCTCCGGCGACCTCGTTGAGCAGATGCGTGCCGGCGCCACGGTCGACGTGCTCATCACGGCCTCCAAGGACACCATGGATGACGCTGAGACCGCCGAGCTCGTCGACGCCGACACGCGTGAGGACATGTTCGTTAACGACCTCGTGATCATTCGCGCCGAGGGCTCCGACACCAAGGTCGAGGCCATTGCCGACGTTGCGAACCTGGAAGGCATGATTGCCATTGGCGACGCCAAGACCGTTCCCGCCGGCAAGTACGCTAACCAGGCCCTGGCCTCCGTGGGCCTCTACACCGGCATCGAGGGCGACGACGGCGAGTATGCTCCCGAGATCGCCGACAAGGTCGCACTGGCCGATAAGGTCGGCACCGCTGCCGCCTACGTCTCTACAGGCGACTGCGTGGCCGGTTTTGTCTACAGCTCCGATATCTTCCGCTACGACGGCATCGAGGAGGCCTTCGTGTGCCCCGAGGATTCGCACAAGCCCATCGTGTACCCGGGTGCCGTTGCCGAGAGCTCCGAGCATGACGACGAGGCCAAGGCGTTCATCGACTTCTGTCTGACCAACAAGAAAGCTCAGAAGATTTGGGCTAAGTACGGCTTTGAACTTTCCGCGTAGTGCGGCTTGGCGCGATAATTCCATCGTTTTGCGTTTCACTCCGTCCTTGTATTCTCTTGGAGCTTTTCGTGCTTAATAGATTCCGCATGCTTGTCGCCTGTGCTTTGACCTTCGCGCTTTGTTGGGTGCCGGGATTTGCGTTTGCTGGGGACACTGAGGACGGGGCCCAGGTTGCTGCGACCGCTCATGGGCTTTCCTATGGGATCGAGGGTTTTGAGCGGTTGGCCAAGGGGACCGCCCGTATCATGGAGGGCCAGCCTGAGGGCTACCGGTTTCCCGTTGACGAGGACGTGGACCTTGTAGTGGCGCCTGCTGCCGATCGCGTTGTGGTGTGGATATCGCCCAAGGCGGTCGAGAAATATGGATTGGATCCGCAGGACAACGAGTGCGTATCGGGTCTCAAGGCCCTCGTCTGTGATCTCGACAGCGCAAACTGCATGGGAGGTGCGCAGCTAGGGGACATGGATCTTCCTTGGTATGTCACGGCGGAAACAACGTTTGACGCCGGCGGGTATACCTATGGCTTTGATGAGCGCGGTGCGGATGGGGACCGCTATGTGGTGATTTCATCGGCCTCGGGTGATGCCAAGGGCGGAGCGCGTTGGCTTGATAGCGCTCAAATGGTAGAAGCATCGTCTGTCGTGTTGCAGGATGAGCAGGGGCCCTTGACCTCTCTGGCCTCCTTTTTGGGCGGCATCGACTATCGCCCGTTTTGGGTGTCCATTAAGACGAGCGGTCTTGCCCTGCTGATCTCCTTTGCGCTGGGCCTGTTCGCCGCGTGGAAGACTATGGGTACCTCGAGTCGCATCAAGGGCCTGCTCGATTCGGTCTTTACGATTCCTATGGTGCTGCCGCCCACGGTCTGCGGCTTTCTGCTTCTCATGCTGTTTGGCCGCTCGACCGGGGTGGGCCAGTGGCTCATCGCGCACGGCGTCTCGATCGTCTTTACGTGGCCGGCGGCGGTGATCTCTGCCGTGGTGGTGTCGTTCCCGCTCGTCTACCGCACGGCGCTCGGAGCCTTCGAGAGCCTCGACACGCAGATGCTCGATGCGGCGCGCACGCTGGGCTGGTCCGAGCGTCGCATCTTCACCAAGCTTATGATGCCGCTCGGCTGGCCCTCCATCGCCGCCGGCACGGTGCTCGCCTTCGCGCGTGCCATGGGCGAGTTTGGCTGCACGCTGTTCTTTGCGGGCAACTACGCCGGTATTACGCAGACCATTCCCATCGCCATCTACTTTGAGTGGATGGGCGGCAACACGTCCGTGGCCCTCTTTTGGGTCGTTGTCGTGATCGTGTTTAGTTTCCTGGTCATTCTGTGCATCAACATGTACACGGTGCATTCGCAAAAGTACCGCGAGCGCGGCCTGTCCCGCGCGGAGCGCAAGCAGGCCAAGCAGCCGAGCGGTCAGACCGATTCGCTCGACCCAGTCGGCGGCGATGCCCTGCGTATCGATCGCGAGGCGCTGGCCGAGCTCATGCGCGATGATGCGGCGCCGCAGGGAGGTCGATAGGTCATGTCACTCGTTCTGGATATCAAAAAGCGCTATCCCGGCTTTATGCTCGACATGCAGCTTGAGGCCGGCGAGGAGCGCGTGGCGCTGCTGGGTGCCTCGGGTTGCGGCAAGAGCTGCACCTTGCGTTGCATTGCCGGCGTGGAGACACCCGACGAGGGCAAGATCGTCGTCAACGGTGTGACCTTTTTTGACTCGGCGGCGGGCATCAACCTGTCGCCCCAGGAGCGAAAATGCGCCCTGCTGTTCCAAAACTATCAGCTGTTTCCCAACATGACGGTGGCCGATAACGTATGCGCCGGTGTAAAGGATGCGGGCGACGCCGCGGCGCGCAAAAGGCTGGCCGAGCGCTATCTGGGCATTTTCGGTCTGGCCGATTTTGTCGACCGCTACCCCGCGCGACTCTCGGGCGGGCAGCAGCAACGCGTGGCGCTTGCCCGTATGGTGGCGGCGCATCCGGGCATTTTTATGTTCGACGAGCCCATGAGCGCACTCGATGCGTACCTCAAAAGTGCCCTCGAGCAGAACATGCTCGACCTGTTCGATGTGTGCAACCGCACCGTGCTCTACGTGAGCCACGACATCGACGAGGCGTGCTGCCTGTGCCAGCGCATCTGCGTGATGCGCGACGGGCACGTCGAGGAGATCGGTTCTGTCGAGGACGTGGTTCGCCGCCCACAGACGCTGGCGGCGCTGCGTTTGACGGGCTGCAAGAACACAAGCCGGGCGCGCAAGATTGGCGACGAAGAAGTTGAGGCCCTCGACTGGGGCATGAGCTTTAACGTGGGTCGCGAGGTTCCCGATAATGTGGCGTACCTGGGCATTCGCGCAAGCTACTTTCATGTTGACAATCGCGCTGAGCGGGGCCGCAACAGCTATGATTTGCACGTGGCCCGTGTGAGCGATTCGCGCTTTGAGCGGCTGGTGCTGCTGGACGCGCCGCGCGTCGATGCGCCTACCCGTCTGCAGTGGAAGGTCAACAAGGTGGGCATGCCTGTCGACGAGCTGCCACAAGCAGGCGAGACGCTGCGCATGCATTTTGATGCCAGCAGGATCCATTTGGTTTGTCGATAGCGCCGGGTAATGCCGTCGGGGATATAAGCATCGGCGGCTTTGTTTTTGTCGTTCGTCGAATGAGAGATGACAAACTCTTATCAATTAAGATAATTATTTATTAAACGGCGGCACACGATGCTGTCGTACGAATGTCAACGGTGTTCGCATGGTCGATGACCGTTGATATAGTTGACATCAACTGGTTAAGGAGGGTGCGCACATGCCGCAGACGACATACATTTGCCGCGTTGCCGCGCGTGCCCTATATATCGCTCGGAGCCGCATATGAGCAGGTATGTTCACGGCTCCGGGAGAGACGACGCACAACTAAATAATCGACCGCAAAGCAGGTTCCCTAAAATTCCGGGTTTGAGCACGGTCGGGCAATCGCCGTCCGTCGTGCATCGATACCGTTGTTATCCGATTTTGGTTCGAGAGGGGAACCGTCATGGCTGAAGAATTTGATTTCCATCCGATGTGGGAGAGCCTCGGCATGAATCTTGCCGACCATGATATGCTGCTGGGCGCCGTGGGCCAGATGTACGGGGACATGTTCCTGACGCAGAACAATCGCCCCAAGTCTACGTCCTACCTGGACTTTGTGGCCACCAACATCCACAGCGGCCGCATTAAGGAGATGCTCGACAAGAAGGAGGCCGGCGAGGCCACCAAGATCGTCGGTTCGTTCTGCGTGTATGTGCCCGAGGAGATTGTGCTCGCCTGCGACGGTATTCCCGTGGGCCTGTGCTCGGGTGCCGACTGGGCAACGGACAAGGTCGAGGAGCACCTGCCGCGCAACACCTGTCCGCTCATCAAGAGCTTTGCCGGCTTTAAGCTGGGCGAGGTCTGCCCCTACATTGAGTCGAGTGACCTGGTGGTAGGCGAGAACACCTGCGATGGCAAGAAGAAGGCCTACGAGTTCTTTGCAACGCAAAAGAACATGTACGTCATGGATATTCCCAACGTGCACGACGAGTCTACGCTCGTGACCTGGAAGGCCGAGGTCAAGAAGCTCGCCGCCAAGATCGAGGAAGAGTGTGGCGTCAAGATTACGCCCGAGCGTCTGAAGGCCGCCATCCACGCCGTCAATGAGAAGCGCCGTGCCCTGCAGCGCCTCGCTGCCACACGCGCTGCCGACCCTGTGCCCATCAGCGGTCTCGACAGCCTGCTGACCGTTCAGGCCGCCTTTATGGACGACACGCCGCGTCTGACCGGAGCCATTAACGATATGGCGGCTGAGTGCGAGCAGCGTGTCGAGGCCGGCGAGGGCGTGGCGCCCAAGGGGACCAAGCGTATCCTGTACACCGGCACGCCCATGGCCGTGCCCAACTGGAAGCTGTTCAACCTCATCGAGAAGGCCGGCGGCGTTGTGGTGGGCGAGGAGTCCTGCACGGGCTCGCGCTACTACAAGGATCTGGTTGACGAGTCCGGTGAGACGGTTGACGAGATGCTCGATGCCATCGCCGAGCGCTACTTTAAGATCAACTGTGCCGTCTTTACGCCCAACGACCAGCGTATGAAGGATATTGTCCAGATGGCCAAGGACCTGCATGCCGACGGCATCGTCGACGTGGCCCTGCAGTTCTGCACGCTTTACGAGATGGAGTCGTTTGTCGTGGAGAAGGCCGCCGAGGAAGCCGGCATTCCGTTTATGCACATCACGACCGACTACGCCGGCGAGGATGCAGGCCAACTGCAAACCAGGATCGAGGCTTTCTTGGAAACCATTTAGGACTATCCGCCCTGGCAGCTTCCCTAGGCGCCCGATCTTGCCGTTCAAACCGTCGCTTGCGTACCAAAGTATGCGGCGCTTCTCTTTCACGGCAACCTCGGGCACCTGGGAAAGCCGTTTCCTTGGTTGGTTGAAAGGTTTGTTAAGGAGTTATATGTCGGAAAATA
>CAUBGU010000084.1 GCA_958435545.1 uncultured Collinsella sp.
GCCTAATATACCTTTTTTTTGACTTGAATTTCACGAGAATGCTCGAAATTGAAAAGCAAATTTACGTTAAAACGTTTTAAAGACTAAAATAGCAGCTAAATCCGTATATAAGTCGTTACTTCAAACTACCTGTTTGCTTCAATGAGCTTTTCAAGCCGTAAAACACGATGGTAGAGGGCTGACTTCGACAAGGGAGGGTCAGCCATCTCCCCCAAATCACGCAGCGACAGATCAGGATAGCGCTCGCGCAGGTCGCAAAAGACCGCCAAGGCATCCGGAAGCGCATCGCGAAGGCCACGCTGCTCGAGCTCGTCGATAAGCGCAAGCTGATGTTGGGCAGCACCGGCGCTTCTGGTTTGGTTGGCGAGCTCGGCATTCACGCGACGGTTCACATCGTTCTTAACCAACTTGACCGCGCGCGCCTCCTCAATCTCGGCAACGCTGCGCTTGGCACCAATCAGCTTTAATAGATGCTCGATTTCCTCGGCGCTCTTAATGTACACGGCATATGACCCCCGCCGTGCATTAACACGAGCATGGACCCCAATCTGCTCCAACAGATTGCAAAGTCCCTTGGCATATTGCTCGCCCTGCACAGCGATCTCCAAATGAAAATCGCCGCGTGGATCGGCCACGAAGCCGCCCGCGATGAGCGCGCCGCGGATATAGGCAAGTCTACAGCAAGGACGGGCAACGATATGTCGGGGTACGCCGGCGACAAGTCCTCCCCTACGGTCGAGGATACCCAGCAGAACCAAGGCCTTATCCAGGTCTGGCTGATCAGGCAAGGTGATGAGGTAGTTTCGAACCTTATGCAAGACAGATTTGCGGACGGTGAACTCCGTTTTGAGCTTAAGGATACGATGCGTCAGCGTGATCATCGTGCGCGCGACGGCTCCCGTCTCAGTCGCAACGGTCAAACGATACCGCCCAGAGCCGGCAAGGGAGAGCGTACCACTCACGCGCGTGAGGGCGGCGAGCGTCGACAAGTCGCAGTATTCACATTCGGGTTCGCAGCGCGCAAGCTCGTCGCGCACCTCAGCGGTAAACGACATGCAGGCCTATGCCTTCGTGTTGGCGCGCGACAGGTCGCGGTGGGAGATGCTCACATGATACTGAGCGCCTTCCAGGTAACGGGCCGTGGCCTCGGCAATGGCAACGCTGCGATGCTGGCCGCCCGTGCAGCCGATGGCGATAGAAAGCTGCGGCTTACCCTCCGCGATATAGCCTGGCATCACCGTATCGAGCAGCTGTGTCCAAGCCTTCCAAAACTCCTGCGTCTTGGGATGGTCCAGAACAAAATCAGAGACCTTTTTATCGAGACCGGTCATCGTGCGCATCTCGGGATCGTAGAACGGATTGGGCAGGAAGCGGACGTCGATCATAATGTCCGCCTCGACGGGCATGCCGTGCTTAAAGCCAAACGAGAACACGTGGACGTCCATGAGCTGCTGGTCGGACAGCTCGGAAAATGCCATACGTAGCTTGTTGCGCAGCGCAGAGGTACGCAGACGGCTCGTGTCGATAATCATATCGGCTCGGTCGCGCACGCCCTGCAGCTGAAGGCGCTCGCGCTGAATGGCATCGGCCGTAGTCTCCCCCGGCTTGGCAATGGGATGACGGCGGCGATTTTCGCTGTAGCGACGAATCAGCACCTCGTCAGAGGCC
Organism: uncultured Collinsella sp.; assembly: GCA_958435545.1. Next base: position 1,669 of record CAUBGU010000084.1, read on the forward strand.
TCGAGAAACACGATGTCACAGCTCATCTCGCGCTCCTCGAGTGCGGCAACGGCATCGAGCAGCTCATCGAACAAGCCCTGGCTGCGCAGGTCGCAGGTGACGGCAAGATGCCTGCCCACGCCCGTATTGATGCCGACGAGTTCGGCAAGCTGGGCGATCAGACGCGGAGGCAAGTTGTCGATGCAAAAGTAGCCCATGTCCTCGAACACATGCATGGCCTGCGTTCGGCCCGATCCAGACATTCCGGTGATGATGACGATATCGGGGATGCGCTCCGAGCGCTCCGCCGCATCCATGGCATCTCCCTTTTGCATGTGCGCCTCCTAAAACAAGCGCGGGACCCGGCCAGCGGATCCCGCGCGATCAATTGCCTTTATTGAGTATACCGCCCCGAGCGGATACGAGGCCTGTCTTACGCCTCAAGCGCAGCCTTGAACCAACTTGTAATACTCGTGGGATGCGTGATGGCGGTGCCGACGACAACGGCCCAGGCGCCAGCATCGATCGCGGCGCGAGCCTCCTCGGGCGTGTGCACGCGGCCCTCGCAGATGATGGGAAGACCGGGGAATTCCTCGGTCGCCTGACGCAGGAGCGGCAGATCGGGGCCATCGGCCATGGTGCAGTCGATGGCAGCGACACCGTGAGAAAGCGTGGTAGATACCAGGTCGAAGCCCATATCAACCGCACGGCGAATGTCCTCGATGGTGGCACAATCCGCCATCAGGAGCACACCCTCCTCGTGCAGCGGGCGGAAGGTATCCTCGACCGACTTGCCGTCGGGACGCGGACGATCGGTGGCGTCGATCGCCACGATATCGGCACCCGCAGCAACGCAGGCGCGAGCGTGACGCAGCGTCGGCGTGATGTAAACGCCCTCGTGCCCATCCTTCCACAGGCCGATAACGGGGACCTCACAGCGACCCTTAATGGCGGCAATGTCGGCAAGGCCCTGGCAGCGAATGGCGGCGGCACCGCCGAGCTCGCAAGCGCGAGACATTTGAGCCATGGTCTCGGGCGTACGAAGCGGCTCGCCCATATACGCCTGAACGCTCACGACGAGCTTGCCCTTCAGGGACTGGATCAAAGGATCAACGGTCATGTTCGACTCAACCTTTCTCAAAAACAGCCTTCTGAGACACCGCACCTTGACGTTCAAACCGTCGCTCGCGTACCGAAGTACGCTTCGCTCCTCTTTCACGTCAATCTGCGGCACCTCAGAAGGCGCACTTGGTAGCTATGTTTATTTCAACGACGCAAGAAGGTGTTCGGCGGCACCGATGAGCGGAGCATCGCCCTCAAGAGAACCGATGAGGATCGGCGTGTCCTGAAGCGGATCGAGCGCCTGGCTGGCATAGCCCTCGTGTACCGAATCCTTCCACGTCTGTGAACGCCAATCGGGACCTTGGTGAATCACGCCACCCGAAAGCACGATGACCTCAGGGTCCAGGATGTTAGCGAGCGAGCCCAAGCTGGCACCCAGCGCAAAGCCGGCGTCATGGATGACCTCAGTCGCCTTTGCGTCGCCCGCGCGGCACAGGTCGTTTACATCGCGACCGACCGAAGGACGGCTGGGGTCGACGCGGCCAAAGCGCTCGTCGTACATGCGACCAATGGAAGTGCCCGAAGCAACAGACTCAAGATGGCCAGAACGCCCGCAGGCGCAGGGAATGCCGGCGGCAGCCGAGCACTCGATGTGGCCCATATGACCGGCAGCACCGTGGAAGCCCTGCATCACGCGGCCGTTCTCGACATATGCGCCGCCGATGCCCGTACCGATGCCCAGACACAAGACGGAGAACTTGCCCTTGCCGACGCCCCAGTGGGCCTCGCCCAGAGCATGAGCCTGCACGTCGCCCACCACGGCAACGGGAAGACCAAGGTCCTCGCGCAGACGCGGCCCCAACTGAACGCCAGACCAGCCGGGCATGATCTCGTTGGCGTAGGCGATGGCGCCCGTCTTGGGGTCGACGACACCGGCGGCGCCAATACCGATACCGAGGACCTCGACATCGGGGTTCGCCTCGAGAGCAGCCTTGATGGACGCCTCGATGCGCTGGAAAACTGCCTCGCCGCCTTCTTGGGCCTCGGTGGGAACCTCGGCTTCAAAGACCGGATGGGGCACGCCGCCATCAGCCGGATACTCCATAATGGCAGTCGCAATCTTGGTGCCGCCGATATCGACGGAGCAAACGTACTTGTTCTCCATGTCGCTCTCCTTAGGAGATATAAACAACTACAGGAAATGCGCCGTCAGGCTAGCCGTCACAGCGCGGTAAAGGTTTTCCAGGTGCCCGAGATCGCCGAGAAGCCGTGTGGCCATTGACCTAATGGGTCATGGCCGCACGGTTGAACGGCGAGGTCGGGTGCCTGGGAAAGCTTTAAAGGAGGCCGTTGTCCTGGAGGACCTTCTTAATCGCCTCGACGTTCTCACCGGTCATGGCCTTCACCGGGCGCGGCATGGTCGGGCTGTCGAAGATGCCCATGAGGTTCATAGCGGTCTTGAAGGCGCCGACGCCACCGGCATAGCCCTGGACGCCCGAGGTGACATCCCAGATGTGCGAAATCTCATTGAGGCGATCCTGCTCGGCCTTGACGGTAGCCCAGTCACCAGCCTGAGCGGCCTTCCACTGACGCACGTAGCCCTCGGGCTCAACGTTGGCGAGACCCGGGACGGAACCGTCAGCGCCGCCGAGATAGGCGCCGTCGACAACAACCTCGTGACCGGTGAGGATGCTCATCGGATGGCCGTTCTTCTCGTTCTCCTGAACGAGGTAGCGGAACGAGATGTCATCACCCGAGGAATCCTTGACGCCAGCAAGGACGCCCTCGGCGCCGAGCTTGGCAAGGAGCTTCCAGGGGAGCTTGGTGTGAACGCAGACGGGAATGTCATAGGCAAAGATGGGCAGGTCGAGCTCCTCGTGCAGGATGCGGAAGTGCTCCTCGACCTCGGTCATGCCCTGCAGGGCATAGAACGGGCAGGTGGCGACGAGGGCATCGGCGCCCAGCTCCTGGGCGACCTTGCCGTGCTCAATCATGCGCTCGGTCTCGGTATCGATGATGCCGACCAGAACAGGCACACGGTGGTCGACGATACGAACGGCCTCGGCGATAATCTGGCGACGGCGCTCATCGGTGGAGAAGACGACCTCGCCCGAAGACCCCAAGAAGAACAGACCATCGACGCCGGCATCGATCATGCGGTTGATGCTGCGCTCAAAGGAGGCAACGTCGAGCTGGTGGTCTTCGGTATCGGGAACAACGACGGGAGGGATAACGCCGGTGAATTTCTGAGTTGCCACAAGAATCTCCTTAGCTGTCTGGCGAGCGGCCCTATGCCGCTCACTCTTGTTGGCAGTGTCCAGGCCGTCTAGGCCAAAGAACACGGATAGAACGTTTGGTTAAAGAAGTCGACGACTTCGTTTTCGAACGCGTTAATACGCTCATGAGCGTATTTGGCATAGATGATATGCCTCCGGTCACACTCAAGACCGTTGAATACGGCAAACTGACCCTTGGGGTCGCTCACGGTATCCATGAGCGACGTGCCCATGAGCACCGATCCGCGCACCCGAGACGACAGAGCCTCGAGGCCACCGGGAATTGGATTGGCAACCGCCGTGCAGGCAAGTCCGCGCTCGTCCAGAGCAGAAACCGCCAGCGCGACACCGCCGCCAAGACCCTCGCCCCATGCAAAAATGCGATCGGGATCCATGCCATCAAGATTGCGCGCGACCTTCGCCAACGCGCAGCCCCAACGGACGCGCTTGACAAAAGCGGGCGAAGCAATCCCCCACTGCAGGTCGTCCGCACCAGCAACATCGTCATCCAGCGCGAGAACGGCATACCCCATGGCGGCAAATCTCGTCATGTGATGCCATCCACGCACGGGTCGATCGATGTCGTGAAACATCAGGCACAGCGGCACGCGCTCAGACACTCGGGCACGACCGACAGGCTCGATCAAACGAGCGTGAATCGCATCGTCACCGA
>CAUBGU010000085.1 GCA_958435545.1 uncultured Collinsella sp.
CGCGGCGCCGTGCACAAAAAACGACCGGAGCGCGGGGCGTCCGCGATCCGGTCGTGGCGTTTGGTCAACTAAACCTAGCAGGCGGCCATGATGGGGGCAGCAACCTGCTTCTTACGGGAGAGGACGCCCGGCATCCAGACGCCGTCGTGCTCGTCGGCAATGCCCAGGCCCTTCTGAGCAGCCTCGGTCTCGCCCTCGAGCAGGACCTGCGAGCCCTCCTCCATGATGTCGGTGATGCACAGGACAATGCCGTCAGCACCCTTCTCGGCGGCGTAGGCGCGCATGGCCTCGCGGATCTCGTCGATCATACCGAGCGCACGGCTCTTGTCGACGGTCTCGTACTGGCCGATGAGCAGCTTCTTGCCGGCGGGCTCGAACATCTTGATGTCGTTGCCGACCATCTCGGCTGCGGTGAAGGAGCCGGACGGACGGGTGAGGAAGACTTCCATGCCAAACTTGACCGGGTCGACGCCCACCTGCTCGCCGAGCTTGGCGGCGACGGCGCGGTCGACATCGGTGGTGGTGGGGCTCTTGAGCATGAGCGTGTCGGTCATCATGGCCGAGAGCAGCAGCTTGGCCTGGACGTCGGAAAGCTCAACGCCGAGCACGCCGGCGAGCTTGGTGACGATGGTGCAGCTGGAGCCCCAGGGCAGGCAGATGTAGTGCAGCGGGCCGGCGGTCTCGAAGTCGCCGATGCGGTGATGATCGACAACGCCAAAGACCGTGGCGTCCTTAAGGCCGGCGACGGACTGGGCAGACTCGTTGTGGTCGGTGAGGACGACGAGCTGACCGGCCTCGACGGACTCGATCACGCGGGGCTCGGCGATGCCGGCGTCGGCGAGCAGCTTGGCGGACTCGGCCGGAAGCTGGCCCAGAGCGCAAGCCTCGTAGGTGTTGCCGGCATACTCAACCTGGTTGAGCAGCTGGGACAGGACGACGGCGCTCATGATGGCGTCGTTATCGGGGTTCTGGTGACCAAAGACAAGAACGTTTGCCATGGATATCCTCCACTTGATATGTGTACTTGGACGTAGCTATGGTAGCACGCTGGCGCCGAGCCTTATGAGACGCAAGGGCCGCGGCGCAATTTGGGGCGAGCCTGGGGGCGAAGTCTGCCACCTTGTACCACCGCCCTCCTGCACCGACTATTTACCGGCGGCGCGCAGGGCTACGTAGGCGGCACCGATGATGCCGGCGTCGTTTCCGAGCGAAGCGACCTTAATGGGCGTCTCGCGCGAGGCAGAGAGCGCGTACTGCTTAAAGTGCTCGCGAACCTTGTCGAGATAAACATCGGCCGAGGCAGACGCGCCGCCACCGATCAGGAACATCTCGGGGTCGACCACGTTGGCGATAAGCGCCAGGGCGCGGCCAAGGTAGTCGGCCATGGTGTCGGCTGCGGCCAGCGCAAGCTTGTCGCCCTCGCGGCAGGCCTGGAACACGTCCTTGGAATCGGAGGGGCCGGTGAGCTCAATGGGCTCGACGCCCGCCTTCTTGCACTCGGCAAGGTAGTTGCTCACCACGCCAGTGGCGCTGGAATACTGCTCCAGATGGCCATGGCCGCCACAGCCGCAGGTGCGCTTCTCAGCCGGGTTCAGGCACATGTGGCCAATCTCACCGCCAGCACCCACAACGCCCGATACCACGTCGCCGTTGACGATTACGCCGCCGCCCACGCCGGTACCGATGGTGACCATCACGACGTTCTGCACGCCCTTGGCAGAACCGAGCCAGGCCTCGCCCATGGCAGCGGCGTTGGCATCGTTCTCGTACTTAACGACCGCGTCGGGGCAGTGCTTTTGAATGGCGATCCTCAGCTCGGGCAGGTTAATGGCAATGTTGGCCTTGACCTTGGCATCGCCCGATGCCGGGATGGGGCACGGAACGGCCAGGCCAATGCCCGCCACAAAGGCACGCGGAATCCGTGCCTTGGCGACCACCTGGTCGATAGCCTCGGTCACCGCGGCAAAGCCCGCAGCGTCAACGATGGGAGGCGTGGGCACGCTGGCCTTGGCAAGCAGGTTGCCGTCCTCGTCGAACAGGCCCTCCTTAACCGAGGTGCCGCCGACGTCGATGCCGATGTAATACTGCTTAGGTTCCATGGGAGCCCACCTTTCTCGTTTAAACATTGCCTGTATGGTACCGCTCTCAAGGCAAAAACCTACCAAAAAGGGACAGGTTTGTTTTGGCAGGTTTTTTCTGGGGTAACGCAATTGGCTGCCCAACAGGCCGCGCAAGACCATCCCCAAAAATAAAGGCGCCGGGAGGCGGAGGCTCCCGGCGCCCGTCAAAGGGACTGTGTTGTCTGTTGGACCGCACGGTCCGTCGCGGCGATAACGCCGACTAGGCCTGAAGTGCCTGCAGCTGCTTGTGAACCTCGATGAGCTCCGTCGCCATGACGCGCATGGTCTCGGTGCCGGCCATCTGGTCCTCGGCATGCAGCAAAATCAACGGGGCCTCGCCGTTACGCTCGCCGTTGGCCTCCTTCTTCAGAAGCCCCATGTGAACATCGTGGCCACCGTTATAGGCCTCGTCGCCCTGCTTGATAAGCTCCTCGGCGGCGTCAAAATCGCCCTCCTTGGCCTTTTGCACGGCATTGATGTACATGCTCTTGGCGGTACCGACGTAGCTGATGATCTCGAAGCAGGTCATCTGCAGTTCGTTCATATCCTCCATGCGGAGCACCTAGCCCATCACGCTGACGCAGTGGTCGATGATGCCGGCAGCGTTCATGCGGCCGTAGTCGACCATGTTGATGACCTCGACCGGAAAACGACCGGCGGCCTCCTTCTCAAAATCGCCCTTGGTGTAGCCGATCTGCGGACCAAGCAGCAACATGTCGCACTCGTCCAGGTGATCGTGGGCCTCGTTCATGGGACGAGCCTCGACCTCAATATCCAGACCACGGTTTGCAACCTCGGCCTGCATCTTCTGGACCAGCAGGCTCGTGGACATGCCGGCATTGCAGCAGAGCATGATCTTCTTCATGGTTTCCTCCTTATAACTGCGCGGCGCGCAGACGACAACTGGTTGTATTCCTTGCGGCTATTGTGCCCGCTCCCCTGTATCTTTACGCAAGGGAGAGAGCCGCGGGCACCGGCACCGCGTACCGGCGCCCGCAAAGGTGAAAGGGACGAACGTTAGGCGTTCTACTCGGCGAGAGCCTCCTGCTTGGCGATTGCCTTCTCGGAAATCTTCATAAAGGGCAGGTAGACGGCCATGCCAATGACAATCTCGAGAGCCTGCCACACGCCGGCGCGCCAGTCAAAGCCCGTAGCGAGCAGGGCATTGATGACGGGAGGCATGGTCCAGGGCACCTGGGCGATGCAGGGGCTGATGATGCCTGCGCAGGTAAGGCCATAGGTGATGCCGATGAACAGATCGGGAAGAAGGACGAACGGGATCATGAGCGGCAGGTTGTACACGATGGGGTAACCGTAGATAACCGGCTCGTTGATGTTGAACAGACCAGGCAGGATAGCCATCTTGGAAACGGTCTCGGAAGCCTTGTTCTTGGAGAACAGGAGCGTGTCGAGCAGAAGCATGAGGGTGCAGCCCGAGCCGCCGATGAGGGCGAAGCTGTTAACGATCTGCATGTTCATGTAGTGATCGGGCTGGATGGTGCCACCGGCGGCAAAGGTAGCCATGTTGTCGACGATGAGCATGGTCAGGATCGGCTCGACGGTAGCGCCAGAGATGGTGGACTGGTGAATACCGACGCAGAACAGCAGGTTAGCAAGGGTGTAGATGAGGATAACAGCCCACGGACCGGCGTTCATGATGCTCTTGAGCGGGTTGGAGATGCACGTGGAGATGATGGTGCACAGATCGGTGCCGGCGCACACGGCGAGCAGGGCTGCGGCAAGAGCGAAGATCGCGAGGTTGAGCAGCATCGGGATCATGACGTTGAAGGAGTTGGAGACCGCGGGAGGCACGCCCTCGCCCAGCTTAACCTTGAGCTTCTCGACGCCAGAAATCTTGATGAAGAGCGAGACGGAAAGCAGGGCGATGATAATAGCCGAGAACAGACCGTTGGTGCCGGTGTTGGCAGTCGAAAGGGCGCCCGTGACCTCGGCGGAGGTGATCTTGTCGGTGAGCAGCGGGCTCGTGGCGGCAAGCGAGGCGGTGATCTGCTGCGGCATCATGATGACGAAAGCAGAGATAGCGACGACCACGCAAGCGAGCGGGTTATCGAAACGCTTGTTCTTAGCGAGGCTGTAGCCAATCAATCCGGCCAAGATAATGGCAGAGACGTTGAGGGTACCCAGCGTAATTGCCGAACCCCACGTCTGAAGGTTGGCAAGGCCCGCCGCATCGAGCGGGAACAGAGGGAACACGACGTTGTTAATAAGAACCGCGATACCCGCAAGGATATAGAGCGGCGTGATGGTCGCGAAGGCGTCACGCAGGGAACGCAGGTGAACCTGGTTTCCCACCTTCGCAGAGACCTCGGCAAACTTGTCGAGGAAGCTCTTTCCGTTGTCACTGGCCATGATTGCTCCTAACTTTCAAATCCGGCCTTTTCCTATGCGCACGGTGGTCTGTCGCCCTCTGCCACCAGATGTGCCATGTGTTGCGCGCAGCGGCGCGCGGTCTGGGCGTTCGCCCGTTCGCTAATCAACCACGTGAGTCGTGGCGACCTGCTTGAGCCAAACTGCCGACTTCTTAAGGCGGCGCTTGTAGCCGTCCATAAGGTCGACCTCGACAAAACCGTAACGGTTCTTAAAGGCATTCGCCCAAGACCAGTTATCGATGACGGCCCAATAATGGTATCCACGGCACTTGGCGCCCTCGGCAATTGCCTTGGCAACCCACTCCAGGTGCTGGCGTACAAAGTCGACGCGGTAGTCATCCTGGATGGTTCCTTCGGCATCACGGTTCTTGTATTCGTCCATGATGCCGATGCCGTTCTCGGAAACGAACCACTCAAGATCGGGGTAGTTCTTAGCGCAGTCCATGCCAAAGTCGTAGAGGCCCTGCGGGTAGATCTCCCAGCCGCGGCTCTCGTTCATAACGGCGTCGGGCCACACGTACTCGTCGGCAAAGTGCGGCAGACCGTACTGGTCGATCTTGCTCGCCGGCGCCTGAACGCGCGTGGGGTGGTAGTAGTTGCAACCGAGCCAGTCGACAACACCCTGCTTAAGAATCTCTTGGTCGCCGGCACGGAACGGAAGCTTAACGCCGCCCTCGGCCAGGCTGTCGAGCACGTCGGCGGGAAGCTCGCCCTTGGTAATGAGGTCGAGCCACCAGCGGTTGTTGATGCCGCTGGTCATACGCACGGCCTCGAGGTCCGCCTCGCTGGGGTTCTCCTTGGTGTAGACCGGGGTAA
>CAUBGU010000086.1 GCA_958435545.1 uncultured Collinsella sp.
GGTATAGGCCGAGTGTGGTTTTGTCACCGGCACGACCGCGCAGATTGGTGAAGAACCCGACCACGCCGTAGCGGGCACGACGATACATGCGCTCGTCATAGGCCTTCAAATCATTCCACAGCGTCTTTAGGCGCTCGTCGGCGCAATCTTCCTCGGAAAGCTTGGTAAGCACCGAGCAGATCGCCATCATCATGGTGAAGTAGCCCATCATGTACGAGCGCAGGCGCGACGACCCAACATCGCTGTACAAGTGGTACGACTCCATCATGATACGCGTAACACGGAACTGCTGGTCCAGACGCTTGACCATCGTTGCCTCGTTGACGCTCTGGCCCTCGCGACCGATAAAGTAGCGGTAGAGGTCGATGTCGGCGTAGTACATGGTCTTGCAACGCGGCAGCGGCACGTAGGCGTAGATGTTGTCCACATAGAACGTGTGCGGCGGCATGGGAAGGTTGGACTCGCGCAGCACATCCGTGCGATAGCACAGGCTGTGCATGAGAAGGTTCTGGTCCAGGCGGAAATGACCGATCTGATCCCAGGAAAAGATCTTTTTGCGCGGCAGGGCAAATTTGTAGCCAATAGCGGTATGCGTGCCCTCGTAAACCTTCTCGTACACGTAGTTCGAGATAAACAGGTCAACGCGCTGGTCGCGCTCCTCAAAGCCACGCAGAATCGACAGCATGGTCGAAAGGGCAGCGCCGTCAAGCCAGTCGTCCGAGTCGACAACCTTGTAGTAGGTGCCCTGCGCCTCGCGCAGACCCGAAAGGACGGCAATACCGTGACCGCCATTCTCCTGGTGCACCGCGCGGATGATTCCAGGATAACGTGCCTCCCACTCATCGGCCTTATCGGCCGTCTCGTCCTTGGAGCCGTCGTCCACCACGATAATCTCGATATCGGTAGCGTAATTGCTCCCCTCCAAGATGGAGGTGATGCAATGGTCCATGTCCTTGGCGGCGTTATACGAGGGAATACCGAATGTTATGACTTTATGCATGGCAGGCGATAATCTCATCCGAAAGATCGAGGGCAGAATTGGTCACGGCGTCCATATCGTAGTAACGATACTCGGCCAGACGACCCACCGGGTGGAAGTTCGTCAGGTTCTGGACGCGCTCAAGATAGCGCTCATAGAGCTCACGGTTCTCGGGCTCAAGAATGGCGTAGTACGGCGTCTCGCCCGAGCCGGGCGTATAGGCCTTGGAGTACTCCTTCATGATGGTGGTCTTGCCGGGCAGGACCTGACCGGTCATGTTCTTGAACTCGGTGATGCGCGTGTAGTCCTCGCTCGTGGTGTAGTTGACAGTGCCCACGGGCTGGAACTGGTCCATATCGAGCGTCTCGAACTTCATATCGAGCGTGCGGTACGGCAACGCACCCAAGTCGAGGTTGAACAGCTCGTCGAGTGGACCGGTGTAGACGATCTCGCCACCATAGACCTTGCCGTCGATCTTGACGGTAGTCTCGTCGATTTCAAAGAGGTCACGGGCGTCCACGTCGCAGAACACGTCGATCAGGTCGTGGTCGAGCATGTGCTCAAAGAGCGCCGTGTAGCCCTCCTGCGGCATGCCCTGGAAGGGAGCTTGCGGGAAGTAGCGGTCATCATCGCCCACAAAGACGGGAACGCGGCCGGTGATCGAGGGGTCGATCTGATCGGGCGTCTGGCCCCACTGCTTCATGGTGTAATGTAAAAAGACGTTCTCGTAGACGTAATCGGCGACCTCGGCAAGATCCGGGTCGTTCTTCTTACGCAGCTCCATAATGGGCACCTTGACATCCTTGCCAAAGGTCTCCACGAGCTTCTGATACAGCTCCTCGCCGCGCTCGTCACCAAAGGCGAGCTTGAGACTCGCATGGTTGAAGGGCACGGGCATAAGGGTACCGTTGATGTTGGCGAGCACCTTGTGCTGATAATCCGTCCACTTGGTAAAGCGCGACAGGAAATTGTGCACGCGCTCGTTAAAGGTGTGATAGATATGCGGACCGTACTCGTGAATCAGGATTCCGGCCTCGTCAGTGCAGTCATAGGCATTGCCCGCAATGTGGCTACGGCGCTCCAAAACGGCAACACGATAGCCGATGGTCTCGGCAAGACGGCGGGCGCAAACGGCACCGGCATATCCAGCACCGACGACAATCATGTCGTACGCGCCGGCGTTAAAGCCTTCAGGCAGGCCTGAGGTAATCTGCATCGATACTCCTTGTCAAAAGCCACGGGCTCGTTAGCTGGGCTTTTCTCGAACATTCTTCGAGACATATTTATCAGAGCGATTATAGCGCTAATGCGTCCTATAATGAGCTTGCCACACAAGGAAAGCTCAAGCACCGCGGCGTACATAATTGAAAGGTAAACCCGCTAGCAGCGGGTTTATTCGTGAACAGCCGGGTGCCTGGAGCTTAGCGAAACGCTTGTAAGGAGTAACATGAGCGATTTCCTAAACCGTATGAAGTCTGCCGCCAAGGCCGACCTTAAGACGATCGTCCTGCCCGAGGGCGAGGATCCGCGCACTATCGTCGCGGCCACCAAAATCATCGAGGAGGGCCTGGCAAAGATCGTCATCCTGGGCAACCCCGACGAGATCAACGTTCCCGGCGCTACCGTCATCGACCCGCGCAATGCCGAGAAGCACGAGGAGTATGCGCAGAAGTTTGCTGAGCTCCGCGCCAAGAAGGGCGTTACCATCGAGCAGGCTCGCGCCCAGGTGATGGACGCCACCTACTTTGGCACCATGATGGTCAAGATGGGCGACGCCGACGGCCTGGTCTCCGGCGCCTGCCACTCCACCGCCGACACCCTGCGCCCTGCACTTCAGATCCTCAAGACCGCCCCGGGCACCAAGCTGGTCTCGGCCTTCTTCGTGATGTGCACCGACACCCCGCAGTTCGGCACCGACGGCACGCTGATCTTCGCCGACTGCGGCCTCAACATCAACCCGTCCTCCGACGAGCTCTCCGAGATCGCCATCGCCTCCGCTCACTCCTGGTCCACCTTCATGGGCAACGTTGAGCCGCACGTGGCCATGCTCTCCTACTCCACCATGGGCTCCGCCGGCGGCGAGGTCGCCAAGAAGGTCCAAGAGGCCGTAAAGTTCTGCAAGGAGAAGGCTCCCGAGCTCGCCATCGACGGCGACCTGCAGCTCGATGCCGCTATCGTCCCCACTGTCGCCCAGCTCAAGGCTCCCGGCTCCTCCGTCGCCGGTAAGGCTAACGTGCTGGTGTTCCCCGACCTCGAGGCCGGCAACATCGGCTACAAGCTGGTCCAGCGCTTCGCCGGTGCTGACGCCTACGGCCCCATCCTGCAGGGCATCGCCAAGCCGGTTAACGACCTTTCGCGCGGCTGCTCTGCCGACGACATCGTGGGTGTCGTGGCCATCACCGCCGTCCAGGCTCAGATGGCTGAGTAGCGTACATATCCCCTCGGGACAGGAATTTCCGCCCGCTAGCAAAAGGCCTCCGGAGCTGTTGCTCTGGAGGCCTTTCGTTTACTTGCAAATGCGAGCGTTAGTTGTTCTTGGTCAGACGCTCGACGTCGTGGGCGATCATGTATTCCTCGTCGGTGGGGATGACCATGACCGTGACGGCGGAACCGGCGGCGCTGATGACCTGCGGGCCGTTGCCCACGGCCTCGCGGTTCTTGTTATTGTCGATGCGCACGCCCAGCCACTCAAAGCAGTCGCAGAAGGCCTTGCGAATCGACCAGTCGTTCTCGCCGATGCCGGCGGTAAAGGTGATGGTATCCACGCCCGCCATGGAGGCGATCATGGAGCCGGCCTGCTGCATAGCCTTGTAGGCAAACATATCGAAGGCGAGCAGGCAGCGCTCATCTCCCTCGGAGGCGCGCGTGCGGATGTCGCGGGCGTCGTTGGAGATGCCCGAAATGGCAAGCAGGCCGGACTGCTTGTTCATCATGTCGTCGACTTCCTGGTAGCTGTAGCCGCCCTCGCGCTGCAGGTAGCACACGGTGGCCGGGTCAATGGAACCACAACGGGTGCCCATCATCAGGCCGTCAAGCGGCGTGAGGCCCATCGTGGTATCGCGGCACACGCCGTCCTCAATGGCGGCAAGCGAAGCACCGTTGCCCAGATGGCACGAAAGCAGACGGTGGCAGCGCGAGCCCAGGATCTCCTTGGCCATCATCCACTCGTAGCGGTGGCTCGTACCGTGTGCGCCGTACTTGCGCACGTGGTACTTGTCGCACACGTCCTTGGGCAGCGCGTAGGTGTAGGCGACCTCGGGCATGGTCATGTGGAACGAGGTGTCGAAGACGGCCACGTTGGGCAGCTCAGGATACTTCTCGCGGCAATATTCGATTGCCGCGGCCTCGCCGTAATTGTGCAGCGGAGCGAGCGGGGCCACCTCAAGGATCTTAGCCATAACCTCGTCGTCGACGACCGCGGAATCATCGAAGTGCCAGCCGCCCTGAACGATACGATGGCCAATGCCATCAATCGTAAAGTCGGTCTTCTCGAGCTCCTCGAGCACGCGAGCGATAGCAGAGCGATGATCGGGGAAAGGGACCTCCTCGGTCTGCTTGGCGCCACCGTTCTCGGAGTGGCCAAAGATGCCCATGTCCGAACCGATACGTTCGCAGTTGCCCTTGGCGAAAACCTCGCGGGTATCGGTATCCAAAAGCTGATATTTAAGGCTTGAGCTGCCGGCGTTGACAACAAGTACGTTCATGAGACTCCTTTGCAGTGCAATACGGTCGACGCAGACCCCTTAAGGCGGCCGCATGTTAATAAGAAGTTATCACAACTTAATAAATAACTATCAGGCATATCGCCCAACGAGCGCAAAAGAGGGGCTGAACGGCACTTGGTCGTCCAGCCCCTCCCCTCTTGCAATTACTTGCCGTTGACGATGCGCTCGACGTCGGAAGCGATCATGAACTCCTCGTCCGTGGGGATGACAAAGATCTTGACCTTGGAATCCTTGGCAGACAGGCACCAAGCGCCGTCGCCACGCAGGGCGTTACGGGCATGGTCCATCTTGACGCCCATAAAGGCCAGACGGTCGGCAACGCCGGCGCGAACGGCCGGAGCGTGCTCACCGATGCCGGCGGTGAAGACCAGCGTGTCCATGCCGCACATGGAAGTGGCCATCTCGGCAGCCTTGGCGGCAATCTTGTAGACGAACATGTCGAAGGCGAGCTGAGCCTCGGGGTCGCCAGCGGCGGCGAGCTCCTCGACGTTGCGGCAGTCGTTGGTCTTGCCACCGGTCACAGCCAAAAGACCGGACTTCTTGTTCATCATCTCGTCGACCTCGTCGAAGGTGTAGCCACCCTCGCGCT
>CAUBGU010000087.1 GCA_958435545.1 uncultured Collinsella sp.
GCGTCTTCAACCTGCTCAACTTCATCGACGGGACCCCTGGTGGCGCCGGGATCTCTCACATGATCTTCGCGATCATCGCCTCGCTCGTCTCTGCCGTCCTGGCCTTTGTTATCGAGTTCATCACCTACCGGCCCAACGACGAAGAGGAAGGCGCCCGCTAGCTTGCGCCTCTTCTCGACCAGCTCCATGTAATTGAGGAGCAGTTGAGGTGGGTGAGGGCCGAGGGCGATCAAGGTGGCCGCCCTCGGCCCGGGACAACCTGCCAGAAGGCGTTTAGCTTTCTCGGGCGGCGCTGAAATGAACTGCGCCCCGATACTTGGACGGGTCAATTAGCGGCCTATGCCGCACATGGGGACTGATTCCGGAACTCCTCCGGGGTCAGCCCCTTTTGCTTAGCCCGCCTCCTCCTCTTGTTCCAGTGAACGGTATAGGCTTCGAGGTCCCGCTTGAACTCCTCGAAGCTCCGCCACGTCCGGTTCCTGTAGAATTCGTCCTTCAGGCGCCCCGGCAGCAGCTCCGTCGCATGAGCTTGCTCTCGCACGCCGCCGGCCCCGGCCGGGTCCGGGCACCCTTCGGCCTCCCGCCGGCCTTCGGCGCGCCCGTACCCCCTGTCGCAAAGCTCTGCTGCAAGAGTCCTCAGCGTGGCGTCGTGCCTGACTCTCCCGTCCATAAAGAAGCCCCCATTTTTAATGTTCAAGAAATGAGGGGGCGGTTCAATTTCGGGACGGGGATTAAATAATCATTCGGTGCAAATTGATTATTTAATCCCCGTCCCAGAAAAATCATCGGGCGTGGCCTTGGGCAAACAGTCTAGTTGCGCTTGAGGTGGACGACGGTTTCGCAGTGGAAGGTTTGCGGGAACAGATCGACCGGTGTGATCTTGACGGGGGAGAAGGTGCCTTCCTCGACAAAGCGCTTGAGATCGCGCGCCAGGGTGGCAGGGTCGCAGCTCACATAGGCGACATCGCGGGCACTCGTGCTGGCGATAAGGCCGATCGCCTCGGGGGCGAGGCCTGCGCGCGGCGGGTCGACCACCAAGATGTCGGCATCCTGGTCGGGGAACTCGCGCACCGCGTCTCCGCCAATGACGTCGACGTTATCAAGCTTGTTGATTTCCAGGTTACGGCGTAGATCGCGCACGGCGGGGCCGTAGGCCTCGACGGCAGCGACAAAGTCGCAGCGGCGGGCGAGCGGCAGGGTAAAGGTGCCGGCACCGCAGTACAGGTCCACGGCAAGCTCGTCTTCCTGCGGGTCGAGCGCTTCCATGACAAGATCGATCAAAATCTCGGCACCCTTGGTGTTGACCTGGAAAAAAGACGGGGCAGACAAGCGCATCTGATCCTCGGCGATATTCTCGGTCCATGAGCCCTCTCCGGCGAGCATTTCGACCTTGGAGACACGGCGGGCCTTCTTTTCGCCCTTGCTCATCACGCGTACGATGCTCGTAGGATGAGCGGCGTCCGCCAGCACGCGGGAGACCTGCGAGCGCGGAAAAGAGCCTGTGGGCGTCCAGAGTGCGACCTCGAGTGCCTTGGTGCGGCGCGATGCGCGAATGCCCACGCGTTCGAGCCCCAAGTCATGGCTGCCGCTTAGATAGTTGAGTGCGCCGACGACCGATTTGAGTGCCTTCGGGAAGCGCTTATCGAACAGCGGACACATATCGACGGTCACGATTTTGCTGGGGTCGACACCGTGCATGCCAAGGCGCACGCGACCGTTGACGACGGTCGGTTCGAGCTCGATTTTATTGCGGTAGCCCCAGTCGTCCTTGGTGTGGCAGATGGGCTGTACCAACTCATCTGCCAGCTCAGGAGCGAACTTGCCGATGCGCTCGAGCGTGGAGCGCAGGTTTTGCTCCTTGGCGGCGAGCTGTGCCGTGCGTGAGAGATTGCCCCACGAGCAGCCGCCGCAGATGCCCACGAAGGGGCAGGGAGGCTGAATGCGATTGGGGCTTGGCTCCAGAATCTCGGTGGTGCGGGCGCGCATGAATGACTTGCCGTCCTGTACGACCTCGGCCTCGACGGTGTCGCCTGCCACGGCACCCTGCACAAAGACGGCCTTGCCGTTGTCGGCGTGCGCCAGCCCGTCGGCGCCGTAGGTCATCGATTCTATTGTGAGCTTCATATTCCTGCCTGTCATTCGCGTTGTTGTTCGCACCATGGTAGCAGGGAAAAGCGCCCCGCATCCGAGGCTTTCCTCAAATGCGGGGCGCTTCTACAAACTGCTTCTACAAACCACTATTTCGTCTTGCCGGTAATGAGCGTCTTAAGACCCAGGCCGATCAGACCCAGGCCCATGCGCACGCGGCCGGGGCGATGGCGCTCGATGGCCTTGGTCTTGCCAGCGGGCTTATCGCGACGGGCGCTCGTCTCGGGTGCGGGCTTGGTGACCTGCGGATCGGGCTGAGGTACAGGTGCAGGCTCGGGCTCAATGACGGTCGCCTGGACCTCTTGGACCTTGGGTGCTACTGGCTGCGGCTCGGCCTCGGAGGCAGGTTCCGCCTCAATGACGGGCCCGGGCGCGGCCTCGGCGTTGCGATAGGCGCGCTCCAGCAGGGCTTCCTGTGAGTTGAAGGGTTTCTCACCCTCTGCACGCTCCACGGGGACCCAGGTGCCGTCGCTCGTGAGGCTGCGGGCCTTCACGTTGTCGCGCAGCTGCATGCCCATGTACTCGTGCACCAGGGCGCGGCAGGTGGGGTCGAGCACGGGGAAGGCAATCTCCACGCGGTGCTCGGTGTTGCGCGTCATCATGTCTGCCGAGCTCAGGTAAATCATGTCCGAGTCCACGCCGAAAGCATAGACGCGCGCGTGCTCCAAAAAGCGTCCGACGATGGAGCGGACATGCACGTTCTCGGTCTTGCCCGGAACACCGGGCTTGAGGCACGAGATGCCTCGGATGATCATGTCTACGCGCACGCCGGCACACGATGCCTCGGCGATCTTGTCGATAACCTCGCGGTCGGTCAGCGAGTTGAGCTTAAAGAACACGCGGGCGGGCTCGCCGGCAAGGGCGCGCTGGATCTCGCGGTCAAGCCCGCGCATGATGAGCGGTTTCAGTCCGACGGGCGCCACACCCAGGAAGCGGTAGTCGCCGCGCAGGTTGCCCAGCGACAGGTTGCGGAAGAACAGGTTGGCGTCCTCGCCGATGCCGGGATGGGCTGTCATGAGCATAAAGTCGCTGTAGAGTTTGGCCGTCTTCTCGTTAAAGTTGCCGGTGCCCAAAAGTGTGAGGCGCGTTAGCGCCATGCCCTCGCGATAGGTGAGCTGGCAGATCTTTGAGTGGCATTTAAAGCCCTCGGAACCATAGATGACGGTGCAGCCGGCCTCTTCCAGGCGCTCGGCCCACTCGATGTTGTTCTGCTCGTCAAAGCGTGCGCGGAGCTCCATGAGCACCGTGACCTCTTTGCCGTTCTCGGCAGCATCGATCAGCGACTCGCATAGGCGGCTCTGCTTGGCCACGCGGTAGAGCGTGATGCGCAACGAGATGCACTCGGGGTCGTAGGCTGCTTCGTGCACCAGGTCCAAGAACGGGTTCATGGCCTCGTAAGGGTAGAAGAGCAGCTTGTCGTGCTGCAGCACCTGCTCGCGGATGGAGCGGGTCATGTCGATGGTGGGATTGGGCTGCGGCTTAAACGGCGTAAAGAGCAGCTCGTTGCGCAGGTGCTCGGGAATCTTGCCCTCAATGCCAAAGACGTAGCCCAGGTTGAGCGGGATATCGCAGGTAAAGACCGAGCGACGCGAAAGCTCGAGCGCCTTGCGGATAGTCTTGAGCGTCGCCTTCTCGAGCGATCCCGAGACCGCGAGCACTACCGGCTGCAGGCGCAGGCGCTTCTTGAGAATGCGCTTCATGTGCTGGCGGTAGTCCTCTTCCTCCTCGACGCCCTCGCCGTCCGGATCGATGTCAGCGTTGCGGGTGACGCGGATCAGCGCACGATCCAGCGGCTTATAGGAGCCAAAGCAGCTGTCCAGGCAGGCGAGGATGACGTCCTCGAGCAAGATGTAGGAGTAGGTGCCGGTGGGCGAGGGGATCTCGACCACGCGGTTCATCGAGGCGGGAATCTCGATAAGGCCCAGCAGGCTCTCCTCGTCGGTGGCACCGTCCAGACCACAGGCCAGATAGAGCGCGCCATTGCGCAGGTTGGGGAAGGGGTGGCGAGGATCGATGACCAGCGGCGAGATGACCGGTGACACGTAGGCCTGGAAGTAGCGGGTTACAAAGGTGCGCTCCTCGGGCGTAAGCGAATCGATGCGGGCGCGGTGAACGCCCAAGGTGTCGAGCTTGCCCTCGATGCTCTTAAAGATGGACTCCCAACGGGTAAGGAGCCCGGGCATTTCGGCCATGACAGCATCGACCTGTTCGGAGGCGGTCATATTGCTCTTGTTGTCGACAGGTTGTTTTTTGAGCTCCGCCAGATCGGACAGGCCGCCCACGCGCACCATAAGGAACTCGTCGAGGTTGGACTCGAAGATCGAGACGAACTTTAGTCGCTCGAATAACGGAACGGTTTCGTCGAAGGCTTCGTCGAGCACGCGGTTGTCAAAGCGTAGCCAGCTGAGCTCTCGGTTTTGCGTGTACGAGAAGTCGCGCGGCGGTTTGCGCAGCTTTGCGGCGGCTTGCTTCTTTTCGATTTTGCTCGGCATATGCATCTGTCCGTTCAGTCCCCACAAGGGACGGTAGCCTAACACTAATCACTATTGTCTCAATTTAGTCGACCGCTGGCACGGACGTATCGCGTGAACGGTATCTTTACCTACTTCTTACGCTGACAAGTCATAGGACTGACGTCCTGCTCGTCTGCAAGCGGTCTATATCCTCACTCAACTGGTACGTAAGTGTGAATAAGAATGATGGATAGCTGAATATCATTGAATGCAGGCGGAAACGTAAACAAACATCATTTATATACATAAAACCGATTTAGCTATGCAATTCTGAATCAAAAGTTTAGAGATGCAATTGCAAATAGTTTTTTGGAAAAAAGAGCGTTTACCTTAGAAAAGTTACTTTAGAACGCCGAAGTACATTATGGGGGAATCTCGTGCGATATACCGTTCATCGCACTTTGTTGACCGTTCGGGGGCGAGGTGGAATTGCGGGTGGAATTTGGATATAACTAGAGCTGTCAGCAAGCAGCGTCCGCTATGGAAGGGCGCTGAGAGATTCGGCCGAAAGGCCCGAAAGAAAGGTAGGAGGCCATGACGAAAGGTCTGCACGTGCCTTCCGA
>CAUBGU010000088.1 GCA_958435545.1 uncultured Collinsella sp.
CCTTGGAAACCGAATGATGGTACGAGCATCCATTCGGCTTCCAAGGCGGCCACGGGCAGAACGGGACGAACAGAAAAGAGCACGTAGACCTGCCAAAGCTCGCCCACAAAGCTCATGCTGACAAGCACGGCAGAGGTAGCGATAACGGTTAGGGAGCCCAAAACGCGACCGCTTACTTTATCGGCAACATGGCCAATGACAAGCGATCCGATAACGCTCACCACGGTAGAGATCGCATTGGAGATGTTGTACTGCGCAAGAGATATTCCCAAGTCGCTGACGATGAGCGGCTGGAACAGGCTCATGCAGTTGACGAAAATCGTGTAGCACGTGGCCATGATCACGAAGCCGGAGGCCACCACGAGCCAGCCGGGGAAGAACTTACGCTGCTGGGGCATACTGCTCCTTATTTAACAAACGAATAGCCGGCGCCGGGCGCCGGTAGTGCCCAAGATTGCCTTGAAAGACAAGGGCATAGGCCTTATGGCCATGCCCGCAGGCTTGAAAGGCAAGGTTGGATGCTACCGGTGGTCGGCGATATAGCCCAAAGCGACGGCGGTATAGGCCGCAGCACCGAGCGGCAGCTCGGCATCGTTAAAACGTGCCTTGGGATGGTGCTGGGCAAAATGCTCGTCCGTATCGGTCACAGCTGCGCCCACGGTAAAGTACGCACTCGGGATCTCGCTCGAAATCAGCGCGAAGTCCTCGCTCGCCATGGCGTGGAACAGCGGCAGGAAGGCGGCCTTGGGCAGCACCACGCCCACGTAGCCAAGCGACGCCTGGGTCATGTCGTCATCGAGTACGAGCGGGGGAACATCCGAAAGCGTCTCGATGGTCGCCGACGTACGATATGTTGCAGCAACGCCGTTTACGACCTCCGCGATGCGGGTCTTTAGGTGAGCCATGAGCTCAACATCAAAGCCGCGCAGCGTTCCCTCGAGCACGCAGGTGTCAGGGATGACGTTGGCCGCCAAGCCGCCAGCAAACTTACCAACGGTAAGCGCGACCTCCTTAGCCGCCGGCACTTCGCGGGAGATGAGCTCCTGAAGTGCCAGATGCACGTGCACACCCGCCGTGATGGGGTCGATGCAGATTTCGGGGCTCGAGCCATGGCCGCCCTTGCCCTGAAGCGTGATACGAAAACCGTACACGCCCGAGAGCGCCGGGCTGCCGTAGAGCACCAGGCCGAGCGGCGACTGGCTATTGACATGCATGGCAAAGGCGACCTGAGGACGCGGGTTCTGCAGCAGACCGTCGGCGATGGCGGCGCGGGCACCCTCAAAGGTTTCCTCGCCCGGCTGGAACAGCAGTTTGACGGTGGCATTGGCGTCGACGAGCTCGGCCTCGCGGGCCTTGAGCAGGCGAGCCGCACCAAGCAGCGCCGTCGCGTGCATATCGTGACCGCAAGCGTGCATGCAGCCGTTGGTGGATGCAAAGGGCTCGCCGGATTCCTCGGCAACGGGCAGGGCGTCCATGTCGCCACGAAGCATGATGACCGTACCGGCCTGCTCATTCGTGCAGATGCCATTGCCTTGGGCCGCGGCGGCACCGGCGCCGACAAGGCCCACAACGCAGGAACCATCGACGAGCGTAGCAAATGGGATGTCCATCTCGGTCAGGCGCGCTTGGATATACGTAGAGGTCTGCGGGAGGCTATTACCCAGCTCGGGCATCTGATGTAAATCGTGTCGCCACGCAGCGAGCTCGTCTGCAAAAGCCTGAGCTTCTGCAACAAGACCGTCACCGATAGCGGTCTGCGCCGCCGCGGTGGCCTTGGGCGCTGATTGCGGTTGAAGATCGGACAGTGCTGGTGCCATAGATGCCCTCCAGTAACGTTTTTGCAGCAAGCACTTTGATAGCGTAAAGTGCAAGGTACTACTTTAAGGGCGACGCATAAAAAATGCCGCCCCGGGAGGCGGCGCAACAAATTGTTTACAATTGCGGACGCGGCTTTCGACGCAAAAAATCGAAATGCGTCTCGCTCAAGATAATCGAAAGAAAGATGAGCGCGAAGCCGGCGAGCAGGCGCGAGGTGAGCGCCTCCCCCATCAGCAGCACCGAGAACAGCACACCCGAAGGCGACTCCATCGAAAGGAGCAGCGAGCCCGTTGAGGCCGGGACATGCGCCAGGCCGACGTTTTGGATGAGCAGAGCCACACACGTACAGCCCACCGATAGAAACGCCATCACACCGATAAAGCTCGGCGTCCACACGGACAGCGGCGCTTGGGTCTCGAATAACAGCGACGAGATCAGGCTCAGCACGCCGTTGCCCACAAACATCCAAAACGTGATGACGTTGATGTCCATCTTGCGGCCGTACTTGGCGGTCACCGCCATCTGGATGGCAAAGAAGACCGCGCCGCCCAGTGTGATGACATCGCCGACATTGAACTCGACGCTATCGAGCGCCACCAGGCCAATGCCCGCCAGGCACAGCAACGCGGCGCCCAAGTTGTAACGGGTAAGCTTTTCGCCGCTTAGGACGTAGCTCGCAAACGGCACGAGGATGCAATAGGTACCCGTCAAAAATGCACTCTTGCCTGCCGTGGTCTGTGCCAGGCCAATCGTCTGCAAACCGTAGGCACCCCACATGAGCGCGCCCATGCCAAGCCCGACGATTAGGTTGCGGGCATTGAAATGAGCGATGATGCGTTTGTGGAAGATGACGAACATAACCAGCGAAGCCGGAAGGAAGCGAACGTAGAGCAGCTCGAACACCGGAATGGTATCGAGCGCATCCTTCATGGTGGTGAAGGAATAGCCCCAGATGACCGCTATCGAAAGCAGCAAGACCTTCCAGAACAGCGGCGAGCGTGCGCCGGCACCGCGAGAGGCGCCGCCGGCACCCAAGTCTTCGCGGGCCACAGGGCTGTCGGGCAAGTTTTCGATTTCGTTGGCAGCGTATTGGGCCATGGAACGTCCTCACACTCAATCTGGGCGTGGTGTCCGCACGCGTATGGCTGCGTGCCGCCTCATGGTCAAATAAAAACGGGGCGCACCGGACCCCCGGCACGCCCCGCTACTGTAGCAACAACCGGCGTTGCATCGCAATCCAGCATAATAAAGTGTAAAACTGGAAGGCCTCGATGTTCTGACAGCGTTTACGTGTCTGAACTAAATCAATTTGGTTGACTCCAGTTTTTCGATGATCCAGTCGTTGGCTTTGATGACCGGACGGCGGAAGACGACGCCCAGGGCCAGCGACGGAATCAGATAGCTCGCCAGAATGCCCAGCTCAACCCAGTACTCCATATGGTAGGCGCCAGCCATGGCGGCATGCATGGCGTTAATGCCATGGGTAAACGGCAGGAACGGATAGATCGCCTGGAACACAGGGCCGGTCATCTCGATGGGGAACGTACCGCCCGAACCGCCGACCTGCATGACCAGCAGCACAACGGCGAGCGCCTTGCCGATATCGCCAAACGACACCGTAAGCGTGTAGACGATATTGGAGAACACGAGACTCGCGACCCAGCCCGCCAGCACAAACTGCAGCGGGTTGTCGCACTGGATGCCAAAGAACAGGATGTCGCCCGCGCACACGAGCGTTGCCTGCAGCAGAGCCAAACCGCCAAAGAACAAGTAACGACCCAGGTAGATCTCGTGTAGGCGTACGGGGATGAGCTCGTTGATAAGCTCATCGTCAACCGACACCTTCATCATGGCCGCCAGCACGATCGAGCCGACCCAGAGCGACAGAATCGTGTAGAACGGCGCCATGGCCGAGCCGTAGTTGCGGATCGGATAGACCGGTTTGCGATCGAGCGCGACGGGACCGGAAAGCGACACGGCCAAACCCTCGGGATCGTTGCCAATCATCGTCTTGATCGTGGCAAGGTCGTCCGACATCAGGGCGCCATCGAGCTCATCCTTAAACGCACTGATCTTATCGGACGCTTCACCTAGCTGATCGGAAGCCTTGTTGACCAGCTTGGCGGCCTTGGAGAGGCCCTTCGCCAACGAGCCGGATGCGTCGGTCAGGCCGCCTACGGCGCTATCCAGGTCGCCCGAGATGCCATCAAGCGAGTCCAGAATGCCCGAAACCGTCTTCTTGAGCTCCTTGGCCTTAACCGAGAACGTGGAATCGTAATCGGATTTGGCACCCGCGATGCCGGCCTTGGCATCAGCGATGGCCTGATCGACCTCGGCACGCAAGTTGTTGACCTCGGCCATGCTATCGGAGAGAGACTTCGCGGTAGCCGCCAGATCCTTGGCATTGTTGCGGTACTCAACGGCGATTCTGCCCAGCGACGTCGCGGCGGACTTGAGGCCGTCCTTCAAATTCTCATCGCTCACCTGGTCGGCAAGGCTGCGGAGCTGATCGGCCATCGCATCGATATCCTTGGCGCGCGCATTGAGGGCCGCAGCGGCATCGTTGAGTTGGGACACCGTAAGGTCGACATGCTGGTTTGCGGTGTCGAACGCCTTCGCGAGCTCGGCAGACACATTGTCGAACGAACCCGCACTTCCATCGATTGCGGCATCGATGGCATCGTTTGCCGCCTTAAGCGCTTCTTTGGAATCATCGATGCCGCTTTTGGCATGTTCCATGAGCTGCTTTGTCGACTCATCGACGGCACCGGTCTGCTTGAGCATGCCGCTCGCCGACGTCAGCGAATCGGACGTGGAGCTCAAAATGACCGCCAGCGACGAAGCATTTGCCCGAACGTCTCGCAGGTCCTCAATCGAATCGCCGAGCGTCGAGGACAGGTTGGCGATAAAGTTACCCACCTGGTCGGTGCTCATGTAATCGAGCAGGCTGGACACCGTCTTAAGACCGATCGTCGTAATGGTCTCGGTAAAAGTTTTGTTAACCTGGCTCTGGACGGCGCTCGAACCCTTCTCGGTCACGATCTGCGCAATGGCGTTGGCCTTCTGATTCTCGTAGAACTCGATATCGGCATGCTTCACGTCGGTCGAGAAAAGCGTCATCATGTCAGCGCTAAACGTTTTGGGGATAACGACGGCAGCATAGTACGCGCCCGACTTAACGC
>CAUBGU010000089.1 GCA_958435545.1 uncultured Collinsella sp.
CCTTGGAAACCGAATGATGGTACGAGCATCCATTCGGCTTCCAAGGCGGCCACGGACAGAACGGGACGAACAGAAAAGAGCACGTAGACCTGCCATAGCTCACCGACAAAGCTCATGCCGGCAAGAACGGCAGAGGTGGCGATTACAGTGAGGGAGCCCAAAACGCGACCGCTTACTTTATCGGCAACATGACCGATCACAAGTGAGCCGATAACGCTCACCACGGTGGAGATGGCGTTGGAGATGTTGTACTGCGCAAGCGTGATCCCGAGGTCGCTGACGACGAGCGGCTGAAACAGGCTCATGCAGTTAACGAAAATCGTGTAGCACGTGGCCATGATGACAAAGCCAGGCGCCGGTAGTGCCCAAGATTGCCTTGAAAGACAAGGGCATAGGCCTTATGGCCATGCCCGCAGGCTTGAAAGGCAAGGTTGGGTACTACCGGTGGTCGGCGATATAGCCCAAAGCGACTGCCGCATAAGCCGCGGCACCAAGTGGCAGCTCGGCATCGCTAAAGCGCGCCTTGGGATGATGCTGGGCAAAGTGTTCGTCCGTATCGGTCACAGCCGCGCCGATCGTAAAGTATGCGCTCGGTATCTCACTCGAGATAAGCGCAAAGTCCTCGCTCGCCATGGCATGGAACAGCGGCAAGAAGGCGGCCTTGGGCAGCGTCGCACCCACGTAGCCAAGCGAAGCCTGGGTCACGTCGTCATCGAGCACGAGCGGGGGAACATCCGAGAGCGTCTCGATGGTGGCCGACGTGCGATACGTTGCGGCCACGCCGTTGACGACCTCCGCGATGCGGGTCTTGAGGTGCTCCATGAGCTCGACGTCGAAGCCGCGCAGCGTACCTTCGAGCACGCAGGTATCTGGAATGACATTTGCGGCCTGACCGCCGGCGAACTTGCCAACGGTAAGCGCGACCTCCTTGGCCGCCGGCACCTCGCGGGAGATGAGCTCCTGAAGCGCCAGATGCACATGGACGCCGGCCGTGATGGGGTCGATACAGATCTCGGGGCTCGAGCCATGGCCGCCCTTGCCCTGCAGCGTGATGCGGAAACCGTACACGCCCGAGAGCGCCGGGCTGCCGTAGAGCACCAGGCCAAGCGGCGACTGGCTATTGACATGCATGGCAAAGGCGGCCTGGGGGCGTGGGCTCTGCAGCAAACCGTCGACGATGGCAGCACGGGCACCCTCAAAGGTTTCCTCGCCCGGCTGGAACAGCAACTTAACCGTGGCGTTGGCGTCGAGAAGCTCGGACTCGCGGGCCTTGAGCATACGAGCCGCACCAAGCAGCGCCGTCGCGTGCATATCGTGACCGCAAGCATGCATGCAGCCATTGGTGGATGCAAAGGGCTCGCCGGATTCCTCGGCAACGGGCAGGGCATCCATGTCGCCGCGGAGCATGATGACCGTACCGGCCTGCTTGTCCGTGCACGTACCGTTACCCCGAGCAGCAGCTGCCGCGCCGGCACCGATAAGGCCAACGACACAGGAGCCGTCAACAAGCACGGCATAGGGAATATCCATCTCGTCCAGACGCGCCTGGATAAAGGCGGACGTCTGCGGAAGGTTGTTACCCAGCTCGGGCATCTGGTGTAGATCGTGTCGCCACACAGCAAGCTCGTCTGCAAAAGTCTGAGCTTCTGCAACAAGACCGTCACCGATAGCGGCCTGCGCCGCTGCGGTAGCCTTGGGCGCTGGTTGCGGTTGAAAATCGGACAAAGCTGGTGCCATAGATGCCCTCCAGTAACGTTTTTGCAGCAAGCACTTTGATAGCATAAAGTGCAAGGTACAACTTTAAGGGCGACGCATAAAAAATGCCGCCCCGGGAGGGCGGCGCAACAAGTTGTTTACAATTGCGGGCGCGGCTTTTTGCGCAAAAAATCGAAATGCGTCTCGCTCAAAATAATCGATAGGAAGATGAGAGCGAAGCCGACGAGCAGGCGCGAGGTGAGCGCCTCCCCCATCAGCAGCACCGAGAACAGCACACCCGAAGGCGACTCCATCGAAAGGAGCAGTGAACCCGTCGAGGCCGGAACATGTGCCAGACCGACGTTTTGGATGAGTAGGGCCACGCACGTACAGCCCACCGAGAGAAACGCCATCGCACCGATAAAGCTCGGCGTCCACACAGACAGAGGCGCCTGGGTCTCGAATAGCAGCGACGAGACCAGGCTCAGCACGCCGTTGCCCACAAACATCCAAAACGTAATGACGTTGATGTCCATTTTGCGACCGTACTTGGCGGTCACCGCCATCTGGATGGCGAAAAAGACCGCACCCGCCAGCGTAATGACATCGCCGATGTTGAATTCAACGCTATCGAGCGCCACCAGGCCAATGCCCGCCAAACACAGCAGTGCTGCACCCAGGTTATAGCGGGTGAGTTTTTCGCCGCTCAGAAAACAGCTCGCGAACGGCACAAGGATGCAGTACGTGCCCGTCAAAAAAGCATTCTTGCCTGCCGTGGTCTGTGCCAGGCCGATCGTCTGTAAACCGTAGGCACCCCACATGAGCGCGCCCATGCCAAGCCCGACGATCAGGTTGCGGGCATTGAAATGAGCGATGATGCGCTTATGGAAAATGGCAAACATAACCAGTGATGCCGGGAGAAAGCGAACATAGACCAGCTCGAACGCCGGAATGGTGTCGAGCGCGCCCTTCATAGTGGTAAAGGAGTAACCCCAAACGACCGCCACCGAAAATAGCAGAACCTTCCAGAACAGCGGCGAGCGTGCGCCGGCACCGCGAGAGACGCCGCCGGCACCCAGGTCTTCACGGGCTACAGGGCTATCGGGCAAGTTTTCGATTTCGTTGGCAGCGTATTGGGCCATGGAACATCCTCACACTCAATCTGGGCGTGGTGTCCGCACGCGTATGGCTGCGTGCCGCCTCATGGTCAAATAAAAACGGGGCGCACCGGACCCCCGGCACGCCCCGCTACTGTAGCAACAACCGGCGTTGCATCGCAATCCAGCATAATAAAGTGTAAAACTGGAAGGCCTCGATGTTCTGACAGCGTTTACGTGTCTGAACTAAATCAATTTGGTTGACTCCAGTTTTTCGATGATCCAGTCGTTGGCTTTGATGACCGGACGGCGGAAGACGACGCCCAGGGCCAGCGACGGAATCAGATAGCTCGCCAGAATGCCCAGCTCAACCCAGTACTCCATATGGTAGGCGCCAGCCATGGCGGCATGCATGGCGTTGATGCCGTGAGTAAACGGCAGGAACGGATAGATCGCCTGGAACACGGGGCCGGTCATCTCGATAGGGAACGTGCCGCCCGAACCACCGACCTGCATGACCAACAGCACGACAGCGAGCGCCTTGCCGATATCGCCAAACGAAACCGTAAGCGTGTAGACGATATTGGAGAACACGAGGCTCGCAACCCAGCCCGCCAGCACAAACTGCAGCGGGTTGTCGCACTGAATGCCAAAGAACAGAATGTCGCCCGCGCACACGAGTGTTGCCTGCAGCAGGGCCAAACCGCCAAAGAACAGGTAACGACCCAGGTAGATCTCGTGCAGGCGTACGGGGATGAGCTCGTTGATGAGCTCATCGTCAACCGAGACCTTCATCATGGCCGCCAACACGATCGAGCCGACCCAGAGCGACAGAATCGTGTAGAACGGTGCCATGGCCGAACCGTAGTTGCGGATCGGATAGACCGGCTTGCGGTCGAGCGCGACGGGGCCGGAAAGCGACACGGCCAGACCCTCGGGATCATTGCCGATCATCGTCTTGATCGTAGCGAGGTCATCCGACATCAGGGCACCATCAAGCTCGTCCTTAAACGCGCTGATCTTGTCCGACGCCTCGCCCAGCTGATCGGAAGCCTTGTTGACCAGCTTTGCAGCCTTGGAGAGGCCCTTCGCCAACGAGCCGGATGCGTCGGTCAGGCCGCCTACGGCGCTATCCAGGTCGCCCGAGATGCCATCAAGCGAGTCCAGAATGCCCGAAACCGTCTTCTTGAGCTCCTTGGCCTTAACCGAGAACGTGGAATCGTAATCGGATTTGGCACCCGCGATGCCGGCCTTGGCATCAGCGATGGCCTGATCGACCTCGGCACGCAAGTTGTTGACCTCGGCCATGCTATCGGAGAGAGACTTCGCGGTAGCCGCCAGATCCTTGGCATTGTTGCGGTACTCAACGGCGATTCTGCCCAGCGACGTCGCGGCGGACTTGAGGCCGTCCTTCAAATTCTCATCGCTCACCTGGTCGGCAAGGCTGCGGAGCTGATCGGCCATCGCATCGATATCCTTGGCGCGCGCATTGAGGGCCGCAGCGGCATCGTTGAGTTGGGACACCGTAAGGTCGACATGCTGGTTTGCGGTGTCGAACGCCTTCGCGAGCTCGGCAGACACATTGTCGAACGAACCCGCACTTCCATCGATTGCGGCATCGATGGCATCGTTTGCCGCCTTAAGCGCTTCTTTGGAATCATCGATGCCGCTCTTGGCATGCTCCATCAACCGCTTGGTCGACTCATCGACCGTACCCGTCTGCTGGAGCATACCGCTCGCCGACGTCAACGAATCGGACGTAGAGCTCAAAATGCCCGCCAGCGACGAAGCATTAGCCTGAACGTCTTGCAGGTCCTCAATCGAATCGCTGAGCGTCGAGGACAGGTTGGCGATAAAGTTGCTGACTTGGTCGGTGCTCATGTAATCGAGCAGGCTGGACACCGTCTTAAGACCGATGCTCGTAATGGTCTCGGTAAAAGATTCGTTAACCTGGTTCTGAACGGCGCTCGAACCCTTCTCGGTCACGATCTGCGCGATGGCGTTGGCCTTCTGGTTCTCGTAAAACTCGATATCGGCGTGTTTCACGTCGGTCGAGAAAAGCGTCATCATGTCGGCGCTAAACGTTTTGGGGATAACGACGGCAGCATAGTACGCGCCCGACTTAACGC
>CAUBGU010000090.1 GCA_958435545.1 uncultured Collinsella sp.
AGGATTTCTCGACTAAGGAGCTGCCGCTTGTCAGCAAGGCCGAGGACGACCAGGCTGACGGTGAGAAGGCCGTCAACGCCTTCAACACCCTGCTCGACTGGGGCATGCAGGCCCTTGTCGGTCCGACCACCACGGGTGCGTCGGTCGCCGTTGCTGCTGAGTGCGGTAACGACCCCGAGACGTTCATGATTACCCCGTCCGCGTCCTCCGAGGACGTTACCAAGGGCAAGGATTGCGTCTTCCAGGTTTGCTTCACCGACCCCAACCAGGGTGTCAACGCTGCCAAGTTCCTGGCACAGAAGTATGCGGACGAGAAGTTCGTGCTGTTCTATAACTCCGGCGACGCCTATTCTTCGGGCATCGCAGATTCCTTTAAGGCCCAGGCCGCTAAGTCCAAGCTCGAGATTGTCGACGAGGAGACCTTTAAGGACGACTCCGCCACGAGCTTTACCAACCAGCTGACCAAGGCCAAGCAGGCAGGCGCCACCATGATCTTTGCGCCGATCTACTACACGCCGGCGTCCGTCCTGCTCAAGAACGCCAAGGACATGGGCTACGACGTCAAGATGATGGGCTGCGACGGCATGGACGGCATCCTGGGCGTTGAGGGCTTCGACACCTCTCTTGCCGAGGGTCTGCTGCTCATGACCCCGTTCTCCGCCGACGACGAGAAGAACGCCGACTTCGTCAACGCTTACAAAGATAAGTACGGCGATACCCCCGACCAGTTTGCCGCCGACGCCTACGACGGCGTGCATGCGGTGGTCGAGGCTCTCAAGGAGGCCGGCCTGGGTGTCGACGCCGACCCCACCGAGGTTGCCGAGAAGCTTCCCGAGGCTATGCGCAACATTACTGTTGACGGTCTGACTGGCAAGCTCTCCTGGAACGACAAGGGCCAGGTCCAGAAGGACCCGACGGCGTACGTCATTACCGACGGCAAGTACGTACAGGCCTAATAGGCCGCCTTACATAGAGCGGTTTTGATCCCAAGCAGGGGAGGTTTTGGCCTTCCCTGCTTGCTTGGTATCTAGGGACGATGTAACGTCCCTGTTTCATACATCAACTGGAAACCTATTCGAAAGGGGGATGTGGAACATGACGGTCTTTATCCAATACCTGGTCAACGGCCTGTCCATGGGCAGCGTCTACGCCATCATCGCGTTGGGCTACACCATGGTCTACGGTATCGCCAAGATGCTCAACTTCGCTCACGGCGACGTCATCATGGTCGGTGCCTATGTCTCGTTCTGTGCCACGTCGTATCTCGGCCTCCCGGGCTGGGCATCTGTAGTTCTCTCTTGTGTGGTCTGCACGGTTCTCGGTGTTCTCATCGAGGGTCTGGCCTATAAGCCGCTGCGCCAAGCAGGCCCTCTGGCCGTTCTGATCACGGCCATCGGCGTGTCTTACTTCCTGCAGAACGCCGCGCAGCTTCTGTGGGGCGCCACGCCCAAGAACTTCACTTCGCTCGTCACCTTCCAGGTGCCGGAGTTCTTGGCCAAGTTCAACGTAAGCGCCGTCTCGCTCGTCACCATCGTCGCCTGCCTGGTTATCATGGCCGGCCTGATGTTCTTTACAGGTAAGACCAAGATGGGTAAGGCCATGCGTGCCGTGTCCGAGGACAAGGCCGCCGCTCAGCTCATGGGCATCAACGTCAACCGCACCATCTCGATGACGTTTGCCATCGGCTCTGCCCTTGCCGCCATCGCCGGCGTGCTCCTGTGCTCCTACTCGCCGGTGCTGCAGCCCACGACGGGTGCCATGCCTGGCATCAAGGCCTTCGACGCCGCCGTCTTCGGTGGCATCGGCTCCATCCCCGGCGCCTTTGTCGGCGGCATTCTCATCGGCATCATCGAGGCGATGGCGCAGGCTTACATTTCCACGAGCCTTGCCAACTCCATCGTCTTTGGTGTTTTGATCATCGTCCTGCTCGTCAAGCCTGCCGGCCTCTTGGGCAAGTACGTCCCCGAGAAGGTGTAGGTGAGCGTTATGAAGTTTCTTAAAGACAAGCAGACGCGTCACGACTTTGTCACGTACGCCATGTGCATCGTGGCCTTCGCCATCGTGTTCTTTATGCAGTCTAACCACATGATTCCGCGCATGATCGCCGGTCAGCTGGTTCCCATCACGGCCTATATCGTCATGGCCATTTCCCTCAACCTCGTCGTCGGCATCGCGGGCGACTTGTCGCTGGGCCACGCGGGCTTTATGAGCGTCGGTGCCTACACGGGCATCGTCACCGCGGTCGCCCTTGAGAGCGCCGTTCCCTCCGATCCGGTGCGCCTTATCATCAGCATCGTGGTCGGCGCCTTCGCTGCTGCCATCCTGGGCTTCTTGATCGGTATCCCGGTCCTTCGCCTGAGCGGCGATTACCTGGCTATCGTGACGCTGGCCTTTGGCGAGATCATCAAAGAGATCGTCACTTGCCTCATTGTGGGCGTCGATTCCCGCGGCCTGCATGTGATCTTTAACATCACGGGCAACTCTACGATCGACGACCTGCATCTGCTCGAGGACGGCACCGCCATCATCAAGGGCGCGCAGGGCGCCTCGGGTGTGTCGACGTACTCGACCTTCCTCGCCGGTGCCATCCTGGTCATGGTTGCGCTCGTGATTGTACTCAACCTGGTTCGCAGCCGTACCGGTCGTGCCATCATGGCCGTGCGCGACAACAAGATCGCTGCCGAGTCCGTGGGCATCTCCGTCACCCAGTACCGCATGATCGCCTTCGTGGTTTCCGCTGCCCTCGCCGGTGCTGCCGGAGCCCTGTTCGGCGGTAATTTCTCGCAGCTTTCCGCCACTAAGTTCGACTTCAACACGTCCATCCTCATTCTGGTGTTCGTGGTCCTGGGCGGCCTGGGCAACATGCGCGGCTCCGTTATCGCCGCGGCGCTGCTCACGGTGCTCCCCGAGCTGCTCCGTCAGTTCTCGGACTACCGCATGCTCATCTACGCCATTGTGCTGATTCTGGTCATGATCTTTACCAACAACCCGCAGCTTAAAGCGTTCTTCGGCCGCATTAAGGACCGCTTTACTTCTAAGAAGGAGGTGGCAGCCGATGCCCAGTAAGTTTGAGTTCAACAAGGGCAAGATGGTTCCGTATCCTTCTGGCGCCATCGTTCCCGACCGCGACCTGGGCGAGCGCCCGGCACTCGAGTGCATCCACCTGGGCATCGAGTTCGGTGGCCTTAAGGCAGTCGACGACTTTAGTCTGACTATCGGCAAGACCGAGATCGCCGGTCTGATCGGCCCCAACGGTGCCGGTAAGACCACGGTCTTCAACCTGCTCACCAAGGTGTATCAGCCCACGCACGGCACCATCCTGCTCGACGGTGAGGACACCTCGGGCAAGTCGGTCTATCAGGTCAACCGCATGGGTATTGCCCGTACCTTCCAGAACATTCGTCTGTTCAACACCATGACGGTGGAGGATAACGTTAAGGTCGGCCTGCATAACCAGGAGCGCTACTCCGGCTTTGAGGGCGTGCTGCGCCTGCCGACGTATTGGAAGCACGAGAAGGCCGCGCACGAGCGCGCCATGGAGCTGCTGTCCATCTTTGATATGGAGCATCTGGCAAACGAGCAGGCCGGATCGCTGCCTTACGGCGCTCAGCGTCGTCTGGAGATCGTCCGTGCGCTTGCCACCAACCCCAAGCTGCTGCTGCTCGACGAGCCTGCCGCCGGCATGAACCCGTCCGAGACCGCGGAACTCATGGAGAACATCGTTAAGATTCGCGACACTTTCGGCATTGCCATCATGCTTATCGAGCATGATATGTCGCTCGTTATGAACATCTGCGAGGGCATCTGCGTGCTCAACTTTGGTAAGGTCATCGCCAAGGGCACGGCAGAGGAAATCCAGAACAACGATGCCGTTATCGAGGCGTATCTGGGCAAGCAGGATAAGGGGGAGAACTAAATGGCAGAGCCGATGCTTTCCGTCTACAACATCAACGTCTGGTACGGCGCCATCCACGCCATCAAGGACATCTCCTTTAACGTTAACGAGGGCGAGATCGTGGCTCTGATCGGCGCGAACGGTGCCGGTAAGTCCACGACGCTCAAGACCGTCTCGGGCCTGCTACGCTCCAAGACCGGCTCCATCAAGTTTATGGGCGAGGATATTACCCATACGCCCGCCGACAAGCTGGTTGGTAAGGGCCTGGCTCAGGTGCCCGAGGGTCGTCGTGCCTTTTTGCAGATGACGGTCGAGGAGAACCTGGAAATGGGTGCCTATACGCAGCCCAAGTCAACGGTGGCTCCGGGCCTCGAGCGCGTCTACGAGCAGTTCCCGCGCCTGAAGGAGCGTCGTCGCCAGGTCGCCGGTACCCTTTCGGGCGGCGAGCAGCAGATGCTCGTTATGGGCCGCGCCCTTATGAGTAACCCTAAGCTGCTCATGCTCGATGAGCCCTCTATGGGCTTGGCACCGATTCTGATTGAGCAGATCTTCCAAATTGTCGAGGATCTGCATAAGGCCGGCACCACGGTGCTCCTGGTCGAGCAAAACGCACAGATGGCTCTTTCCATCGCCACACGCGGCTACGTGCTCGAGACCGGCAAGATCACTATGACCGGCACCGGTCAAGAGCTGCTGCACGACGACAACGTGCGTAAAGCCTACCTGGGCGGCTAGATAGTTACGGCGTTTTGCCAAACGCCGTAACCAGCCGACGCTGCAAGCCCGCCAGAGCGGCAATCTGCCTTTCAACTTCGGCGGCATGAC
>CAUBGU010000091.1 GCA_958435545.1 uncultured Collinsella sp.
CGGCCGACAACGAGGCCCAGGGTCGCATCATTGCCGAACTTGCCATCGCCCGCGGCGCACACCATATTGTCGTCGTCGGCCGAGCAGCATTTATGCAACTCACCCTGCGCGTCCTCGGCATTCATAAGGCGCTCGCCCTACACCCCGATATCAAGATCGAAGTCATCGACGCCGGCGAATGGAATACCGCCGCCGACGGCTACGGCATCGGCGCCCAAATCGCCGCGCGCCCCGCCGACGAACGCCCCGATTTTGTCGTCGGCCTGACCGACGTGCTGGCCTCGGGCGTCATCTCGGCGCTGGTCGACAAAGACATCGCCGTCCCCGGGCAAGTACGCGTAGCAGGTTGCGATGGCAACCCACTCGCTTGGAGCGGATCGGTCCCGCTCACTACGGTAGCGCCCCCGGGCTACGAGATTGGCCGCAAGGGCGTTCAATTGCTCATGGAGCAAATCGAGAACAAGGTCCCGACAAAGACCAGGCATATCCACGTCAGCTCTGCCGCGCGCACCGTCACCGCGGTCACGGCCATCGAGGACATCAACCGCCTAGAACTCGTGCGGCCGTTCCTGCTGGAACGCGCCAGCACCCAGGCAAGCAGCCAGACCGACGCCACGGCCATCAACCTCGGTGCGTATCTATAGCACGCCCGCAAGTATGCTAAGTCGCCGCTCAAGCAAAAGGGGCCCGACCATTGCCGGACCCCTTTTGCTTGAGCGCAAACGTGGGCAATTGCTCGTTTCAACACCGCAATTGTCTAGCGCACGGCCTTGACCGCCGCCGCCAGATCGAACAGCGTATCGAGCACGGCCTCGCAGCCATCCACCACGTCCTGCGGCAGCGACACGATATCGGGGACGGCGAAGACATGGCATCCGGCCGTGATGCCCGAGACGCAGCCGTTGCGCGAATCCTCGACCACGGCACATTCCTCGGGAGCAAAGCCCGCGCGCTCGCAGGCGAGCAGATACATCTCGGGGTCGGGCTT
Source organism: uncultured Collinsella sp. (assembly GCA_958435545.1). Next base: position 989 of record CAUBGU010000091.1, read on the forward strand.
GCCGTGCACGACGTCCTCGCCACACGTTACCGTTTCAAACTTGTCAAAAAGACCGACCATCTTAAGGTTGCGCTCGGCCGTAACGAGGCGCGACGACGTCGCTAGACCCACGTGATAGCCCGCAGCCAGCAGCTCGTCTAGGCACTCGGCGGCGCCGGCCTTAAGTTCCAGTTCGGTCTTGACCATCTCGTCGCGAATCTCCTTGTGGCGACGATAGATCGCCTCGGTGGTTTCGCGGCTGCCATAATGCTTATCGATGATGTCCATAACATCGGGCAGCGTGCGGCCGATAAACTGATGGATCAGCGCTTCATCAATCGCGAGCCCCAGCTCAGCGGCGCCTGCCTTCCAGGCCTTAATCCCCAAACGCTCGGTGTCGACCAGCGTTCCATCCATGTCAAAAATAACAGCCTTGATCATATCGGCCCCCTCACCGGATTGTGTTACTGTCACTCTACCGCACTTTACAAACTTGTATATAACGTATATAGCATATTGCACTTTCGTTACATAGATAGAAGACTTATGGCAAGTAACGCATTAGGATTATAGTTTTCGACCGAGTACTCAACGATAAGGATCGTTTCATGATTTTAGACACCACGGCACCCGCAGAGGAGCTTCAAGACAAGCTATCGGCGCTCGAACAGCTGCTTTTGGCATACGGGCGCGTGGCCATCGGGTTTTCCGGCGGCGTTGACAGCAGCTTTTTGGCCGCCGTATGCGCCCGCATCATGCCTACCAATACCCTCCTCGTCCATCTCACCACGCCGCTCATCGGCACGCCCGAACAGACTTCGTTTGAGCAGTCCGTTGATGGACAGGCCAATGAGGGGCCGCATTTTAAGCTTCCCGTGCTCAATCTTTCGGTGGATCAGCTGCAGCTCCCCCAAGTAGCCTGCAACGATGCTAATCGCTGCTACCACTGCAAGCACGCCGGCTTTACCGCCATCGTCAACCACGCCAAGTCGCTCGGCTTTCCCACCGTCATCGATGGCAGCAATGCAAGCGATCGCGGTGACTACCGCCCCGGCATGCGTGCGGCAGAAGAGCTCGGCGTACGCTCACCCCTTATGGAGGTCGGCTTTACCAAGGACGAAGAGCGCGAGCTGCTGCGCGCATGGGGCTATCCCGTTTGGAACCTGCCGGCGGGAGCCTGCCTTGCCACGCGCGTCCCCACGGGCGAGGAGCTTACGCGCGAGAAGGTCTCCCTGATTCGCGCCTGCGAGGATTACCTGCACGATCTTAATCTGGCACAGGTGCGCGCGCGCTTGGTCGGCGGCTGCATGCATATCGAGGCCGCACCCGCAGATGTCGCCAAGATTGCCGCCCTCGGCGGTGCCGCCGTCGACGACAAGGGCAAGACCCCGCTGCCCGCCGTTATCGAGTCCGCGCTGCGCGAGCTGGGCTGCGGCCATATCTCCCCCGAGGTCACCCCCTACATCCACGGCAACATGAATCTTTAGGCTACGCCGTTTTACAAACGGCGTAACTGCTCGGCGCTGCGCAGGCCCCGGGCGCGGCAATCTGACGTTCAACTTCACGGGCGCGACCAAAAGGTCAGCGCCCGCTTGTTTCACGTCACCTTACCGCACCCGGAGCCTGCTCGCTCGCATATGCTCAACCTGGACTGCATTAACTGACCTGCCAAAAAGGGACAGGTTTATTTTGGCAGGTTTTATCTGGGGAAATATCGCGAGGCAGTCGCTCCTCTAGCACCCATCTAACTTCGAGAGGCACTAGAGAGGCGACCCGGCTGCATCTACTTCTTCCGATATCGGCGGTTACGACTCGTCGATGAACCCATTACTTCGATGAGCCCTTTATCCGCCATTTTTGGCAGATGGTAGCTGACGGACGATTTTTGGCATTCCGTCTCTCTAAAACAATAGATTTATCTCTCTAACTTTAAAGAGATAAACGCCTTGTTTTAGAGAGACATTTAGAGAGATGTATCGAATTCGCTGCTAGATTGCCTAATGCTATCTCTCTAACCAACCTTCTCTTTAGAGAGACATTTAGAGAGACGAGTGCGACCTCTCTAATCATGGGCTCCACTCTTTAAGGTGCACACTTCCTAACCGTGCCCTAAGTTGCGGTGAAATAGTCCCCGATTAACCTGCCAAAAAGGGACAGGTTTATTTTGGCAGGTTTTATCTTGGGAAACGCAAACAGGGCCGCGACACCTATATGGCGTCGCGGCCCTTTTCCTTGGAGAAGGATCGATTGATTGAACGGGATGACCGTTCTAGTCTTCGAGTCCGCTATTGATGAGCTCCGCAATCTCAACGGGATCGGTGCTCGCGCGCACCTTGTCACGGAAGCCGGCGTCCATCAGCATCACGGCAGCCTTGGAGAGCAGACGCAGGTGCGTAGTTCCGGCCTCGCCGGCGGGCACGTACAGCGCGAGCGCAACATCGACGGGCACCCCATCGAAGCTCGGCCATTCAACGGGCTCGGTCAGTTTAAGCACGGCAACGCCCGGCGTGTGGATCGCGTCGCTTTTGGCATGCGGAACGGCAAAACCGGCGACAAGGCCGGTCTCGGCCTCGTTCTCGCGAGCAATGAAGGCGGCCTCTACGGCAGATGCGTCATCGGCAAAGCCGAGCTCGATGGCCTGCTCGGACAAATAATGTAGGGCGTCCTCGCGCGAGGCGGCGGTATACCCGATTGTCACTTGGTTGGCAGATACAAATCCCATGGAAACCTTCCTTACAACACGGACCTGACCGCAGCTTCGATGCCGTCGGCGTCCAAACCGTACTTGTGCAGCAAATCGACCGCAGGGCCGGACTCGCCATACACATCGCGCACGCCGACGCGACGCATCGGCACCGGATGCTGCTCCGCGAGCACCGAGGCCACGGCCTCGCCAAGACCACCGATAATCGAATGCTCCTCGGCGGTGACCACGCGACCAGTCTTCTTGGCGCTGGCAACCACCAGGCGCTCATCAAGCGGCTTAATCGTGTGCATGTTGATGACCTCGGCATCGATACCATCGGCAGCGAGCGCCTCGGCAGCCTCAAGCGCCTCGGCGACCATAAGGCCACAAGCGATGATGGTCACATCGGACCCCTCGCGCACGACCACGCCGCGACCAATCTTGAACTCATAGTCCTCGTGATCGTTGATGACCGGTGTTGCCAGGCGGCCGAAGCGCATGTAAACCGGGCCCTCAAACTCATAGGCGGCGCGCACACAGGCACGAGCCTCGACGTCGTCGGCGGGAACGACCACCGTCATACCCGGAATCGTGCGCATGAGTGCGATATCCTCGCAGCACTGGTGCGTGGCGCCGTCCTCGCCCACCGAAATGCCGGCATGAGTAGCGCCAATCTTGACGTTGAGGTGCGGGTAGCCGATGGAATTGCGGACCTGCTCGTAGGCGCGACCGGCGGCAAACATCGCAAAGGTGCTCGCAAAAGCAACGCGGCCCGTGGTCGCGATGCCGGCGGCGAGCCCCATCAGGTTGCTCTCGGCAATGCCGGCGTCGTAGAAGCGCTCAGGGTGCGCAGCCTTAAACTTACCGGTCTGCGTGGCGGCGG
>CAUBGU010000092.1 GCA_958435545.1 uncultured Collinsella sp.
CGGAGGGCGAGTAAGCCATGTCGCTGCGCGGTGGAATCGGTCTGCCCGAGCTTCCTCTAGAGGACGGGCAGGAGTTTAGGCTCGGCATTATGGGTGGCACCTTTGATCCCATCCATTACGGGCACCTGGTGACCGCCGAGCAGGCGCGCGAGTCGCTCGACTTGGACGCTGTGCTCTTTATGCCGGCGGGTTCTCCTGCCTTTAAGCTTGACAAGCCGGTGACGCCTGCCGAGGACCGTTATGCCATGACGGTCCTCGCCACCGCCGCGAACCCGGCTTTTTTGGCGAGCCGGTTCGAGATCGACCGCCCGGGCGTAACCTATACGGCCGATACGCTTCATGCCCTTCGCGACTTTTACCCGCCGCAGGTAAAGCTCTACTTTATTACGGGCGCCGACGCGATCATCGATATCGTGACCTGGCATGATGCCGAACGAATCGCTGAGCTTGCTACCTTTATTGCGGCGACACGACCGGGCTTTGATATCGATACGGCGCGTGCCCGAATCAAAGAGTCGGGGCTGCCGTTCGACGTGCGCTATATTCAGATTCCAGCGTTGGCGATCAGCTCGACGAACATTCGTAAGCGAGTTGCCCGCGGTATGAGCGTGCGCTATCTTACGAGCGAGTCCGTGCTCGGCTACATTCGCAAACGCAGGCTATATGCCGATTTGGGCCAAGAAGATTTTGAGTGATGGGGGTCTACGTTGTCGGTAGAGGATCAGTTTGAGGACGATGAGCGCGCGCTGCTCAAGCGCATTCAAGAGCTGCTCGATGTTCGCATGAGGGATAAGCGCAAGCGCTATGTGCATTCGCTGGGTGTTGCCGAGACCGCACTTCATCTGGCCGAGGTCTACGGCGTTGACCGCTTTGATGCCGCTGCCGCCGGACTGATCCATGACTGGGACAAAGTGCTCTCCGACGACGAGCTGGTCACGCGCGCTCTGCATTACGGCATTAAGATTGCCGGCTCTCCTTCCGCCGCGACGCCGCTTTTGCATGGCCCTGTTGCCGCCTATGAACTTCCGCAGCTTTTTCCCGAGCTGTCGCCGGCGGTCTTTCAGGCTGTCGACCGTCACACCGTGGGCGCTTGCGACATGACGCCGCTCGATATGGTGGTCTTTGTGGCTGATGCCATCGAACCCAACCGCCACGGCGATTATGCCCATGCGCTGCGCAAGATGGTGGGGGAGTCGACGCTCGATGAGTTGTTCTTCTCCTGTTTTGCGCAGGGTCTGGTCTATGTGATCCAGTCCGGGCGCTATCTTTATCCCACGGCTATTACGATTTACAACCATTACGCCCAGCTGCGCTAGCTCGGGCTGTCTAGAAAGAGGTATTCCATGGCCGACGAGACCATGACCGACGAGCAGATTCTTGAACATGTGGAGCACAAGAGCTTCGCCGCCACGTCCGACCGCACTGCCGCCTCGCTGTCCGCGAGCGGTGTCGCCGCCGAGGATGTCGCCCGCGCCGCCGCGCAGGCCGCCTACGACAAGAAGGGCGAGGACGTTCAGGTGCTCGACCTGACCGAGCTTTCCGATGTGTGCGACTACTTTGTGCTTGCCACCGGTGCCAACAACCGCCAGGTCGATTCAATTGTCGACGAGATCGAGGAGAAGGTCGCCGAGGCTTGCGGCGAGCATCCGTTCTCCATCGAGGGCCGCGAGCAGAAGACTTGGATGCTCATGGACTACGGTTCGGTTGTCGTCCACGTCTTCACTCCCGAAGCCCGCGACTTCTACCGCCTCGAGAAACTCTGGGGAGACGCCCCCCAGCTCCCCCTCAATCTCCTCTAGTAGCTCATTTGAGACGGGGTTTAGCTACCCTCACGCATATCGCCGGGCAGTTGCGGTTTTCCGCAGCTACCCGGCTTTCTTTTTGCCCAAAGTAGCTAATTTGGGACGGGGCTTTTTTAGCTACTACCTACCGTTCGCCGATAGAAGCGAGTTGCGGTTCATTGTGTGATATTTAGCTTTCCGACTCGGGTAACGTATTTGTTATCTGTAGAGGAGGAGATGCGTATGACTCGGACCGCGCGGGAAATCTCTGTTTACGGCTATTACCATGTCGTCCAAAAGGGCTGTGGTGGTCAGCTGATATTTGAGGATGCCGATGATCGGATATATTTGATTCGGTTGCTTGCCTCGAAATGCCGAAAATACGACGTCAATATCATTGCTTGGTGCCTTATGGACAACCATATTCACTTGTTGCTAGATGATGAACATGTTCACCTGAGCGATTGCATGCACTCTGTTACGACTGCATATGCGATGTATTTCAACGCGAAAACCGGACGGAAGGGACCAGTTTTTCAGGATCGATTTAAGAGCGTGCCGATTCTTAACGATGATCAGCTGCTCAACTGTGTGAGATATATTCACGATAATCCTGCGAAAGCCAGGATTGGGACTGCTTCACTATATCGTTGGAGCAGTTTTAGCGAATATATGGGATACCCGGGTATTTGTATGACTGAATGTGTGCTAGGTTTGCTCGGAGATTCTCAGAGATTTTTTGCTTTCAGTACCTCGGGAGAACCGAATCGATATTGCTTCCGTGACGGCGCTCATGTGAGCGACATAGATGCACTGGAGTTTGCACAGGCTCTCCTTAAACCGTATGAGCCTCACCACCTTAAAGCTTTGCCTAAAGCCGTGCGCGACAACTACATCCGTACGCTCAAAAACGAGGGCTTTTCGATAAAGCAGATCGTGCGCCTCACGGGCATCGGTCACTGCACGATTCAGAAGGTCAAGCTCGATCAGTAGCTATTTGGGACAGAGTTTTGTTGCGGCGGGCAAACCGGACATCCGGGGTAGTCAATTTGGGACGGGGCTATTTTAGCTACCCTTTGGCTGACGGTGAATGAATTAGGCCGAATGAATCTCAACCGATATATAGGGGTAGCTAAAATAGCCCCGTCCCAAATTGACTACCAATGCCGTGTCGGGCGGAAGGCAGCAACCCCCCCCGTCCAAAAAAGACTAGTTATTGAAGCGGGATTGGCGGCCGAAGGAAAGGGCGGTGTCGCCGAATTTGTCTCGGACGGCGTCGATGGCGACGGAGAGGTCGCGGCGGTCGCTGGATTGGGCTCCGCGGTCATCGATCTCGCAGAACAGGTCAGTTTGGATGCCGCCTTGGTGGTCGAAGTCGCTCATGCCGATGCCGGCTAAGCGAACATGCATGCCTTCTTGCCAGATGTTGTCGAGCAGTTCGAGTGCAACCGCCACGAAGATGTTCTCATCGTCGGTTGGATGAGGCAGCCGGCGCTGTGCCGTACGCCCGCTTCCATACGAATACTTGAGCTTGAGCGTTACCGTGGCACCCGTCAGCCCCTGACGGCGCAGACGGCGTCCCACCGACTCACCCAGCAGCGCAATCGCCGCCTCAATATCCCCACGCTCAGTCAAATCTTTCGCAAAGGTGCGTTCATTACTGACCGACTTGACCTCACGCTCCTCATCGAGACTCGTGACTTCGGAGATTTCGAGTCCCAGCGCACGCTGGCGCATGCGTTCGCCGTTGACGCCAAAAATAGAGGCCAAGGTGGATTCCGGTGCACGTGATAGCTCGCCGAGGGTGTAGATGCGCATGCGGCGCAGTCGCTCCTCGGCCGAGCGCCCGATGCCGCTCATGGCAGATACCGGCAGCGCGGCCAAAAAGCGCTGCTCGGTTCCGGGGCGCACGATGGTCAGCCCAAACGGCTTATCCCGCTCGCTTGCGATCTTTGCGACCGTCTTGTTGCAGCCCACGCCAATGGAGCAGGTCACTCCCAGCGCTGCCACGCGGTCGCTTATACGCCGCGCAACCAGCAGCGGGTCTTCGGGCGCAAAGCGACCCGGTGTGATATCGATAAAGGCCTCGTCGATGGACACACGCTCCACGCGCGGTGTCTCATCGGCAAGGATCGCCATGACCTGCGCGCTCACCTCGCGGTAGCGATCAAAGTGTCCGTGCGTCCAAATGGCCTGCGGGCACAGGCGCCGCGCCTCGGCCGAGGCCATGGCAGAATGCACGCCAAAGCGACGCGCCTCGTACGAACACGTGGACACGACGCCGCGCGACTCGGCGTCTCCGCCCACGATGAGCGGCTTTCCGCGCCATTCGGGATGATCGAGCATCTCCACGCTCGCAAAAAATGCATCGAGGTCCATCAGGCCCACCGCCGGACCCGTCCAGGGCGGCGGCGTAACGCCCGCAGCATCCTCATAACCGTATGTATGTTCGCGTCTTTCCATGTCATGAGTATACCGCGCAGCTCATGTGGGGTGCGTGGATGCGCTTGCAAATCGCGAATTCTTGTCTAAGATATGGATTTGCCCTCGACTACACCGAAGAAGTTGGTCTCACGGACTTCACCTGCCCGCGTCGATGGCG
>CAUBGU010000093.1 GCA_958435545.1 uncultured Collinsella sp.
TCTCCGACGACCGTGCCCTGCGCGAAGAAGTCAGCCACCTGCCCATCCCGGCCGTGATGGTCGACCGTGCCATTGAGGGGCTCGAGTGCGACAAGGTGATGTTCGACCACGAGATGGGCGGCTACATGGCCACCCGCTATCTGATCGAGCAAGGCCACCGCCGTATTGCCTGTCTGGTTAACGCACGCCGCTCCAATACGGGTCGCAAACGACTTGCCGGCTATGAGCGCGCACTGCGCGAGGTTGGCTTGCCTATCGACGCACGTTTAGAGTTTGAGAGCGAGTACTACATCCCGAGTGCCTACGAGGCCTCGGAGGCGGTGCTCGCAACTGATGCTACCGCTGTGTTCGCAAGCTCGGATAACATCGCCCTCGGTCTGCTCAAGCGCTTGCACGAGATGGGGAAGAGCATCCCGGGCGATATCTCGGTGGTGAGCTATGATAACTCGGCGGCCGACGTTCTCTTTGAGCCGGCGCTGACCGCGATTGAGCAGGATCCTGGTGTCCTTGCGGAGCATGCTTTTGGCTGCATGTCCAAGCGTCTTGCCGGTAGGGGCGGCAGGCGTGCCGAAGAGGTCGTCCTGGAGCCGGCGCTTATCGTTAAGGGCAGCGTGCTCGAACTTACCGAATGTAGCTAAGCGTACTTGTTTGTTTGCATAGATTGCATGCGGAGTGTCCGCTATTTGCCGGCGGGGCCGGGGTGCCTGCCTTGTTTTGAGAAGTTCGCGGAGCCCACTTCTCAAAACAAGGCAGGCACCCCGGCCCTCGTCCGTTAACTCTTCCGCTGGGCGAGCCATAGACGCCGCGCACCGATAGGGTAAGGCGGCGGCTTGAAATTGGTGCTATATTCAGCTTGAGTTGTTTAATGCTAGTACGGGAGGCTGATATGGGGCTGTTCAAGAAGAAAAACCCGCAGGATGCCTTTGATCCCGATGTGTTTACCATCACGGATACGATTTTGGACCCGCCGCGGTTTACGTTTTTGCCGGCTATCTACCAGGATGCCACGCGCCGCAAGTGGGCCGTGCATCAGCGCGGCGGCGAGCCGAAGATTTTTGACTATGCGGATGTGTTGCAGTGCGAAGTGGCCGAGGCGGGCGATCCGGAGGCCGAGGAAGTGGCCTCAAAACAGGAATTTGCCCAGCGTATCCTGGCAAATCCTGCCAAGGCGGCGAAAATAAACGCTGCCAAGCGTAATATGTGTCTTGGTATGGGCGTTGTTGTGGCGGTTCAGACGGGAAAAGACGAGGTTTCCAAATTAGAGATTCCCGTTATGACCGACGAAGTCAAACGCGATTCAAGTCTATATAAGTCGTATCGGAATGTCGCTGAGAAGATCAAGGCCGAATTTGATGCCATGGGAGGGCTGGTCTAATTTTGGCGGCATACGTTTCTGAATGAGGAGTCTGTGCAATGGCAGGCGAATCTTATGCAATTCCCCCCAAAGATCGTGCTGTTGAGGGAATTCTTTGGTATATCCAGCACCACCAGCTTGCCGGCGGCGATCGCCTGCCGGCTGAGCGCGTGCTGTGCGAAGAGATTGGCGTTTCGCGTACGGCGTTGCGCGCCGGTATCACGCGGCTCATCTCGTGTGGAACGCTCGAGAGCCGTCGCGGATCGGGTACGTATGTGTGTCCTCCCAAGCCGCTGAATATCTTCCAGGAAACGTATAACTTTTCCGATGCTGTGCGGACTGCCGGCCTGCACCCCTCTTCTCGTCTGGTTTCCACCGGGACCATCGAGGCGGATGAGGCGCTTGCCGACAAGCTTGGGGTGGCTGTGGGCGCTCCTTTACTCCGCATGCAGCGCATTCGACTTATAGAGGGCGAGCCGGCGTCAATCGAGACCGCTCACGTTAACCTGTCCCTGTGCCCCGCGCTTCCCGAGCACGATTTTGAGTGTGAGAGCCTTTACGATGTCTTGCTCAAAGAAGGTGGCGTGCGTGTTGAGCATGGACGTGAGCATATCTCCATCTCGCGTTTGAACGCCGAAGAGGCCGAGCTGCTCCAGCAAGAAGAGGGAACGCCGGTGTTCTATGAGAGCTCGATCGAATTTGATAAGGACATGCGTTTTGTGGAGCATTGCAAATCGGTGATTTTGCCCACAAAGTTCCGCTTTGCCGATAACGGCGAAGAGAACGGCATGAGGAGCGTGGCAGGTGAACAATGGCTGAAACAGTAGATGCCACCCCGGTTTATATGCGCATTCGACGCCGCATCGAGGAACGTATCGAGCGCGGTATATATCCCACGGGTTCCATGATTCCGTCCGAAAAAGACCTTGCCGAGGAATTTGGTACGACACGCTTGACCATCCGAAGCGCTGTCGATGAGCTGGTTCGGCGCGGGCAGATTCGCCGTGTTCGGGGAAAAGGTGCCTTTGTGGCGCAGAAAGTACCTGCTTTTTTTGAACGCACGGTCGGTTTCCGTGAATCGGTCCGTGCTTCGGGCGGCGAGCCGTCCGTCCGTATTCTCGCGCGTTCCAAGCGTTATGCGGGGCCATATTACGCCGACCTGTTTGGCATCGCCGAGGACGACCTGCTCTATTCCGTTCGACGCCTGAACTGCATAAACGGTAGCCCCGTATCGATTGAGACGGCGCTGATTCCCTGCCTGCTGTTCCCAACCATCGAAGATATTGACGTGTCGGTCTTCAGTTTGTACGAGACCTATGAGATGCTGGGCCGAAAGCCAGTCATGGCACAGGAAAAGCTCGATATCGAAGCGCTGGGCGCACGAGATGCCGGCCTCCTTGGACTGGAACAGGGCGATCTTGTTTTGCTTTTGGAATGCGTGAGCTATGACGCGAGCGGTCAGGCTATCGAGTATGTAAAGTCCTTCAATCGTGGCGATACGGGCGGCTACACCTATACGTACTAGCTGGTATTTTGTGAATAACGGCTGGGAAACTAACCAGTTTTGATCGTTGGGTCAGCTGTATATACAACCTTACAGGGCTCAAAATCGACCGTTCGCCGATGGGGATAAATTAATCGACAAAGAGGTATCAAAAAGCCGTAACCTATAACTGTGATTGGTATCAAATACTAATGATTTGTTACGAGGTGAGACGATGAAGATGCTCGATTACGTTCAGCTTGCCCATGTGCGTATGGGGGAGAACCTCGAGCGTTCGTCTGAGCTGGTAGCGCAGCTCGTTGATATTTTCCAGTCCGGTTCTTTTGACGCGCTGCGCATCGTTGCTTCGGGTTCGTCGCGCCATGCCGCCGATTGCGCCCGCGATTACCTGCAAGATGCCCTGCAAATGCAGGTGTCCGTTGTGACGCCCGAGGCCTTCGTCGATTTTGAACACACCTATCCGCAGCATGTGCTCAACATTGCCGTTTCGCAGAGTGGCTATTCGACCAATACGATTGCGGCGCTCGATTACATGCGCGCACACGATATGGCTGCAGTTGCGCTCACGGCAAACGTCGAGGCACCCATCAAGGAACACGCTGACATCGTTCTTGACTACGGTGTGGGCGTCGAGTCGGTGGACTTTGTGACTCTGGGCGTCGAGGTGCTCGTTGAGTACCTGGTGCTCTTTGGTATTTACGGCGGTCAGGCGCGCGGAACGATTGACGCCAAGGGCGTTGCCCAGCGTCTTGACGACCTGCGTGAGGCTATCCAGGCCAATGCCGTGATGTGCAAGACCGCCGAGGCATATGTCCAAGACCACATGCTCGAGCTTTCTGAGCACACGCCCGCCATGGTCGTCGGCAACGGCCCCAACTATGGCGTTGCCGAAGAGGCGGCCCTCAAGCTGAGCGAGACCATCAAGATTCCTGCCATGCATCACGAAGGCGAGGAGTTCGTCCACGGTCCCGAGATGCAGATCGTTCCGGGCTATCTGGTGTTTATCGTCGACGATCCGCAGGGGTCGGAGCGTCTTGCGAATATCGCTGATGCGCTATCGAACGTTACGACAAAAACGGTGCTGCTCACGGCCCATCCCAAGGGTAGGGCTCACGAGGTTGCGGTGCCTCAGGTGGCTCCGCTGCTCAGCGCAATTCCCAATCTTGTGTTCTTCCAGACGATTGCGGCCATGATAGCCGAGCGTCTGAAGTCATGGGACGTGCACCCGTATCTTGATGCCGTCTCCAAGCAAATGGAGGTCAAGGCAGAGGGCTACGAAGAGTCAGTCAATGCGCTTAAGGCCAAAGCGGCCGAGTGTTACGGAATGTAAGCGGGTTTTGATGCCCGTTGGCATGGGGGATGTGGAAACAACCCCAGAAAGGAGAGACAAATGAAGGAAACCGAGAAGATCGAGATCATGCATTTCGACCAGGAGGGCTATCTCGAGGACGGCAAGGCGCTCTACGAGACCGGCAAGAAGATGACCGCGCTCGCCGA
>CAUBGU010000094.1 GCA_958435545.1 uncultured Collinsella sp.
TCTCAATCTGTAACAGATAGACCGATTTTTGGCCATCAGATGTTACAGATCGAGACATTCTCCAGCCCCATCGTCAAACGTCTAAATCTGTAACAGGTAGACAGGTTTTCGGCCTCTAGATGTTACAGATTGAGATCTTTTGGCGGTAGCCAACCTTTTGTCTTGATCTGTAACAGTTACGAGGCCAAACGGCCCCTTATTGTTACAGATTGAGACAGTCCGCTTCAGTGCCCATACCACTGGCGCCTCCATTGCTCAGCCAAATCGGGCCGTCGCGGAATACCCGCCAGCCTCATTTTCTCGACCAGCTTCCCCGGGTTCTTGAGTTCATCAAACGTGAACCGAAGCACCTTGAGCCCGAGCATTGTCAGATGAGATTCCCGCTGGCGCTCTGCCACGAACGGGTCGACCGACTCCCGACCCTCGCCGTTCTGCAAGGCATACTTCCCCTTTCCGTCGAGCTCGCCGATGACACATGTCCCGTCCTCGAGCCTCCAGAAATAATCGACCCGAAACACCTGGCTCAAATCGAGCGGATCGCGAAACTCCACCTGCAACTCCGGAACCGGAAAGCCGTATGCAATAAAGAACGCCCGAAAGCGAGACTCGCCGCCGTTCTCGGACAGCCCGTCCGCATGCGACGCAATCACCTGAGCTCTGCGATACCCTCGCCTGCCCTCGCAATCGGCCTGGAGCCGCTCGCAGAGGTCGTCGCGCGACATGCCCTTCGCCCGCAATGCAGAATCGGCGATCGCCAGACCATACGAAAACGGCGCACGCAGCAGACAATCCTCCACCGTGCGCCAAAACGGCGTCACCCGCACGCCATCGACTTGCTCAAGCACACCCGCCGTCTGCGGACGCAGCAGCCTACACCCCATACTCAATGTCACCGAACATCCCGTTTTGGCCAAGTAACGCGGCCCGAGCAGATCATTCGGCACCTCCAGACCCCACAAAAGTGCCGCGTCATAACCCCAAAACGCCCAATCGGGATGAAACTCCGCAAGCCCCTTGATGGTCCACCGAGCCCGCTCCGACGGCGTCAACGCATCCCATTCATGCTGAAAACAGAATAGATGCGATTCGGGCTCCGCAATATCGTCTGTGCCCACATGGCGCCGCAGCCACATGAGCTCGGCATTGTCGTGCGTTACAAGCAGCGCGCCTTGTTCAGCCGCCTCCGTGAGTCTGGCGAGCATCCTATTCCGCGCCAACGTGTTGCGAGTCGTATGCTTGTGTTTAAAAACGGTATTAGACACTTTCATCACCACCACGTCAGACAAATGGACCATCGTCACCGTTGCCTCCGCTGACAAATGTCTTGATCTGTAACAGGAAGACGGTCTTTGAGCCTCTAGTTGTTACAGAACAAGATCTTTCGACAGCCGCCAACCTTCCGTCTCAATCTGTAACAGGTAGGTCGAGTTTTGGCCTGTAGATGTTACAGATTGAGACATTCCCCCAACCAGGTGCCAAACGTCTCGATCTGTAACAGTTAGACGTTCTCCAGGGCCCTAAACGTTACAGATTTAGACAAATCAGCAGCGCCCAAGCATTCGTCTCGATCTGTAACAGGTAGACCGGTTTTTTGTCCCTAAACGTTACAGATCGAGACAAATAGACACGCGGCGGCGCTGCGACAGCCCATCCCCTACTCCCACTCCTGCTCGTAGATGTTGAGCGACTTTACGTACCGCCCCTGGGCGCCCATGATGTCGCGGACCAGACGCAAGAAGAAACTGATGCACGAAGTGTCAAAGCCATCCTGCAGGTCCTCCGGATGCACCGCACCAGGCCCATCGACCGCCGTGTCACTCAGGCGTGCGATGTCATACAGATAGAGTTGTCCCGCCGTCAGCCAGACATCGTCGACGCAGGCGAGGCGCACCGCAATCGCTCCGTCGCTCCAATGCTCCTTTTGCACGATATGCGGATCGTAGACGTCAAAGCGACGGTCGGTGCGTGTGTCCTTCAGCGCGACCATACCAGTCGCAGGATCCTTGTCCAAAATGCCAAAGCGCGAGAAATACTGCGTGTCGCATACCTGCTCGAGCCGCTTGAGCGAGGCAGGCGAAAGCGATGCTGGCGGCTCATCAACATACAGCTCGAGCAGCGTCTTGCCATGGCGATAGGGGCGCTCGAAGAGTAGCCAATCGGTAAATGCCATGTTGTAGGCCATGATTTCGTTTTGGGAAGGCTCGGTGCAATAGCCGAGCCACGGGTCGACAATGATCTCGAACTGCTCGCGCGCCGGCTCCAAAAACTGAAACTTCCGCAGCATCCAAAAATGGGCCATGTCGGCAATATCGTTGCCAACGGCTTCGGCCAGATGCGCTCGGTCTAAAACGTGGTCAGTCACGGCATCCTCCTCAAACTGATGAACCTCAATTTGAGCTTACGAGGAGGGTGGGCAGCCACTGTCAGCACGGACAAAATAGGCCTCCGGCTGCAAACCAACTGCTGACCAAACACTTGACGGGATGCTTGACCGAAAATGCGAACCGCAATAAAACCGCAGGTAAACATAGACGGCCAACCCGCCCTTTTGAGCCATATGCCCACAGCCACCACAGAAACAACAGGTGACCACAGCTCAAAAAGACGCCGAATGGACACTCGCGCGTCGACAAACGAACAAATCGGTCGCAAACCCGCAAGAAGTGTCCCCGAATGCCGACCCAAAAGGAACGTCCCCAGCATGCCGGCACTTGGGGACGTTCCTTATGTGCCGGCAGTTGGGGACAGCCCTTGACGATTCAATTGTGAACAGCCGCCTTACAGCTCCAGCGCCTCGGCGACTTCGGCAGCGCAGGCCAGGGCGTCGGCCATGGCGCTTACCACGAGCGAACTGCCATTGCGAGCATCGCCGGCCACGTATACCGGTGTGGCGTCCGCGGCGACGCCGTCGACACGCGCCGCAAGATGCGAGCCCTCGGCAGCCATCACAGGCAGCGGACGACCAGCAGCGGCAACGGGCACGCCAACGGCGTCGAACACACCGTGCTCCGGGCCCGTAAAGCCGCAGGCGATGAGCACCAACTGCGCCGGCACCTCGTGCTCGGAACCCGCGATGCGCTCCGGCTTACCGGCCGACCAGTCCAGATTGACCACACGCAGACCCGCGGCCGCGCCTTTCTTGTCCAGCAGCACCTCGAGGGTATCCACGCCCCAGGCGCGCATCTCGCCACCCATGGCAGCGATAGCCTCCTGCTGGCCGTAGTCGGTCTTCTTCACATTGGGCCACTGCGGCCAGGGGTTGCTCGCCGCGCGCTTATCGGGCGCCGCCGGCAAGAACTCAAACTGACGCACGCTGCGCGCACCCTGGCGCACCGCGGTACCCACGCAGTCGTTGCCGGTATCGCCGCCGCCAATGACCACGACGTCCAGGCCGCACGCGTTCACCACGGGCTCTCCGCCATCGAGCACCGAGACGGTCGAAGCCGTCAGGTAGTCCACGGCGTACACCACGCCCGGGGCATCAATGTTCGCAGCCGAAAGCCCACGCGGAGCACGAGCGCCGGCAGCCACCACGACGGCGTCAAAGCCATTGAGCTTGGCCGCCACCGCAGGGTTCGTAACGTCAGCACCCAGCTCGAACACAATGCCCAGCTCGCGCATAAGTGTCACGCGACGCTCGACCACGGACTTCTCGAGCTTCATGTTGGGAATGCCGTACATGAGCAGGCCGCCCGGGCGGTCGTCACGCTCAAACACCGTCACGCGGGCACCGCGACGCGCAAGCTCCCATGCTGCCACCAGGCCAGCCGGGCCGGAACCCACCACGGCAACCGTGGGCGCGCCCTCCCCTGCCGGCTCAAAGCGGCGCGGACCGCCATTTGCCCACTCATGGTCGCTGATCGCGCGCTCGTTGTCGTGAATCGTCGTGGGCTGGCCGTCGACCGAGCCCAGGTTACACGCGGCCTCGCACAGCGCCGGGCACACGCGGCTCGTGAACTCGGGCATAGGCGAGGTGAGTGACAGACGCTCGGCAGCCTCGTCCCAGCGGCCGCGATACACTAGCTCGTTCCACTCGGGAATCAGATTGTGCAGCGGGCAGCCACTCGGACGCGCCTTGCCAAAGCTCGCGCCCATCTGGCAAAACGCCACACCGCACATCATGCAGCGGCTCGCCTGGGCACGGCGCGCATCGTCGTCGAGCTCCACGTACAGCGGATCGAAATCGCGGCTGCGCTCTTCCACGGGGCGCAGCTCGTGGGTCACGCGATCGATATCAAGAAAAGCACCGGGCTTACCCATGGCAC
>CAUBGU010000095.1 GCA_958435545.1 uncultured Collinsella sp.
GTACTTGCAAGCACACTTGCATTGCAAAGGGCCCGGAAGGCAAAGCCTTCCGGGCTTTTTTAAGACCTTCTTCATATGCCGCCTCATCGATTTGCGTTCAGTCGCAAGCCTCTCCGATGCCGAGCGCACCACCGAAGACGCCTGCGACGGGAGCTGTTGGTCAATTGGGATGAACTGTTCTCCGTAAAGCCGGCCGGCTAGCAGCTAGCGATCAGGGGGACTGCCGGAACGTCAGAAGCAGCAACGCGAGCCGCAAAGCCTGCCTCGGTCAGCTCGATGACCTCGGTAAACGTTGAGTCGAAGAACTCCTCAGTTAGCAGGCGATACGGCGGATGATCGGGCTCGCCGGGGTTTTCGCGTACAATCTCGTGCATAACGCCGATGGTCTTGAGCACATATTCTTTATGGATGGGATACTGCCCAAAACGCGTCGCGGCGGTATACAGGCGATCGGTCGCACGCGGGATGGAAACAATGCCGAGCGTCTTGCCAAACCAGTCAAAGTCGCCTTGCTTTTTAATGCGGAACTCCTCACATGGCTTGCCGCCGTGCGCCTCCAGGTACTGATTCACGCGCGTATTCCATACGGTATCGGCCACCAGATGCGACCAGACGCCCAGTGTTAAATCGAGCAGCGACTGCGCCACATCTTCGGACGCAAGCGAGAACTCACAGGTGCCGGGACCGGCAACCGGCTCGGCATCCTTGTAACGCTGGGGATAGTGCACGCGGTTCAGTCGCTCGCGTTCCTCGATAATCGAGGTCGCTGCGGCCGGCGCACCGGTGGGCGAACTATTAAGCAACGGTGCCACATAGGTATCCCAGAACTCATGCTCACGAGGCTTAGGGATGGGCTCAGGCTTGGCAAAGTGCGTAATGCGGTACGGGATGGGATCGGCGATGCCAGGGACCATATAGCCCACGAAGATATCCGGAACCACGCAGCCAAACAAAAAGGCATTGCGGTCGCGCACGCTATTGGCAAGCGCACCGGTGCGCTCCAGCAAACGCTCCGTCTGAGCGATATGAATGTTCCAGCTTGGCATAGCCACCCCCATAAAAACCTGGATAACTATACCATCACGGCAAAGCCGCGCGGGCGGCTACGCACGCTCTACGCAGCAACTAGTCCGTAGCACCGCTTTCGGTTCCATACGACGGCGAAGGTGCCTCGACCACATGGTGGTATCGATCGATATAGATGGCGCGGGCACCCAGGCGTCGCACCAAATCCTGATGATGTGTACTCATCAAGACCGTCTTACCGGCAGCAACATAGGCCAGCAGGAAGTTGACCACGATGTCGCAAGAGTCCTCGTCAAGTCCATTGGTAGGCTCGTCGAGCACCAGGATATCGGGGTTCATCGACACGACGGCAGCCAGCGCAACACACTTCTTTTGCCCGCCCGAAAGCTGATAAGGCGAGGCATCGACCAGATCGGTAACCTGGAACAGTTCCATGGCATCGCGCACGCGGCGCTCGAGCTCGTCTGCCGGCAGCCCCATCTGCGCGGGACCAAAAGCAACTTCCTCGCCCACCGTAGCGCAAAAGAGCTGGGCATCGGCATTCTGGAACACAAAGCCCACGCGCTGATGAAAACGCTGAGCAGCCGCGGAATCCTTTAGAAACGCCGCATCGATCACATGCCCGTCGAACAGGTATGCCCCTGCGTCCGCGAGCTCAAGGCCGTTGATAAGGCGCATGATCGTCGTCTTGCCGCAGCCGTTGGGACCGAGCAGGGCAACGAGTTCACCACGATCGACCTGCAGCGACACACCATCGACAACCGTATGCCCCGCATAGGAGAACACCACGTCGCGCAGCTCGATGAGCGGCATGGCCTCGGCGCGCGCGCCGTTCGTGCCCGCCGCACTATTCATATCGATCGTCAAAACGTCGCCCTTCCCTATTTGCATCCCCAGTCGAAACCAGCAGCGTCTACAGCACGGCGCACAACACTGCCAGCAGCGCCACGCCGGCCGCATAGACCGCATCGCGCCAGCCAAACCCGACACGCGCGGGCGCCGGATACGCACCGGCAAAGCCGCGGCAAAGCATAGCCTCGTCCATCGCGCGGCTGCATTCCATCGCCTTGATAAACGTCATGCCCATGATACCCGCCAGCGAGTCGGTGCGCGAAAAACCCGCAGGCGCGGAACCGACGCTGCGCAGCATGACCGATTCGCACAGATTGTGCGCCGTGCGACCCAGCACCTCGATGTGCTTGAGCGCCATATCAAACGTAAAGATAACTTCGTCGGGTAGATGCAGCATCTTGAGCGACGCCGACATGCGGCTCCACGTGAGGGTCCACGAAACGCCCAGCACTAGCGACACATTAATGAAGGTCTTGAGCGCAATCTTGAGCATGGCGCCCGCGGCAGAAGCGTCCAGCAGCAAGGCGGGCAGCGCCAGAACCACCGCGAGCCCCGCAGCGCCAAGCGCCGGCACAAAGGTTGCCCGCAGTCCGCGTACGGGGCGCACGGCAACGAGCACCAGTGCGATAGCCGCCATCAGCATGAGGTACAGCGGGCTCTGCGTCAGACACACGCACAGGACGCAAACGAACATCCCCACCAGGCGCACCGGAGCCGAAACGCAAGAAAGGGCGCGGTCGACCATCGACCCGCCCTCGTGCGCGCCTCCACCCAGGCGAACCCGCTCAAGCAGGCTCGCCAGGTGCAGGACATTCTTTTGCATCACTCGATGCCGAACCCCCGCGGGCTCGTATCGCTCCTCGGCCGCAAGCCAGCTAGGCAGCTTGGCTATTGCCATGAGCACCGCTTTCCTTGACCGTCAGCGAAATCAGACGGAATGCGATGGTGAGCACCGCCACGCCAATCACGCCCGAAAGAATATACATCGCGGCCTGGCCGGCAAAGCCAAGACCCTGCTCCTCGGAATAGGCCTGCAGATAATCGCCCGTGGGCAGAGCGTCGGCAAAGGTCGGGGTATCGAGGCCGACCGAAGTCTGCAGACTGTTGTCACCAGCCTCCTGAACGGCGGTCGCGGCGCCCTCGGCGTCCCACTCACCCCAGGCGTCACCCGTGGCCAGCAGGCCCAGCGGCGTGGCCACGACAAGCACGGCAACCAGGATGAGTGTGGGGACCAGCGAGGTCTTCTTGGCAGCAGCGCCCTCGGCAGCAAGCTGGCCATCGACGGCCTCGGGCCCGACGATAACGCTCGGCGCCGTCTTCTTAATGAAACCGTAAATCGCAGCCGTCGCCACGCCCTCGACCACGCCGGCAACCAGCATATGCGGGATCATCATGGCAGGAATGGCAATAGACAACGGGAAGGGGCAGTACAGCGGCGCGCCCGAAGCGTTGGTAAAGAGCATCGGCTGAATACCAAACTCGATTGCCGCGCACAGGGCCGCCAGGCACAGGCCGACCCAGCCGCTTACGATGGCCGAAACCGAGGTGCCCCAGCTCTTGTCGTGCAGACGGCTGTTGAGCGCACGGAACACGATAGCAGCGGCAAACGGCAGCACGAAGGCCATGTTAAAGCAGTTGGCGCCAAAGGACAGGATGCCGCCGTCGCCAAACAGTAGTGCCTGTAGCGCCAGCGCGACCGAGACAGCAATGGCCGCGGCCTCCGGGCCCAGCAGCAGCGCGATGAGCGCGCCGCCGACGGCGTGACCCGTGGTGCCGCCGGGCAGCGGCACGTTGAACATCATGAGCAAGAAGGAAAATGCGGCGCAGATGCCCAGGAAAGCCATGTGCTCGCGATCGAGCGTGGCACGCACCTTTTTGATGCAGTGGACCCAAACGGGCACCATTGCCACTGCCATGACGGCATCCGTCTGCGGGGACAGATAATTATCTGGAATGTGCATGGGCGCCTCCCGGTTATCGGCGCACAGAATTGCAACGCCGCTTAAATCACCTTGTCAGTGTTACGCATTGTAAGATTCGTAACACGCCGCGGGCTATCATAGCAAAACGGCGCACTGCCGACAAAGCAGCACGCCGTTATGTAATGCGCGTGTCATATATGAAGGCTCAACGGTGCCTTATATCGAGCATAGCGGTCACGTAAGACTCGGCGGCAACCACCGCTGACCCATACCCCAGCGCAAGCCCTATCCGCGGACCTCGCCGTTTACGCCCTTGCATACCTTGGTGACGATCTTCTGGTGCGCCTTCTCGACCTCTTCGCTGGTGAGCGTGTGGTCGTCGGAGCGATACGTAAGCGCAAAGGCCATGGACTTCTTGCCCGCTC
>CAUBGU010000096.1 GCA_958435545.1 uncultured Collinsella sp.
CGAGGTAGCCCTCCTGGTCGAAGTGCATGATCTCGATCTTCTCGGTCTCCTTCATGTGTGTCCTCCCATCACATGTGCGCAATTCTATACATCGCGCTTCTTGCTGATACCAATTATAGCCATACGATTGCTTGTTATTTAATACCAATCCAAACTCACGGAGATTTGCGGCGAACGGTCGGTTTCCTCGCCCGAGTGGTATTACAACGCCAATAGTTGTCTATTTCGAGCGCTACTGCCAACGGGCTCCCCACAACTCGCCAGCTATAAAAGCGTTGCGCCAGACCCGCCCAAGCGTTTCCGGCGCAACCGCGCAGTTTAGTTATTCGGCTTCCATCTCCGCTGTCACACGGCGATACATCTCGATAACCTGAGTCGTCGCCTTGGACGGATCCTGATAGTAGCGGCCGTCACACGTCTCGGCCGAGACATAGCCCGTATAGCCGTGGCGCATGAGTGCCTCGAGGTCGGCACGCATATCACGCTCGCCGTCGCCCCAGGCAAGATGCGTCGTGCCACCGCCCACATCGACAAAGTGGGTGTGAACGATCTTGTCGCCCAAAACCTCAAAGTAGCCGTCGATTGTGTCGCCGGCAACTTCCATGGCGCCAAAGTCGATACATGCCTTCAGGTTGGGGCGATCGACCGCCTCGAGGATGCGCGCGACATCCTGTGCCGTATTGACCAGCACGGACTCCGACGGCTGCAGTGCCTCGAGCGCGACGCGAATACCGCGTGTGTCAGCGTAGTCGCACACCGAGCGCAGCATGGCGACGCTGCGGGACCAGGCGTCCTCAGCTGGCTCGTCCAGATAGGCCCAACCACTCGTCACCAGAATCTGCGGCACGCCCAACTCAACGGCAACGTCGATCACATTCTTAAAGTACGAGAGGATGCGTTTTTGGCCCGCCTCACCGCGCACCGCGACGTTCCACGGCTTGGGGTTGTTCTGCTCGGGGCACACGCACACGATCTTGATACCGTATTGGGCGGCAAGATCGCGAATCTTATCCACCGAATCGTGCTCATGGCAATCCACATACAGGTGCATCGAGCCGGTCCACAGCTCGATATTGCGATAGCCGGCCTCACCTGCAGCCTTAAAAAACGTCTCGATGCTGTAGTAACGATGGTTGATGTTCATGAGCGAAAGCTCGGGTACGACCATAGCCCTCCCCTTTCGTACGGAGTTTTAAAAAACAGGGGGCCGCCGCAGATGCGACAAGCCCCCCAAAGATCGACACAACCGTTAGACGCGATGGAAGCGCGATTCGAACATATTAGGCAAGCACGCCAAAGTAAGCGCCGATGATGCCCACGACCATGGTGCAGAGGATCAGGACCATCGGGTTGATCTTCTTGGAGAGCAGCCAGTAGTAGAGCCAGAAGGCGGCCATACCGAGCATACCGGGCATGATGCCGTCCAGGATGTCCTGGAGAGTCTGGGCGGAGTCGCCCTGACCAATGGCGATGGGCAACGAAGCCCAGAACATGTCCTTGCTCATGGCGCCGACGACCATAACGCCGACAATGCCGACGCAGGCCATGATCTTTTGCATCAGGCCGGTCTTCTGAGCCTCGTCGAGGAAGCCAATGCCTAGCTCATAACCCTTGATAGCGCCAAAGATACGAATCAGGAACGCCGGGATGTTGTAGACGAGCAGGAAGGCGATGGGGCCAAAGACGTTGCCGGCCTGGCACAGGCTGATGCCCACGGCAGCGGCGACGACGCGCAGGGTGGACAGGAAGAAGGAGTCACCCAGGCCGGAAAGCGGACCCATGAGGGCGGCCTTGATGTCGTTGACGCTCTCGGGCTCAACCTCGCCACGAGCGACCTTTTCTTCCATGGCCATCGCGATGCCACCCACGAAGGGAGCGAGCTGCGGGGTGATGTTGAAGAATGCGCTGTGACGATGCAGGGCCTCGGCGTAATCATCGGGGCGGCCGGCATAGATCTTCTTGAGCATGTTGGCGACCATCAGGCAGAAGGCAATGTTCATCTGCTTGTAGTAGGTCCAGGAGAATTCCATGCCCAGGGCGCCGGTGTTCACGGCGCTCTTAATGAGGTCGGAGCGAGTAATCTGGTTCTCGGAATTAGAAGTCATCGTCCTCATCCCCTTCCACAGAAAGCTGGGACTGGGCGCCACCAAGGCCCAGCAGGTCGTACTTGTCGATGCCGATGATGATTGCGATCAGGGCGACGCCGAGGACGGGCACGTTGGCATAGGAGCACAGCAGGAAGCCCAGGAAGTAGAACGGCACGAGCTGCTTGGTAAGCACCAGACGGCCGAGCATGGCGAAGCCCATGGCAGGCAGGATGTTGGCTGCGACGCCAAAGCCATCGAGGACGAACGTCGGGATGAAGTCGAGCAGGCCCTGAACAGCGTCGGCACCCAGATAGAAGGAGACCGAGCACAGGATAAAGGCCAGGACGACAATCACGAGACCGATAATCCAGTGCATAGCGTAGATACCCTTGAGGTTACCCTTGCTGGCAAAGACGTCGGCACGGTCGACCAGAAGGGGCATACCGGCGTTGACGACGTTCTTAATGGCCAGGCACAGAGTGGCGATGGGCATCGCGAGCGCGATAGCGGCCTCGGTGCTCTGACCCAGCTGAATAGCGAAGGCGCAGGCGAGCACACCGCCAATGCACTCATCGGGCGGCACGTAAGCGCCGATGGAGATTGAACCCATGAAGAGCAGCTCGAGGCTCGCACCGATGGCGAGGCCGGACTGCAGGTCCCCGAGGACTATGCCGACGAGCGGGCACAGAACGATCGGGCGGAACGCATAGAGCGTACCGAGCTGATAATCGAGCTTACCGAAGGCAGCGATAAGTCCGATGAGGATCGCTTGAACAAGCATTGTTCCTCCCTTTGATCCCTCTTGGATCCGCGCGGCGATTCCCGACTTGTCAGCGCGCCCTTTTCCATGCCGACAATCGCCTAGACAGATCCAGCTTGTACCGGTGTGCTGTTAACACCTAAACCGGTGCAAATGATTTGATACCAATTATATAGTCATGAGAAAACTATTTAATACCAATCGCTCAACGGGCGTGTACTCCCGGTGAACGGTAGATAGGGGTAACGGGTAAAGCGTTTATCCGGTACGCCCACGAATAGGGGCGGCGCCGTGCGCGCCGCCCGTGGTTCTCAATTAGAGGGCGCTTAGGGCATCGACCTTGGGGTCGTCGGCCAGAGCGCGAATCTCGACCTCGACACCGCGGCCGACGAGCTCACGAATGTCCTCTTCCTCGGCAGCAGTCACAAAGATCTGGCGGGAGATCTTACGGGCATCGGGACGCTGCTCGTCCTTGGACTTGGTGTTGCCCAGGTTGATGGAGGTGATCTGCGGGCAGCCGTCGACAAGCTGCTTGGCCTCGGCGATGCTGGCGACGCAGATGATCATCTTGTACTTATCGGTAACACCGGAGTTGATGGCCTCGATGGCGTGCTCCATGTCCTTGATGACGAGCTTGACGTTGGCCGGCTTTCCCATCTTGAGCGTAGTCTTCCAGACGGGATCGTTGGCAACCTTGTCGCCAACGCAGAAGATGCAGTCAGAACCCAAGCCCTGGACCCAAGAGACGGCCACCTGGCCATGAAGCAGACGATGGTCGACGCGAAGCAGTTGAATCATGATTGACCCCCAAAGGTCTCATGCCGGAAACCCGGCCCCATTAATAGCAGGCGGTAACTAGAACTCTTCCTCGTCATCCGCATCGGTCAGCAGGTCGTTGACAAACTTGACGCGCGTGTCGTCAGCCGCGAGGATCTCGCGGATAACCTGATCGGCGGGAGCCTCCTGGTCCGAAAAGAGCAGCTGGATCAGCAGCGGCAGATTCATGTTGGCAACCAGGTAGGTGTTGGGGCGCGTCTGGACGATCTTGGTGAACTCGTTGTTGACGCTGCCGCCAAACAGGTCGGTGCACACGATTACGTCGTCGGCGGGGTCGAAGGTCGCCAGGAGCTTGGCGGCCTCCTCGGCGACATCGGTGCGGCCGTCGACAAACATCGACAGGTCGTGGACGTTATCGCGCGCGCCCGAGAGCAGCTCGGTACTCTCCTTGATGCCGGTCGCAAAATGCGCGTGGCTGGCGAAGATGTATTGCCTCATTGCGGTTTCCCCCAAATGAAATTAGTAGTCGAACTGGTGGTAGTAGCGGCGGTACTTGAGGTTGTGCTTGGTGACC
>CAUBGU010000097.1 GCA_958435545.1 uncultured Collinsella sp.
ATGTCGTCATCCGAACCCATCGAACGCGCTAGGCGCTCGGTATATCTTACCCGCTTCCGCTCGCTTCGGCAAGATAGCTAATTTGGGACGGGGCTTTTTTGACTACTCGGGCAATCAGATCGGCAAGTAGCCAAAATAGCCCCGTTCCAAAAAGACTGGTCTGACGCTGCGCCACGAAAAGGGCCCATCTACTACGTTTTGGTCGCAGGGGTCAACCATAGCGTGCTTTTTCGAATAGCGGCAAGCTCTCTACCTGCGGTTTTATTTTTGCAAATCCCGGAATGGTCGAGGGTGGCCGGTTTAACGTAGTAGATGGCCGCCTTTCGTGGCAGGCGGTCCGGCTCGAGACCCAAGGCAGCCAACCTCGAATGGCCATTCTCGAAGTTGCGGTGGAATACGGACTGAATTGGCCCCTTAAAGGCAAAAACACTCCGTATTTCACCGCAACTTATCGAGGGGATGGGTTTTAGATACGGCCAAGGTCGTAGGATCGGGCGGCGGCTTCACCGGCGCAGATGAGGTTGGTTGTGGCTTCCTGGGGATCGAGCGCCAGCTCAAGGCCCATGGGCTTGCGGCAGACCGGCAAAACCAGGTCGACGCCCTGCCCATACACCGCATCCAGGTTGTCAGCACGACCGCCCACGACGGCGACCACCGGCTTGCCACATCGCTTCGCACGACGGGCCACGCCCACCGGCGCCTTACCGGCGGCGGATTGCTCGTCCATATTGCCCTCGCCCGTTATGACCAGGTCGGCATCGCGCACGCGCTCGTCAAACCCAATCAGATCAAGCACTGTCTCCACGCCCGAGCATAGCTCCGCACCGAGCGCTAGCAGCGCGGCGCCCAGGCCGCCGGCGGCACCGGCACCGGGCACACCGAGCACCGAGCCAAATGTCCGTGCACCCTCGAGCACGCGCAACAGTCCCTGAGCCCGCGCCCCGATAATCGCCGCATCGAGCAGGCGGCCGTAACCGACCATCCAGCTGTCGTACCTGCGCAGCGCCTCAGCGTCATCCGTCGGCAGACCCTTCTGCCCACCGAACACTGTCAGCGCGCCGCGACGCCCCACGAGCGGATTCTCGACATCGGAAAGCACCACGACACGCGCGCCATTCAGCGCCCGAAGCGCCGGTACCAAATCGATACTCGCCACGTATTCAAGGCCCGCGAGACCGGGGGCGATATTGCAGCCACACTCATCGACAAGGTGGGCGCCCAACGCTTGCAGCATGCCGGCGCCGCCATCGTTGGTGGCACTGCCGCCCAAACCAATATAGATCGTCTTTACCCCGGCACGAACCGCACGGAGCATCAGCTCGCCCACGCCATAGGTTGTGGCCGCCAACGCCGCCGACTCCGTGCAGGACGAATACCCAATACCCGCCGCCTCGGCCATCTCAATTACAGCTGACTTGTGCTCACCGTCCACCAGCATCCGGGCAGACACGCGGTCGCCCAAGGGGCCTGTAACCTCGCAGGTCGAGAGCTCACCGCCGCATGCGGCGATGGCATCGAGCGTTCCCTCGCCACCATCTGCCAGTGGCAAAGCGTTCAACTCGGCATCGGGCCACACACGGCGCATGCCTTCGGCAACGGCCTCCACCGCCTGCGCGCTCGAAACGCTGCCCTTAAAGGAATCAATCGCCAACAGCACACGGCGGGGCCGGCGGCACGCGGGACCAAAATCGACCGCCTCAACGTCAATATCTTCGGCACACGCGAGCGCCTCGGCATGAGCGGCATGCGCCTCAAGATCGGTCCCACAACCGCAGCCAGCGCCATCGGCGCCACGCAGCCCACTAAAATAGTCGCTCAGCATCTCGCGGCACTCGCCTGCCAGCACGCCGGCGGTCACATTAAATCGATGGTTCAGGCGCGAATCGACATTGAGGTCGTACAGCGAACCCAGCGCGCCCGCCTTGGCATCAGTCGCGCCATACACGCAGCGCCCCACGCGCGCGTTGACCATAAGCCCCGCACACATGCAGCAAGGCTCGAGCGTTACATAGACCGTGCAATCGGAAAGGCGCCAACGACCGAGCAACCGAGCGGCAGCGCACAGGGCCGAAAACTCGGCATGCGCCGCAGGGTCCTGGTCGAGTTCTCGGCGATTATGCGCCCTCGCGACAATCTCGCCCGCGCGCACTACCACGGCGCCAATCGGTACCTCGCCCACCGCAGCGGCGGCGCGCGCCTCGGCCAGCGCCTCGCGCATGAACTTCTCGTCGATTTCGGTGCTCGTCATCGTTCGCCTTCCCTGTTGCAAATTCAAAACGATGCTATCATTACGACTCACGGAGAGATGGCAGAGCGGTTGAATGCGGCGGTCTTGAAAACCGTTGAGCGCGAGAGCGTTCCGGGGGTTCGAATCCCCCTCTCTCCGCCACCTTAGTGATTCACCGGCGTCATGGTCCGCTCAAACAGTGCATCGACCACGTCGGCCATCTCGGGTCGACGCTCAAGATCGTGGCCCGATTCCCACCAATTTGTGAACAACCGAATAATGCCACCGGCGATAAACTCAGACGTCGTCTCGAGTGACACGGGGGCCAGGGCATCCTCGGCAAGCACGTTCATCACACGCTCGCGGATGGAACGGGCAATGCGGTCGCAAATAACGTTGGTCAACATGCCCGACATGCTGCTAGCCAAAATGTTATCCATGAGCTGCTCGTGCGCCAGAATCAAATCCATGGCATCGTCCAAAATCGCGTGTCGAAGCGCGCGCACGTCCTCGGCAGACACTGCGCCGGCCTCATGGGGCTGTTTTTGCGGCAAGCCCGACATGAGCTCATCGATATAAAAGGAGAAGTAATCGTTTTTATCGCGAAAGTGCTTATAGAACGTCGTGCGGCGAATCATGGCCCGGTCGCAAAGCATAGCAACCGTCAAATCCTCAAACCGATGCTCTTCCAAAAGCTCGGTAAAGGCATCGAACAGGGCACGATAGGTTTTCTTGATGCGAAGGTCCATCCGTATCGCCATCCTCAAGGCGTAGACAGCATTCCTTAATTTGTCGCATATCTTACACCTGTACCGCCCGTTCGATATTGGCGCCCCCTCCTTGGCGGAAACATAACGCTTACCGGAAAGTTCGGTATCGCCAAAGGTTGCGGGTATACTAGTAGCGTTACACCAACGGCAGCCAGCGCAAAACGCCGCTGCCATTCGAAACGGAGACATCATGCTTCCCGTCATCATCGGTATCGTTGTTGTCGTTGTGATCGTCAGCGCCATCGCCGGCATCTACAACAACATGGTCACCAAGCGCAATCGCATCGATAACGCTTGGCAGAACATCGACACGCAGCTGCAGCGCCGCAACGACCTGATCCCTAACCTGGTCGAGACCGTCAAGGGCTACGCCAAGCACGAGCAGGACACGCTCGCCGCCGTAGTCAACGCACGCAACGCCGCCGTGAGCGCCACCACCCCCGAGGCCAAGATGGAAGCGGACAACGTGCTGACCGGTGCGCTGCGCCAGCTCTTTGCCGTCGCCGAGGCCTACCCCGACCTTAAGGCGAACACCAACTTTACGCAGCTCCAGTCCACACTCGAGGACACCGAGAACAAGGTGAGCTACGCGCGCCAGAGCTACAACGACTGCGTGCTCAGCTACAACAACGCCATTCAGACGTTCCCGGCTGTTATCTTTGCCGGCATCTTCCAGTTTAAGGAGCGCCAGGGCTTCGAGGCCGCCGAGGCCGCCCGCCAGGCACCGACCGTCAAGTTCTAACAGATCCGCAGCGTATCTTCAATCGGGTATATGCATAAACCGCCCTGTCGAATGCATACTTCGACGGGGCGGTTTCCTTACGGGCTTTAGCCTGTGCGGGGCGCGCAGCGCGCCGCATCAGAAACCACCCGC
>CAUBGU010000098.1 GCA_958435545.1 uncultured Collinsella sp.
GGTGCGGCGGAGGCGAGATCAGGCCGATGCCGGGCGTGGACTGACGGACCTCGGCAATCCAGGGGTAGACCTTCTTGCCGGGCAGGTGACCGCCCTCGCCGGGCTTGGCGCCCTGGGCCATCTTGATCTGAATCTCGAAGGCGCTGCACAGGTAGCGGCTCGTCACGCCAAATCGCGCACTTGCTACCTGCTTGATCGCGGAGTTCTTGGAGTCACCGTTAGCCAGTGGGGTCTCGCGACGCGGATCCTCGCCGCCCTCGCCGGAATTGGAACGGCCGTGCAGGCGGTTCATGGCGATGGCCATGCACTCGTGCGCCTCTTTGCTGATGGAGCCATACGACATGGCGCCGGTGTTAAAGCGGCGGACGATATTGAGCGCAGGTTCCACCTCGTCGAGCGAAACCGGGGTGCGGCCGCTGGCATCAAAGTCGAGCAGGTCGCGCAGGCGCACGGCACGGCCGGTGCGGTGCAGGCGGGCGCTGTACTCCTTAAAGGTGTCGTAGCTGTCCTCACGGCAGGCGGTCTGCAGCAAGTAGACAGTCTGCGGATCGATGAGGTGATCCTCGCCGCCGAGCGGGCGCCACTTAGTCAGACCCAGTGTGGGCAGCTGATCGGGAGCCGGGCTCTTAAGGATGGCGAGCGCGGCGTCGTAGCGTTCGTTCTGCTCGCGCTCGACGTCCTCGACACCCATACCGCCCACACGGCTCACCGTGCCGGCAAAGTACGCGTTGACGAACTCGGGCGTAAAGCCCACGGCCTCGAAGATCTGCGCCGAATGGTAGCTCTGCACCGTGGAGGTGCCCATCTTGGACATGATGGAGACGATACCCGCCGTCGCGGCCTTATTGTAGTTGTCGATGCCCTGCTCGGCCGTCACGTCCAGGTCGCCGCGCGCCGCCAGATCGCGAATGCACGCATGCGCGTTGTACGGATAGATGCCGCTCGCGGAGTAGCCCACCAGCGCCGCAAAGTCGTGCGGAGACACGGCATCGCCGCACTCCACCACGATGTCGGCAAAGGTACGCACGCCGGCGCGGATCAGGTGGTTGTGCACGCAGCCCACAGCGAGCAGCGACGGCACGGGCACCTCGCCCGCAGCGGCACGATCGCTCAGCACCACGATGTTCACACCGTCGCGGACCGCAGCCTCAACGTCCTCGGCAAGCTGCTTAAGCGCAGCCTGCAGCGCGCCCTCGCCGGCGTCGCGGCGGTAGACGGCACGGAAGCGACGGGTCTTAAAGCCCACGCGGTCGATGGCGCAGATGCGGTCGAACTCCTCCTCGTTGAGCAACGGGCGCTCCAGGCGCACCAGCTGGCAGGCCGTGCGGGAGTCCTCGAGCAGGTTACCGTGGTTGCCCAGGTAGAGCGTGGTCGAGGTTACCATATGCTCGCGCAGGGCATCGATCGGCGGGTTCGTGACCTGGGCGAACAGCTGATAGAAGTAATCGAAGAACGAACGCGTCTTCTTGGACAGGCAGGCTAGCGGCGCATCGATACCCATCGAAGCGAGCGGTGCCTTGCCCTGCTGGGCCATGGGGCGCACGACCTCGTCAACATCATCCCAGTGATAGCCGAGCTTGGCCATACGCACGGCGGTAGGCACCTCGTCGTCCTCGGCGGGTGTTGCCGCAACGGGCTCATCGAGCGCGTCGACGGTCAGCGTCTCCTCGGCAATCCAATCACGGTAGGGCTTTTCCTTGGCGTAACGGGCACGCAGCTCGTCGTTGTAGATGACGCGACCGCGGGCAAAGTCGACCTCGAGCATCTGGCCCGGCCCCAGACAGCCGCTCGTCAGGATGTTCTCGGGGCTCACCTCGATGGTGCCCACCTCGCTTGCCAGCATAAAGCGACCGTCGCGCGTCACATAGTAGCGGGCGGGACGCAGGCCGTTGCGGTCGAGGGCAGCACCCAGGGTACGGCCGTCGGTAAAGGCGATGGCGGCCGGGCCGTCCCAGGGCTCCATGAGCATGGACTGGTAGGCGTCGTAGGCGCGGCGCTCCTCGCTCAGGCTGTCGTTGTGGTCCCACGGCTCGGGCAGCAGCATGGACGCGGCACGCGTGAGCGGACGGCCGTTCATGACCAAAAACTCAAGCACATTGTCCAGAATCGCGGAGTCGGAGCCCTCGCGGTTGATGATGGGCATCACGCGCTCAAGATCGTGCTGCAGCACGGGGCTGTACAGGTTGGGTTCGCGGGCGCGAATCCAGTTGACGTTGCCCTTGAGGGTGTTGATCTCGCCGTTGTGGATGATAAAGCGGTTGGGGTGCGCGCGTTCCCAGCTGGGCGTGGTGTTGGTGGAGTAGCGCGAGTGGACGAGCGCCACGGCCGTCTTGACGGCGGCGTCGTTGAGATCGATGAAGAAGCGGCGCATCTGCGTGGCGACCAGCATGCCCTTGTACACGATGGTGCGCGAGCTCATGGAGCATACATAGAAGATTTTGTCGCGCAGGGCAAACTCAGCGTCGGCCTTCTTCTCGATGGTGCGGCGGCACACGTACAGGCGGCGCTCGAAGGCATCGCCGGCGGGCGTGTCGTCCGGACGGCCCAGGAAGGCCTGCAGGATAGTGGGCATACAGGCGCGGGCCGTCTCGCCCAGGTCGTGCGGGTCAACCGGCACCTCGCGCCAAAAGAGCAGCGGCACGCCGGCCTCGGCGCAGCCCTCCTCAAACACGCGGCGGGCATCCTCTACGCCCTTCTCGTCCTGCGGGAAGAACAGCATGGCCACGCCATAGTCGCCCTCTGCCGGCAGAATCTGGCCACACTTTTGAGCCTCTTTACGGAAAAAGTGATGCGGAACCTGGAACAGGATACCAGCGCCGTCGCCGGTGTTCTTCTCGAGTCCGGTGCCACCGCGGTGCTCCAAGTTGACCAGAATGGACAGTGCATCGTCCAGAATCTGGTGATGGCGCTCACCGTTGATATCGGCAAGCGCGCCGATGCCGCATGCATCGTGGTCGAATTCGGGGCGATAAAGGCCCTGCTGCTGAGCGGAATCTGCCTGCATCGCGATCCTCCCCTAGATATTAGACAGTCAGTTGAATAGGCATACTAGGAGCACCGCCGGCCCGTTGTGTTTCCCGCCCGTTTCGAAACAATCGCGTAACGCACACCCTACGAGTGGACACCGCCGACCTCAAGGACGGCAACAAGGGCCCCAAGTTCGACCTGTAAGCTCACCGCTTCAAACATCTCAATCTGTAACAGTAAGACCCAATTTCCATCCCTAGTTGTTACAGATCAAGACATTTCGCAGCCCCCTTTCACCATCCTATTCAAATACAGCAATTTTGTTAGTCTTGATTAACTTTTGAGCCTAAAACGGGTATCCTTTCCGGCGTCAAGCAAACGGCACGCAGGAGCGCACCATGATCAACCATCTCAAACATCATTTTGGCTCCCGACGCACCGGCGGTCACGGAGGACTCGACATCGCACGGCATATCGGCCCCGGATTGCTCGTGACCGTCGGCTTTATCGACCCGGGCAACTGGGCCTCCAATATGGCCGCGGGCTCGCAGTTTGGCTACGCGCTGCTGTGGATCGTCACGCTGTCCACGATTATGCTGATCGTCTTGCAGCACAACGCGGCGCACCTGGGCATCGCCACGGGCGCCTGCCTTGCCGAGGCCACGACCCGCTTTCTCCCCCGCTTCGTTGGGCGCACGGTGCTCGCCAGCGCCTACCTCGCGACCATCGCCACCGCCATGGCCGAAGTCCTGGGCGGTGCGATCGCGCTTCAAATGCTCTT
>CAUBGU010000099.1 GCA_958435545.1 uncultured Collinsella sp.
CCGTTCCCGCCGCGCCCGGAAAGTGCCAATAGCGCGCAGGGCCCGCGCCGGCAGGAGCGTCGTTGATGTCGAGCGGCTCGAGCTCGCCCAGTCCCGCCGCGGCGGCCCCGGCATTGATGCGCGCCCGCAACTCGTCGCTCGGCACGGTATCGCTCGCGTCCCACAGCTCGGGATTGAGCGTGGGCGCGTGAGGGTCTACAGCACAATGTGAGCTCGTACGTTCGTCGCCAATGGGCATGTATTCGATAAAGCGCAGGTGGATGGGGCGGTCGACGGTCAGGCATGCAAGGGCCGCCACATCCTGGTTGAGTCGGCGCACCACAACGCAGTTGACCTTAACGGGTTCAAAGCCCCAAGCCAGCGCCGCGTCGATGCCAGCCATGGTCTGCTCGAGTCGACCCAGGCGCGTGATCTTTCCAAACAGCGTAGGGTCGAGCGTGTCGAGCGAGATGTTGACGCGGTTAAGCCCCGCGTCTTTGAGCTGCGGCGCCAGCTTGGTCAGCAGGGCGCCGTTGGTGGTGAGCGAGATGTCCTCGATCTGCGGAATCGCGCGGATGTCACGAATGAGCGGGACGATACGGCGGCTGACCAGCGGCTCGCCACCCGTCAGGCGCACGCGGCGAATGCCCTCCCCCGCCACCAAGCGCACAAAGCGGGCGATTTCCTCGGCACTGAGTAACTCGTCGTGTGCGCGGGGCGCCACGCCGTCGGCCGGCATGCAGTAAATGCAGCGGAAATTGCACTTGTCGGTAACGGCAATGCGCAGGTAGTTGATATCGCGGCCAAAACCGTCATGTTGCACGAGCCCGTCCACGCAGCCCTCCCCTCACGCGGCGTTTTATTCTTCGGAAAACATAATACCCCACGAGAGAATCATGCCGACACCCGTACGACAGGACAGGTCGCTTCAAGCAAAACGGGCTTTCCAAACCCATCCTCAGCACAGACCATCACAACATTCGATTCTTTTCCCGATTTTGGCAAAAAGTGTCGAATGTTGTGATGGTTTGAAGCGAGGTGAGGGGCACGGAGAGATCAAAGCATCGTGCTCGAACGGGTTAATCCAGCTCTTTTAAGCCATGCGCCAGCTGCCAGTACTCGCCGTGCTGGGCGAGTAGCTCTTCGTGCGTGCCGCGCTCGATGATGCGGCCGTGTTCGAGGACCATGATGGCGTCGGCGTCGCGGACAGTGGACAGGCGGTGCGCGATCATAAACGTGGTGCGACCGCGCATGATGCGGTCCATACCGCGCTCGATGAGCTTTTCGGTACGCGTGTCAATGGAGCTCGTGGCCTCGTCCAGGATGAGCACCGGCGGATCGGCGACGGCCACGCGCGCGATGGCGAGCAGCTGACGCTGACCCTGCGACAGGTTGGCGCCGTCGGCCGTGACCGGTGTGTCGTAGCCCCGCGGCAGGCGGCGGATAAACGAGTCGGCGCAGGCGGCCTCGGCAGCGGCGCGCACCTCCTCGTCGGTCGCGTCGAGCTTGCCAAAGCGGATGTTCTGCGCAATGGTGCCGCTAAACAGATGCGTATCCTGTAGCACAATGCCGAGCGACCCGCGCAGGCTGGCCTTGGCGATATGCTTGACGTCGATACCGTCGTACGTGATCTCGCCGTCATCGACCTCGTAGAAGCGGTTGATGAGGTTGGTAATGGTCGTCTTGCCGGCGCCCGTGGAGCCCACAAACGCAATCTTTTGCCCCGGCTTGGCAAACAGGTTGAGGTCCGTGAGCACGCGGGCGCCCGGCACGTAGGAAAAGTCCACGGCATGGAAGCGCACGTCGCCGGCAAGCGGGACCAAGCCGCACGTGAGCTCGATGCCGTCGGCGGCCACCGCGCGGCCCGACTCATCAACGGCTGCCACGTCATGCAAATGCCCGTAGACGCCAACGCCCTGGCCCTCGGGAATTTTCCACGCCCACGCGGCATCGCCCGTCTGCACCAGCTCCACGCAGCCCTCGTCCACCTCGGGCTCAAGGTCCATAGCCGCAAACAGGCGCTCGGCACCGGCCAACGCGTTGAGCAAGAAGTTGCCGAGCTGCGTAAACTGGTTGATGGGCATGGCGGCCTGGCGCACAAAGACCAGGTAGCTCGCGAGCGCACCTACGTCGGCGAGCCCCTTGATGCAGAGCATGCCGCCCGCCACGGCGACGATGGCATAGTTGACGTAGCCAATCACGACAGTCATGGGCACCATGGAGTTGGCATAGCTCACGGCGGCGGTGCCGGTGCGGCGAAGCTCGTCGTTGCGGCAGGTGAAGCCGGCGACATTCGCTGCCTCACGGTTAAAGACCTTGATGACCTTTTGGCCCGAGACCATTTCTTCGATATATCCGTCCAGGTCGCCAAGCGATGCCTGCTGGGCAGCAAAGAAACGCTTAGAGCGCGCGCCCGAGTAGCGCGCATACAGCACAATGGCCGCATCGCACACGAGTGTGATAATCGTGAGCTGCCAGTTAAGGATGATGAGCATAGCCGTGGTACCCACAACCTGAATGGCGGCCTGAATCACGTTGGCAAAGCTGTTGTTGAGCGCCTCGGAGACGGTGTCGACGTCGTTGGTGAAAAAACTCATGATGTCGCCCGAGCGCGTGCTGTCAAAATAACTGAGCGGCAGCGTCTGGATGTGCGCGAACAGGTCGCGGCGAATATCGGACACCACGTGTTGGGCCGCGCGCACCATGATCTGTGAGTAGCCCAGGGCCGAGAGCACGCCCGCGGCGTAGATGATCGCCGTCAGGATAACCTGCTTGGCAAGCAGTTCCTCCCCGCCCGTGGCCAAACCGTTAACGATGGGACGCACCATGTAGGTGCCGGCGAGGCTCGCGATGGCGGCGACGGAGGCGAGCACGCCCACCGCGAGCAACGAGAACTTGGCATGCCCCATGTAGGAGAGCAAGCGACGCACAGTGCGCTTGAGGTCGGCCGGGCGTGCTTGGGCTGCGGTCTTAGGCATGGCGCTCACCCCCTTCCAAGGGTGATCTGCTGGGGACGGAGGAGAACGAATCATTCGCGCAGCCATCGTCGCAGCCGTCGCCGGCGTCCGCGTTCCCCGCAAACTCCATCTGCGAGGCGTAAATCTCCTGGTAGATGTTGTCGCCCGCCAGCAGCTCCTCGTGCGTGCCCACGCCGTGGACACGACCGTCGTCCAACACCACAATGCGATCGGCATCCATGACGCTCGCGATACGCTGGGCGATGATGAGCACGGTCGTATCGGAAATCCGAGCGATGTGCTCGCGAATCTTAGCGTCGGTCGCCATATCGACCGCGCTGGTGGAGTCGTCAAAAATGAGCACGCGCGGATGCTTGAGCAGCGTGCGCGCGATGCACAGACGTTGCTTCTGGCCACCCGAGACACCGGCGCCGCCTTGGCCCAACTCGCCGTCCAGCCCGCCGATGCGATCGAGGAACTCGTCCACGCACACCGCGCGGCAAGCCGCGAGGAGCTCATCGTCCGACGCCTGTGGATTGCCCCACTGCAGGTTCTCGCGCACGGTACCCGTAAACAGCACATTCTTTTGCAGCACAATGCCCACGGCGTCGCGTAGAGTCGCGAGGTCGTAGTCGCGCACGTCGCGCCCGCCCACAAGCACGGCGCCTTCGGTGGCGTCGTACAGGCGCGCAATCAGCTGAACAAGCGAGCTCTTGCCCGAGCCCGTGCCGCCGAGGATGCCCACCGTCGAGCCGCTCTCGATGCGAAGGTCGATATGCTCGA
>CAUBGU010000100.1 GCA_958435545.1 uncultured Collinsella sp.
AGATAGCTCAACGTCAAAAAGCCGCCGTAGCTCTGCCCGAGTGTGACCCAGGGCTTGCCGCCAAAGCCCACCAGGCGCAGGTACTCAAAATCGCGCACGATGGAGCTGGCGAGGTGGCGCTTGAGGAAATCCGCCTGCGAGCGTGCGGCATCGGAGCCGGCCGCCGTCGCGCGCTCGCCCAGTGCGGCAATCGTACGCCCGTCCACGCAGCTGCTGCGCCCGGTTCCGCGCTGGTCGGGCAGGACGACGCGGAAGTGCTTGACGGCCTCCTCGATCCAGCCGTCGCTTATGGGCGACAGCGGACGCGGGCTCTCGCCGCCGGGGCCGCCCTGCAAAAACAGGAGCAGCGGCAGATCGTCGTTGATGCGGTCGGGCGCGCAAACCACGCGGTAGAAGAGCTTGATGCTCTCGGGCGCGCCGGCGATTGGTGCCGGCATAGCGCCGCGGCGCATGGTGCTGCCGACGGCCAGGAGCATCGGCTCCAGGCCGCGCCAGTCAAGGGGGACGTCGATGCTGTGGTCCTCGACGTAAAGGCCGGGGACGTGGTACGAAGTGATGAGGGCCATGTGAGTCTTCCGTTCGTTGCGGTGTTTCGGGTTGACCAATTCTACCGCCGCGGGCGAGGCCATGCGCAAATCGGCTACCATGGTTGCAAACTTCTAGGAGAAAGGGCCGCCCATGTCGGTCGATATAGCCACGTATGTCCACGATCTTGCCGTTGCCGCCAAGGCAGCGTCGGCCTCGCTTGCCACGGCGAGCGATGAGCAGCGCCAGGAGGCCGTGCGCGCCATGGCCGCAGCACTGCGCAACGGTGTCGACTCCATCGTCGCCGCCAACGAGCTCGATATGTCCGCCGCGCGCGATGCGGGCACTTCGGCCGGTCTGCTCGACCGTCTGCTGCTGACGCCTGAGCGCGTCGAGGGCATGGCCGCCGGTTTGGAGAAGCTCGCCGAGCTGCCCGATCCCGTCGGCCGCGTGCTCGACCACCGCGTGCTTGCGAGCGGTGTGGACCTGACCCGCGTGAGCGTGCCGTTGGGCCTGGTCGCCATGGTCTACGAGGCGCGCCCCAACGTGACGGCCGACGCCGCAGGCATCTGCATCCGTACCGGCAACGCCTGCATTCTACGCGGCGGCTCGCTGGCCTATCACTCGTGTGCCATGATCGCCGAGCTGCTGGCCGATGCGCTCGAGGCCAAGGGCTTCCCGCGCGAGGCCGTGTCGATGATCGAGTTCACCGACCGCGAGGCCACCGGCGAGCTCATGAAGCTCCGCGGTATTGTCGACGTACTCATTCCGCGCGGAGGTGCAGGCCTGATCCAGCGCTGCGTGCGCGAGTCGCTTGTGCCGGTGATCGAGACGGGCACGGGCAACTGCCACATCTACGTGCATGAATCCGCCGACTTTGATAAGGCGCTCAACATTATCGTTAATGCCAAGACCCAGCGCGTAGGCGTGTGCAATGCCGCCGAGTCGCTGCTGGTCGACCGTGCTGTGGCCGATGCGTTTTTGCCCGCGGTCGTGACCGTGCTGCATGACCACGGCGTGCTGATTCACGGCGACGAGGCAACCTGCGCCGCATACGCCGATGCCGGGCTTGTGGAGGGCGATGACTACGTCGCCGCGACTGAGGAGGACTGGGGTCGCGAGTACCTGGCGCTCGAGATGAGCGTGAAGGTCGTGGCAAACGAGGACGAGGCCATCGCACACATCAACCGCTACGGCACGATGCACTCCGAGGCCATCGTTGCCGAGGACACGGATGCTTGCGAGTGCTTCCTGGATGCGGTCGATGCCTCGGCCGTGTACGCCAACGCCAGCACGCGCTTCACCGACGGCGGCGAGTTTGGCCTGGGCGCCGAGATCGGCATCTCGACCCAAAAGCTCCACGCCCGCGGCCCCTTCGCCGCCGAGGCCCTCACCACCTACAAATACAAGCTCCGCGGCACCGGTCAGGTTCGCCCCTAAACCTCTCGCAAACGAAAAACCACCACAAAGGGGACAGGCACCTTCGTGGTGGTTTTGGCTTGTTGGTCGCTCGTTCGTTGTCTAACGGTATCTAAGCATATTTCCGCCATGCAATAGCTAACATTTCGGCAGGTGGACGGTTTAATCGGCGAGTAGATTCTCACCGCTTTGCGTGCGGCTCGGGGTTATTTTTGGCATGAGAGCAAGGAGATGCCCATGTCGAGAAAACCGCGGCAGAAATCACAGATTGGCCTGTATCACATTACGATGAGAGGCAACGGCAAGCAGCTTCTGTTTGAAGATGATAAAGACAGAAGGCGGCTACTGTCGCTTGTCCGGACCTCGATAACGAGATTCAACATTACATTAATTGCTTGGTGCCTGATGGGCAACCACGTTCATCTTGTCATGAGCGATCCTGGCGACAACGTGAGCGATGCCATGCATCTTGTCATGTCTTGCTACGCAACTTGGTATAACCGTCGCCACGGACATGTTGGCCATGTTTTTCAGGATAGGTTTTCAAGCGCCCCTATTTCGAGTGAGGAATACCTTCTCGACGCTATTCGATATGTTCATTTCAATCCGCAAAAGGCCGGGGTTTGTCCATACGGCGCGTATCGATGGAGCAGCCACCTAGATTATGTTGAACGCGATCCAAAAATCGCAACGATCGATTTGGCGCTCGTTCGTCTTGCCTTTCCCCGTGTGCGCGACTATAAGGCCTTTATGGATGCATCGAATGGGACAGTCGTTCGTCCGCCATCGGGTGGACGTATCGATGAAGATGAGGCCTTAGATGTAGGGACGGCGCTGGTCCGTTCGCTCGGCTTGAGTGGGCTCTCCGATGTCAAATCCCTCAACAAGACTAAACGCAACGAGGTGCTTGCCGCAATGCGAGGCGCGGGCCTTTCCATCCGCCAGATCCAGCGCTTGACGGGCGTGGGGGAGTGGTCGATCCGCAAAGCGGGCTAGTCTCCCTCCTGTCGCAAACGAAAAACCACCACAAAGGTGCCTGTCCCCTTTGTGGTGGTTATAGGTGGCGTGGGCGGTTAGGCCTGGAAGGTGTCGCGGTCGGGGGCGAAGGACTGCATTGCTGCGATGGTGCGGTCGAAGAGCTCGGGGAGCTCCCAACCCAGCATCTCGGCGCCCTGCGAAATCACATCGCGTGAGCAGCCGGCGGCAAAGCGCTTGTCCTTGAACTTTTTCTTGAGTGACTTAGTCGTAAAGTCCATGACGCTCTTGCTCGGACGCATGATCACGGCAGCACCGATCAGGCCGGTGAGCTCGTCGCAGGCAAACAGGATCTTTTCCATCTGTAGCTCGGGCTTGGGCAGCGAAGAGTTGAAATCGGACGTGTGCGTCTGGATGGCGCGGATGAGCTCAGGCGATGCGCCCTCGCCCTCAAGAATCTCGGCCGCATAGATAGTGTGGTTCATGGGGTCGTCCTCATGTTCCTCCCAATCCAGGTCGTGTAGCAGGCCGACGATGCCCCAAAACTCCTCGTTCTCGGGGTCGAACTCGCGCGCAAAGTAGCGCATGGTGCCCTCGGCCGTTTCGCCGTGGGTGATGTGGAACGGGTCTTTGTTGTGCTCGTTGAGCAATTCGAACGCACGGTCGCGGGTGATTCCGGCGGAAAGCAGCTCTGCCATAAAAGACTCCTTGTGTTCGTAGGTATCGCTAAGAATGAATACTACTAGAACGACTAGAACGAAAAAACCACCACAAAGGTGCCTGT
>CAUBGU010000101.1 GCA_958435545.1 uncultured Collinsella sp.
ACAAGTGGTACAGGGATCGCGACAACGTCGAGGAGGCCATGAAGCTCGCTATGGCCACCGGCGCCAACGTTGCCGAGTCCGTCGGCATTGGCGACTTTGGTCACGTCGACGAGTACAGCAAGCGCGTTGCCGTCCGCAAGCTCGATCGTCAGTAATCGAAACGCGACATATTCGTGCGCATGCGGCGCCCCGGTTTCGGCTGGGGCGCCTTTTTGTTCCGCCACGGGGGAGAGGTGTCCTGCCGTACTTCATCGCTTCCACACCGTTCACCGAGTTGTCCTAGCCTTTTACCGATGCGTGGAATATACTTTCATTAACACGTTGCTTCGTGAAAGGAACATTCATGATTTACACGCTCACTGCAAATCCCGCCATTGACTACAACATCGCCTGCGACGGCCTTGCTGCCAATACCGTCACGCGTACCCGCAATGCCGTCTACACGCCCAACGGCAAGGGCCTCAACGTCTCGTTTACGCTTGACCACTATGGTGTCGACACCACGATCCTGGGTTTCTTCGCCGGCTTCTCGGGTGAGTTTATCGTTAAGGGCGCCGAGGCCCTGGGCGTGCCCGTCAAGCCCGTGTGGACCGACGGTATTACGCGCGTCAACGTGTTCCTCAATGCCGGCCCCGACACCGAGTACAACATGGTCAACGCCGGTGCCGCCATTAACGAGGCCAACGAGCAGGAGATGTTTGAGCTCATCGATTCGCTCGATGACATGACCTGCTTGGTCATCAGCGGCTCGCTACCTCCCAACACTTCCGAGGGCTTCCTGGCCGAGGTCCTGCGCCGCGTCAAGGCCAAGGGCGCCGAGTTCGTTCTCGACATCTCGAGCCATCAGCTGGCAAACCTCATTGCCATGGAGCCGCTGCTGATCAAGCCCAATGATGACGAGCTGCTCGACATCTTTGGCATCAAGGTGAGCGGTGGCGACGACGAGTCCGTCAAGGGCGCTATGGCCGAGCTGCATGCCAAGGGCGCCAAGAACGTGCTGCTGACCCTTGGTGGCGCCGGTGCGTACTTCTCCAACGGCGAGCACATCTGGTTTGCCAACCGCACCTTTGAGGTCAAACTGCTGTCGACGGTGTGCGCCGGCGATTCCTCGCTCGCTGCCTTCCTGTCCGTGTGGCACGACGCCCCCGAGCGCGTCGAGGACGCCCTGCGCCTTTCGATGGCCACTGGCGCCAACGTGGTCGAGTGCCCGGGCCTGGGCGACTTTGCCAAGGTCGAGGAGTATAAGAAGGGCATCGCTATCCGCGAGGTCTGCTAACTCCGGCCTAAAGCTTGAGTATTTCGAGTGGTTCGCATCCGTCTTGGGAACAGGACGGATGCGTTTTTGTTTATCGGACTTGCGTGTGCAGGGGAGGCTGTTTCTTGCTAGACTTCTTGCAGATGCAATCGACAACCAATTTGATAGCCGCAGGAGGCCACAGGTATGTGCAATGTTTCGCTCAACGGTACGCACCCGACCGATGCCTCCCTGCGAGTGCTGCGTGCGCTCGAGGCGGCCGGTCTTGAGGCCTGGTACGTGGGCGGTTGGGTGCGCGACGCCCTGATGGGATGCCCCAGCCACGATGTTGACATGTGTTGCAGCGGTCTGTGGCGGGAATCCAAGGCAGCGCTCGAGGCGGCGGATATCGCGGTCGTGGAGTCGGGTATTAAATTTGGCGGTATCACGGCCATTAGCGATGGCGAGCGCATCGAGGTCACCACGTACCGTCTGGATGGCTTCTATACCGATGGGCGCCATCCTCAGAGTGTCGAGCGTGCCGCCTCGCTCGAGGACGATCTGGCGCGCCGCGACTTTACTGTCAACGCTATGGCCTGGCATCCCGAGCGCGGTCTTGTCGACCGCTACGACGGCCAGGGTGACTTGGAGTGCAAGCTGATTCGCGCTGTCGGCGATCCCAAGCGTCGCTTTAACGAGGACGCCCTGCGCATGCTGCGTGCGGTGCGCTTTGCCTGCCGCCTGGACTTTATGATTGAGCCCGAGACCAAGCGTGCGCTTGCCGAGTGCGCGCCGCTGCTCGATGCCGTGGCGCGCGAGCGTGTGGGCATTGAGCTTGAGGGCATCCTTTCGACCGGCCACGGGGGAGATGCCATGCTGCGCTACCCCGAGCTCATCTGCGCCGCCGTGCCCGAGTTGGCAGCGGGTCGCGGGTTTGATCAGCGCAGTGTCTATCATGCGTTTAACGTCTACGAGCATATCGCTCGTGTTCTGACGGTGGCAGGGGAGCTGGCGCTGTGCGACGGCGTCGCGCCCTCGTCGAGTCTTATGTGGGCGGCGTTTTTGCACGATGTGTCCAAACCCGAGTGCTTCACGGTCGATCACGCCGGCAGCGGACACTTCTACGGTCATCCCGAGCTCGGTGCCAAGAAGGCGCGCGTCATTATGGATCGCCTGGCGCTCTCGCACGACTTGGTGCGCGACGTGTGCCTGCTCATCAAATACCATGACAAGCCGCTGCGCCCCGAGCGCTCCTGTCTGCTCAATATGATGCGCGCGCTTTCGGGTGAGGGCGTCGACACGGCCCGCCTGATTGACGAGCTCATGGACCTTAAGCGTGCCGACACACTTGGCAAGGCCCCGTCGTGCTTCTATTACGTTGAGACGATTGAGGAGATGCGCGCGCTGGCGCACGAGCTGCTGAAGGCAGGGGAGCCCCATACGCTCAAGATGCTCGCCATCAACGGCGGCGACCTGATCCGTGCCGGAGTCAAGCCCGGGCCGGAACTGGGTCAGCTTCTCAACTCCGCCCTCGACGCCGTGATCGAAGACAATATTCCCAACGAGCGCGAAGCTCTTTTGGTCCATCTCAACTTGAATTAGCTACCCAGTTTACCTTCGTGTTCCATAACCTGCCGACAAAATTTGGGCAATTTGGAATTTCTTCTTGCGCTGACGTTTTTTGTCCCGTAATATATATCCTCGCAGCACGGCAGTGCAGATGTCATGTGGCCCGTTCGTCTAGCGGTTTAGGACG
>CAUBGU010000102.1 GCA_958435545.1 uncultured Collinsella sp.
CGATTGCCATCGCAGGCGACCGTATCGTCGCAGTCGGTGCGCCCGATGACGTGATCGCCGCCGCTCCCGCCGCCACGCCGGTGATCGATTACGGCGAGCAGTTTGTCTGCCCCGGTTTCCATGACGCGCACCTGCACTTCTTCCATACCTCGGTTGGTTCCTCGCCGTATATGCTCATGGATATGGGCACGTCAGAGGCGGCGCTGGTGCAGCACGCGCTCGAGTTTTCCCAGGACCTGCCCGACGACGCTTGGGTTGTGACGCAGGGCTGGCGCGACTACCGTTGGGACCCGCCTGAGCATCCTACCAAGGCGTCGCTCGATGCGGCATTCCCCGATCGTCCCTGCGTTATGTACTCGGGCGACGGGCATACGCTTTGGCTCAACAGCCGCGCACTCGAGGCGCTCGGCGTCACGCGCGACAGTGAGCCGCCAGCGGGCGGCAGCTACGACAAGGACGCAAACGGTGAACTCACGGGCATTGCGCACGAGGCGGCTGCCATGCAGCTGCTGCCGCGCTGCCTTGAGTGGCTGGGCGAAGATCGCATCGCAAGCGCTTACGCCGATCAAATGAGGCGCATGGCCGAGCAGGGCATCACCTCGATTTGCGATATGTCGCTCATGCCCATGCCGGGCTGCGATTTTATCCGCGACGATGTCTATGACAAACTGCAGATGGCCGGCAAGCTGGGCATTCGTGCCCATCTGTTCCCCACGCTGCTGGATGACCAGACGCGTCTAGAAGAGCTCCAGGTACGTTACGCGAACAACGCGCTGCTTTCGGCGCCGGGTTTTAAGCAGTTTTTCGACGGCGTGTCGAGCGAACACACGGCATATCTCACCGAGCCCTATACCAATCCGCGCTTCCCTGGCGACCAGGGCCGTCTGACGGTCCCGGCTGAGCGCATGCGCAAACTGGTTCTGGCGGCTGCGGAGCGCGGCCACACTGTGCGTATCCACGTCATCGGCGACGGTGCGATTCATGCCGCACTCGATATCTTTGAGGAGGCCGCCGGCCTGTACGGCCTGCCCCAGCACGGCCGTAACACGCTCGAGCATCTGGAGAACCTTCTGCCCGAGGACATCGATCGCCTGCGCAAGCTCAACGTGGTCGCTTCGAGCCAGCCCTGTCACATTACACTCGACCCGGGTGGACCGGAGCGCGATCTGGGCCTGGAGCGCAGCCGCATCATGTGGCCGTTCGCAACCTATAAGCAGCGCGGCATTCGCCAAGCCTTTGGTACCGACAGCCCTATCACGCCCGTTACCAGCATGAACGTGCTCTACACGGCTATTACGCGTCAGGACCCCAAAAGCCACTGGCCCGAGGGCGGCTGGTTGCCGAGCGAGCGCATCGATGCAGCTACGGCTCTGCGCAACTACACCCTGGGCAGCGCCTATGCAGCGGGCGACGAGCAAAACCTCGGCAGCCTGGAACCCGGCAAGTACGCCGACCTGGTAGTCCTGGACCAAAACCCGCTCACCGTTGACCCCCAAGAGCTCCAAGCCACCAAAGTCCAAGCCACCTACCTGGCAGGCAACTTGATTTACGAGCGCTAACCCCACATCCCACCCCTCAGTTGCGGTGAAATAGTCCCTAAAATCGGCCTTCAAGCCCAAAAACAGGAACTATTCCACCGCAACTTAAAAGAGCGCGTCCCAAC
Source organism: uncultured Collinsella sp. (assembly GCA_958435545.1). Next base: position 1,664 of record CAUBGU010000102.1, read on the forward strand.
AACGTGCCCCTATCTTGTGCATTCCATCCGCATCGCCATTTTGCTGCACTGACTTCTCTGAATTCCGGGCCCTAGTTAGTCAACCTGGCTCCCGGGGCGGACCGGAGAGCATGAAGTTTGTCGCGAGTTCCGCACGCAAAGGAAAGCACTTAATGTGCTTTCCGTCTTGCGCAGGACTGTAGAGCAGCAAACTTCATGCCCTCCGGTCCGCCCCGGGAGCCACTTCTAAGTTATCCCCCGGCATTCAGAAAATCTAAGTGCCAAAAAATAAGATTTTTTGACTCCGTGTTGTATAACCCGCCATTCGTGGGTACCATTCAACGCGTACGCAAACAAAAAGGGTTAATTCGCGTGGTATAACCGCGCGGCCCAAAAAGGAGGAGACAAGCATGTCGTCTTTGAAGCCGCTTGCAGATCGTGTTCTGGTCAAGCCCGACGAGGCCGAGCAGAAGACCGCTTCTGGTCTGTATATCGCCAGCAACGCTCAGGAGAAGCCGCAGCGCGGCACCATCGTTGCCGTGGGCGCCGGCAAGGTCAACGACAAGGGTGAGCGCATCCCCATGGACGTCAAGGTTGGCGACGTTGTCATCTACGGTAAGTTCGGTGGCAACGAGGTCAAGGTCGACGGCGAGAAGTATCTGCTGATGCGCGCCGACGACATCTACGCTGTCGTCGAGGCCTAGTCTCGTCAGAATCTCTGATTCGTCTTTGAACGCGCCCGCCGCATAGGACTCGGAAGCGGCGACGCGAGTCACGTTTCTTTTGGAGGATTACCTACCATGGCAAAGAACATTACGTTCAACACCGATGCCCGCGCTAAGCTCGCCAAGGGCGTCAACACTCTGGCCGACGCCGTTACCGTCACCATGGGCCCCAAGGGTCGCTACGTTGCGCTGCAGCGCACGTTCGGTGCCCCGACCATCACCAACGACGGCGTTTCCGTCGCTAAGGAGATCGAGCTCGAGGACAACATCGAGAACATGGGCGCCCAGCTGGTGAAGGAGGTCGCCACCAAGACCAACGACACCGTGGGTGACGGCACCACCACCGCAACCCTGCTCGCTCAGGCCATCGTCAACGACGGTCTGCGCAACGTCGCCGCTGGCGCCAACCCGCTGGCCATCCGTCGCGGCATCGACAAGGCCGTCAACGCCGCCGTCGCCGAGATGAAGAAGCAGGCCAAGCCGGTCGAGACCAAGGAGC
>CAUBGU010000103.1 GCA_958435545.1 uncultured Collinsella sp.
GGCAGGTGATGGAGGCTATTCGCTCCGTTCACGCCGATCCGCAGGAGGCGGGCATCAGTCTCATTGAGCGTTATCCCTGGAGCAGCTTTCCGGAGCATTTGTGCGCTTACGACGGTGACGCGGCCGATGTCGCGAGGGGATTTTCTGATCCTTCTTGCGTGCTTGAGCTTTTTGGTTCTGCCGAGGGCTTTATTGCCTATTCGCTTTCGACGCCCGACGGCGGCGAACCGGCGCTGCGCGATATGAAAGAGACAGAGTGGGAACGCCACGCCTTTGCCGACAAGTTGGCGAAGAGCCTCGGGGCTCCGCTCCATGGGGTTAAAGACGCACCGCCTGCGCAGCGCGATACCGTTATTTTTGGATTGCACGATGCCGGTTTTACGGTGCGCCAGATTGAGCGGTATACCGGGATTGGCAAAAGTACCGTCTCTCGTATCGTGCGCGCTTATGCGCGGGTGAAGGCACAGACTGAGCTCTCGGAATAGAAAATGGCCGAACCACTCTTGTCAAGCGATTCGGCCAACAAAAATCTTAAGATTTGGGACAAGTACTACTGATTATTTCGCCCCTCGAGCATGCCGTCGAGGGTGCGCCAGGCGAGCTCGGCGCATTTGACGCGGGCGGGCATGTGCGAGATGTCCTGGAGCTGGGCGGCTTCGTCCAGGTCTTCCAGGTCCTCCTCGGAGAGCTTCTCGCCGCGGATCATGGCGAGGAAGAGCTCTGCCAGGCGGCGAGCTTCCTCGACGGTCTCGCCGGTGATGAGATCGGCCATGATGTCGGCACTGGCCTGGCTGATGGCGCAGCCGTGGCCGGTAAAGGAGGCCTCCTCGATCACGTTGTTCTCGACACGCAGCTGCAGAGTGAGCTCGTCTCCGCAGCTGGGGTTGATGCCGTCGTGCTCGTGCGTGGGAGCATCCATCTCGTACTTGTAGTCGGGGTGCGAGTTGTGCTCCATAAATGTGGTGGAGGTGTACAGATTACCCATTGAACGTGCTCCAAACGTGATGCAGGCCGGCGATGAACTTGTCAATGTCGGCCTTGTCGTTGTAGAAGGCCACGCTGGCGCGGCAGCAGGCAAGGTTCTCGACGCCCAGCCAGGTGAGCAGCGGCTGTGCACAGTGGTGACCGGCGCGGATGCAGACGCCGTCCATGTCCATGATGCTCGCGACGTCGTGCGGGTGGATGCCGCGGACGTTAAAGCTCACAACGCCGTGGTGGTTGTCCCAATAGATGGAGCCGATGATCTGGACAAAGTCGAGCTGCATGAGCTCGCCCATCAGGTAGTGGACGAGTGCCTGCTCGCGTGCCTGGATGTTCTCGTAACCCACCGTGTTGACCAGGTAGTCGAGTGCCGCACCCGTGGCGAAGATGCCGGCGGCGTCCTGTGTGCCGGCCTCGAATTTCTCGGGAACGGGCGCCCAGACGGCGTCCTGCTCGGTAACAGAGTCGATCATCTCGCCGCCGGTGAGCATGGGCGGCATGGCGTTGAGCAGGTCCATCTTGCCCCACAGCACGCCGATGCCCATGGGGCCCATAGCCTTGTGTGCGCTAAAGGCAAAGAAGTCGGCGCCCAGGTCGGCCACATCGACCGGCATGTGCGGCAGCGACTGCGCACCGTCGACGACCAGGTAGCCGCCATACTTGTGCACGAGCTTGCCGAGGTTCTTGACTGGGTTCTCGACTCCCAACACGTTGGAGACCTGACCCACGGCCAGAATCTTGGTCTTGGGACCAACCTTGGCAAGAACCTCCTCGGTGGTGAGCTGACCGGTCTTGGTGGGGTAGAGGTAGACGAGCTTGGCGCCGGTCTCGCGGCAGACCTGCTGCCACGGAATCAGGTTGGAGTGGTGCTCCATGATGGTGATGACGACCTCGTCGCCCGGCTCGAGGACTGTGGGTGCAAAGCTCTTGGCGACCAGGTTGAGCGACTCGCTCGTGTTGCGGGTGAAGACGACCTCGTTGGCCTGGGCAGCGCCGATGAGGTCGGCGATCTGCTGGCGCACCTTCGCGATAGCCTCAGTGGCCTCGACGGACAGCGAGTACAGGCCGCGCAGAGGGTTGGCGTTCATGCGCTGGTAGAAGTCGCGCTCGGCGTCGAGCACACAGGCAGGACGCTGCGCGGTAGCGGCACTATCGAGGAAGGCGATCTCGGGGTGCTGCTGGAACAGCGGGAACTGCGCCTTGTAGGGATTAGTCTCGATGTCGACGGTAGGCCAGCCGCGCGAGGCCTCGTCGCTGGCGTCGAGCTCCATAGGCTCCGGTGCGGTACAGGTGTCGCATTTAACGTGCTCGGTGTCGATCATGCGAGTTCCTCTTCAAAGTTGTCGATCAGGTTGTTGCCCAGGCGGACGACGGCGGCGCGGGTGCGCTCGTCGGTGGCGGAAAGTGCGGCGTCCTCCAGCTTGGCGCGGACGAACAGGTCCTCGGCGGCGTTTTGGTCAAGGCCGCGGCAGGCGAGGTAGAACAGTTGCTCGTCGCGGACGTGGCCGATGGTGGCTCCGTGGTTGCCGGCGACGTCGTCCTCGTCGCAGAGAATGACGGGAACGGTCTTGTTGTCGACGCCCTTGTTGGCCAAAAGCACCGTCTCGCGCTCGGTGCCGGTTGCACCCTTGCAACCGTGCACGAGGTCGATGGTGCCGCGGTAGACCTTCTTGGACGTGCCGGTCAGCA